>DATKTQ010000329.1:0-15166 GCA_035531055.1 Occallatibacter sp. | reverse complement strand
GGGTGGGGCCAAGCTGGGCGAGGTGTCTGTCTCAGGACAGGCGCGTGACGCCGGGAAACTGGTCGAAGCCGCGGTCGAAGCTGAGGATGCGCTGGATGCCATGGATTTGCATCGTGGCGAGGTGAATGGCGTCGCGCGCGGATAACGCTTTCTGCCCGAGCACGATTGCGCGGGCTCGTTCGACGGCGAGCCGGTCGACCGGGAAGACTTCATCGACGACGCCGAGCAGGGCATCGAAGGCGGGCTGAATCGCATCGGGCCGGTTGATGGCGACGTAACGGTGAAGGATTTCCTGGAGGACTTCGGCATCGGTGACGAGCCGCTCCCGGCTGCTGACCAGCTCCTCGAGCCAACGCCGGGCACCGGATTTATGGGGATGGGGAGCGCCCACCAGATACATGGGGATGTTCGAGTCGAGGAAAATCACAGATGCGCGCCCGAACCGTAACCCTGCTCAATCTCTTCGAGCATGCGGTCAATATCTGCGGTGGGAAAATCCATGCGTGCCGCCGCTCGAATGACATCAAGCTTGGAGGCAACTTCGCGGCCGGGTTCGCTTTTGCGGGCCTGCACGAGGGCTTGGCGCACCCATTCGGCGATGGACATGCGGCGCAGGCGCGCCGCACGCTGAATATCGCGATATTCCGGGTCCTGAACGATGACCTGTAGCCGTTTAGCCATGGAGTGAGTGTAAATGACTCATAAGGATGAGTCAAGGTATTTGATGGTGGGGAGGCGTCTTCGGCGGAGGATGGATTGGCGGCGATGGGGCGCGAGGGCCCGAAGGCTGCGACTCTACATGTTTCGAATGAGGGGAGGGTTGGGGGATGTATGGACGGCTTGGGGTTTTTGGGGCGGGGCCTTCGGTGAGTGCCTCGGCGATTTGGCACTCAGCGACAGCGGATTTCAGAAGCAACATGCGGCTAGCCCACGATATTCCGGCAGAGCCTCAGTTCTATAGCTCCGGCATGCTAAGGTCGATTTTCAGTGTTCTCCTGCTCTTGGTCGCCACGGTTGATTCTTGGTTGAACAGAAGCCGGCACAACCGGTCATGAAACTATCCGTAGTGGCCAACGGGCGCATAACGCTCAACGGAGCACCTGCGTCGATGGAGTCGCTTCGAGAATCTCTTCAGAAACTATTGCAGCAGATGGGCGTCTTGTACTACGGCTAGCAGCCAATTCGGAACCTCCGCCAGAGTCCAAACACTCATTCAAACTGTTATAGAGGCGCGGCTTCCGATCAGATTGTGCAGTCGCCTCGACTACTCCGACGCCAATCGAAATGGTCGGGAAGCCAATCAAGCAGCACTGGAGGGGCTTGGTCGCTCGATGGCGGATTGTGGTATGCTCCTGTGCGCTGCCCATTTCAGGTATTTACCGTCGGAGGATGCCCGAAACAATGCGGCATGACAACGTTGACCGAAGTCTTCGCCCAGTAGCTACGTTTCTTGGTCTGACTTTTGTACTAAGCTGGCTGATTGAGGCTCCTGCGGCACTTAGCAAATATGGTCTAATCCATGCCCATGTTTCCCACGGGCTTCAAACGTGCGCGCAGTTCGCTCCGGCTCTGGCCGCTTTGATTACTACGAGGTTGCTCTTCGGAAATGCTTCCATGCGTTCCTTGCTGTCCCCCCTGGTCAAAGGGCGCGCGCCGTTATTTTGGTACGCAGCGGTATTATTACTGCCGCCTGCGTCACAATACGCGGCACTGCTGCTTTACAAATCCCTGGGCCATCCCATGCCTTCGCTGTCTCCTTGGTCTCAGTTGCCAATCGCGGTCGTGGTCCTGGCCCTCTTCAGCGTTGGCGAGGAACTCGGATGGCGAGGCTTCTATCTGCCTGAAATGGCCAGAAATTATTCGCCTTTCACCGTAGCAGCCACGATGGCACTCTTTTGGGGCGTGTGGCACCTCCCGTTCTATCTGGCGATCAACTCTGAGGGGCAAAAAACGTGGCTACTTTACCTGCTCTTTCTCGGAGGAATGTTCCCGGTTTGCGCACTCTTCGTTCTCATCTTCTCCAACACGAAGAGCGTTTTACTCTGTATGCTCTTTCACGGTAGTTTGAACGGGGGGGCAGCCTATTGTTTTGGTCCACTACCGACAGGCGAGTTGCTGCCCTTCGCGCTCTGGATCGTTTTGCTCTGGCTCATAGCTATCCCAGCGTTTATCATCCATATTCACTCGCAACCCAAGACGCTGATTGCGTCCTGAGCCAGGTTTCCGCTCGGCGGATTCGCGAACGTGGCCTCGGCGCGAACCCGGTCTTCGGTGGTCGCGTCACAGGCAAACCGGAAGTAATCGTCGATTGACGAATTCCAATGCGCTCACCGATTGGCTTCCGGGCGTGGCCTTGTTGTCCGAGTGCGGACCTGGGCGGGGGCGGGGCGCGGGTTTATCGGAGGAGGTACATGGTGATGTGGTTGACGGCGAAGGCTGCGGTCCAGGCGAGGACGAGCATGTAAGTGAACTGGATGGCGGGCCACTTCCAGCTGTTGGTTTCTCGCCGGACGACGGCCATGGTGGAGGTGCACTGCATGGCGAAGGCGAAGAAGATCATGAGGGCGAGCGCGCCGCCGAGGGTGAGGTCGCTGTGGAGTGCGGCGTGTAGATTGAGGGTCTGGGTGGCGGGGTCGACGCCGTAGAGGGTGCCCATGGTGCTGACCATGACTTCGCGGGCGAGGACGCTGCAGATGAGGCCGATGCCGATTTTCCAGTTGAAGCCGAGGGGGGCGATGGCGGGCTCAATGAAGTGGCCGAGGCGGCCAATCATGCTGCTGGCCAGCTGGGGCGCGGCGTAGGTGCCGTGGCCGAGCGAGACGGGCGGAATGTGGGCGAGCACCCAGAGGCCGATGGTGACGGCGAGGATGATGGTTCCGGCCTGGCGGAGGAAGACGTTGCCGCGGTCAATGACGCGCGTGGCGAGCGAGCGGAGGGTGGGCATGCGGTACTGAGGCAGCTCGAGGATGAAGGGGGTTTCGCTGGATTTGAGGACGGAGCTTTTGAGCAGCCAGGCGGTGGTCATGGCGGCGATGAATCCGGCGAGATAGAGGCCGAGCATGGTGAGGGTTTGCAGGCCGATGAGGCCGTCAAGATACGTGCGGTGGGGGATGAAGGCCGCGATGAGGAGCATGTACACGGGCAGGCGTGCGGAGCACGTCATGAAGGGCGTGACGAGGATGGTGGCGAGGCGGTCGCGCTTGTTCTCAATGGTGCGGGCGGCCATGATGGCGGGGACGGCGCAGGCGTAGGCCGAGAGCAGAGGGATGAAGGCCTTGCCGTTGAGGCCGGTGGTGCGCATGACGCGATCGGCGATGAGCGCGGCGCGGGCGAGGTAACCGGAGTCCTCGAGGATGCCGATGAAGAGGAAGAGCAGGAGAATCTGCGGCAGGAAGACGAGGACCGAGGAGATGCCCTTCCATATGCCGTCAATGAGGAGGGACTGAATCCATCCGGCGGGCAGCAGGGGCTGGACGAGCGCTGCGGCGCGCGCGAGCAGGTCGCCGAAGCCGTCTGAGAGCGGCTGGCCGATGGCGAAGACCACCTCAAAGACGGTGACCACGACGGCCAGGAAAAGCAGTGGTCCCCAGATGCGGTGGAGGAGGACGTTGTCGATTCTGCGGCTGCTCTCTGCCGAGAGCGGAGCGCGGTACCCGGTGCGGCGGCTGACCTGCGCGGCCCATTTGTGGGTGCTGGCTGCGTTCCCGATGACGGGCAGAGTGAGCGGCTGCGTGGAGGCGGTCTGGCGGTTGAGGAAGAGCGGAATGGCGTCGAGTCCGGTGCGGTGGACGGCGCTGATTTGGGCCACAGGCGCGCCGAGCTGGCGGGCGAGTTCCAGAGCGTCCACTGCGCCACCGCGAGACTCCATGAGGTCGGACATGTTGAGGAGAATGAGGGTGGGCAGGCCGAGGGCGAGCACGGGGGCGGCGAGCATGAGCTGGCGGGTGAGATGGAGCGAGTCGAGCACGAGCAGGACGGCGTCTGGCTTGGGGGAGCCGGGCATTTTGCCCTGGAGGACATCTATGGCGACGCGCGCATCCTCAGAGAATGGCGAGAGCGAGTACACACCGGGCAGATCGATGAGGGTAAGGTCGTCGCGGCCGATGCCGGACATGAGCCCCATGCGCTGCTCGACGGTGACGCCGGGGTAGTTGGCGACTTTCTGGCGCAGGCCGGTGAGGCGGTTGAAGAGGGTGGACTTGCCGGAGTTGGGCGGGCCGATGAGCACGACCGTGCGCAGCGCTCCGGGAGGCGGAGGCGCGATGGGCGGCTCAAAAGCGGGGGTGGTGCAGCAGGCGCTCATCGCGTGGCCTCGGCAAGGTCGGGAGTGAGGTCGGGGGCTACCTTGGGTTCCAGGAGTTCCGAGGTTTCCGGGGCCTGCTGCGGGAGGTCGACGGCCTGCGCGGGACGGACGTGGATGGACTCCGCAGTTTCGTGGCGGAGGGCAATCTCCATGCCGTCAATGCCGTAGACGGTGGGATCGCCGGCGGGAGCGCGGCGCAGCACGGTGACCAGGGCGTCTGGCACAAACCCCATGTGCATCAGATGGTTCTGGACGGATTCAGGAAGTTGGAGGCCGACCAGGACCCCGGTTTCGCCGATTTTCAGATCACTGAGGACGCTCAACCCTTGGACTCCCGCAGCCGGCGGAAAGACCGCTGGCCAGAACTACGACCGGAATAGTCGGATTTCAGTATACGACCAATTTGGTCTGAGTAGCAAACGTCTGTGGGAAAATGCGGATTTTGAAAGGGAAGAATAGCCATGGCCGTGCTGTTGAGTGGGGCGAGGCCGAGAGGGGACGGCCTGAAACCCACCGGTGGACCTCCGTGGAAAGACTCGCTAAGACACTTTGTTTGTAACAACAGGAGCGCGGGAAGGATGTGATCTGGGTCACTTGGTTTCGGAGGAGGGGACATATTTCAAATCTGCTGGCAAGGGGACTCGGGCGACGGGGCGAGTACGGGCTTGGGTAGATGGCACAGGCGCTGGATGGTTTGCTGAAGGAGCTCGGAGGCGCGAGGCAGGGCCTCATGGACGATGGCGCTGAAGTCCTGCTGAAATTCCAGGGAAGCCGCGCCGACGGTGAGCAGGAGAGCTTCCTCCGGGATGACGCCGTAGAGAGCGCGGGCAAGGCAGAGGAGCTGCGGCGGGTCGAGATGATGGGTTGCGAGACCCTGGACGGTGGAGGAGGGCTTGACGGGGAGAAGCAGGACCTGGCCGGGCAGGGTGCTGGTGGAGGTGTCAAGAAAGAGGACCGAGCGGGCGTGGGCGATGTCTTCGGCGAGCTCAGGTGCCCACTGGTGGCGGGAGAGGATGCGGAGGCCGGGCTCGGAGAGGATGTTGTCGAGTGCCCAATCCGCAAGCCACGGCCCGACGCCATCATCCTGGCGGAGCGCGTTGCCGCAGGCAAGCAGGAGGCACTGCACTGGAGCGGGCATGGCGCTAACGGATGGCCTGGTCGAGCAGGCGGCCCTCTGCCGAGAGGAGTGAGACGGCGAGAGGCATCTGCCCGAAGGCGTGGGTGGAGCAGCTGAGGCAGGGGTCAAAGGTGCGGACGACGGCCTCGATGCGGTTGAGCATGCCCTCGGTGAATTTGCCGTCGCGCACGTAATGGCGTGCGGCCTGGAGGACGCCGCGGTTCATGGCGTTGTTGTTCTGGCCGGTGGCGATGACGAGGTTGGCCCAGGTGATTTTGCCGTTTTCGTCCACCTTGTAATTGTGCATCAAAGTTCCGCGCGGCGCCTCGGCGATGCCGGCGCCTTCGAGCTGGTTTACTCCGGCGGTGGCGCGGACGTGGTGGTCGAGGATGAGCGGGTCATTGAGGAGCAGCTCGATTTTCTCGATGCCGAAGAGCATGTCAATGAGTCGCGCGTGGTGGTAATGGAAGGAGCTTTGCACGGGACCGCTGGCGAGTTGCTTGAAAAGGACGAGCTCGGCATCGGCGAGCGGGGTGCCCATGGTCCTGGCGATGTTGAGGCGTGCGAGGGGTCCGACGCGGTAAGAGCCTTCGGGATAGCCGAGCGGCTTGTAATAAGCGAATTTGGTGTAGCTGTACGGCTCGACGGCCTCGCCGATGACCTGGGTGAAGCGGGTGGCGTTCATGCCGTCCTCGAGGATGGCGCCGCTGGGGTCGATCATGCGGAGTTCGCCATCGGTGAAGGCGATGGATTCATCTTCGTGGATGAGCCCGAGGAAGAGCGAAGGGAAGTTGGCGAAGACTTCGATCTCCGGACGGAACTGATCGGCGATCTGCTTGTAGGCGTCGAGGGCTAGCCGGACGTTGGCGAGGGCCTCGGGAATCATGGCGAGGATCTGGTCGCGCTTGGCGGGGGCGAGGGGTTCGGTGACGCCGCCGGGGATGACCCAGCCGGGATGGATGCGCTTGTCGCCGAGCAGCTCAATGATGTACTGGCCAAAGCGGCGGAGGGCGATGCCGGCACGGCCGAGTTCGGGTTTGGCGGCGACGACGCCGAAGATGTGGCGGTTGGCGGGATCGGACTCCATGCCGAGGAGGAGGTCTGGGGAGGCGAGATAGAAAAAGCTGAGCGCGTGGGACTGCACCATCTGGGCTAGGTTGAGCATGCGGCGCAGCTGCGCGGCGGGATAAGGGATGCGCACGGACATGATGGCCTCGCAAGCCTTGGCCGAGGCGATGAGATGGGAGACGGGGCAGATGCCGCAGATGCGCGCCATGAGGCTTGGCATCTCATAAAACGGGCGGCCCTCAGAGAACTTTTCAAATCCGCGGACCTGGGTGACGTGGAACTGCGCGGTTTCGACCTGGCCCTCGGGGCTGAGCCGGATGGTGATTTTGCCGTGGCCCTCGAGGCGTGTGACGGGATCGATGGTGATGGTTTGCGTCATGGTGCGGGCTCCAATGGGCTCAAGCTCCGAAGCGTGTGAGGGCGGAGACATCCAGCGGCTCGCCGTGAATGAGCGCGGTGAGCGCGGCGTGGAAGGTGTCTGCCGAAGGGGGACAGCCGGGAAGAAAGACGTCGACTTTCACGAACTCATGAATGGGACGGACGACGGTGAGCAACTGGGGCACGACGACGCAGGGAATCTGCGGCTGGGCGCTGGCGTTCTGGATGTAAGCGCGTTCCAGGATGGGCTGGGGGCCGAAGGGATTGCGCATGGATGGGACGTTGCCGGTGACGGCGCAGTCGCCCATGGCGACGAGCAGGCGGGTATGCGCGCGGATCTTGCGGATTTTCTTTTCGTCGTCGACGGAGGCGACGGCACCCTCGACGAGCGCGATGTCTACCATGTCCGGGAATTGTTTGGTGTCGACGAGCGGGCTGTAAACGATGTCGACTAGCTCGGCGATATCGAGCAGGCGCTCGTCCATATCGAGAAAGGACATGTGGCAGCCGGAGCAGCCGTCCAGCCAGACCGTTGCCAGCTTGAGCTTACTCATTTCGCCTCCCTCATCAGGTTCAGGTAGGGCAGAAAGTCAGGGTGCTTGGGATGTTCGGAGCCGATCTTGCTCTTGTCGAAGAGGGCTCCGGTGGGACAGACCTGGATGCATTTGCCGCAACTGGTGCAGCTGGAACTGCCCCAGTCCTGATGGAGATCGGTGATGACGGTGCAGTTGATTCCGCGGCCCATGACGTCCCAGACGTGCGCGCCTTCGATTTCCGCGCAGACGCGGACACAGCGGGTGCAGAGGATGCATCGGTTGTGGTCAACGGTGAAGCGCTCATGCGAGGCGTCGACGGGGAGGTTGGGGTTGCGATAAGGCAGACGGACGTGGGTGAGGCCCTGCTCCTGCGCAAGCGACTGCAGATCGCAGTGACCGTTGGCCACACAAACGGAGCAGATGTGGTTGCGCTCGGCGAAGAGCAGTTCCAGAATGTTGCGCCGGTATTTGCGGAGGCGCTCGGTGTTGGTGCTGACCTCCATGCCCTCAGAGACGGTGGCGACGCAAGCGGGAAGGAGTTTGTTGAGGCCCTTGATTTCCACCAGACAGAGGCGGCAGGCTCCGACATCGGTGAGGCCGTCGAGATGGCAGAGGGTGGGAATGTCGATGTCGTTTTCGCGCGCGACCTCGAGGATGGTTTGGCCGCGGCGGGCGCTGACTTCCTTTTCATTGATGATGAGAGTTTTGACTTCGACGGATTCACTCATGCGAGCACCTCCACGGGAGCCTGGATGTTGCAGACACCGGCCGGGCAGCGCTTGTGCACGATGTGCTCAATGTATTCATCGTGGAAGTATTTGAGAGTGCTGAGCACGGGGTTGGGCGCGGTTTGGCCGAGGCCGCAGAGGCTGGTGTTCTTGACGGTGTCACAGAGATCAATGAGCAGATCGAGATCCTCCATGGTGCCTGTGCCCTGGCAGATGCGGGTGAGCAGGGTGTGCATTTGGGCAGTGCCGGCGCGGCAGGGGATGCACTTTCCGCAGGACTCGGTCATACAGAACTCGATGAAGTAGCGGGCGACGTTGACCATGCAGGAGGTGTCGTCCATGACGATCATGCCGCCGGAGCCCATGATGGAGCCTGCGGCCATGAGGGCGTCATAGCTGACGCCGAGGCCGAGCATGTGGGCAGGGATGCAGCCGCCGGAAGGGCCGCCGGTTTGGACGGCCTTGAGCGTGTGACCGCCGGGTACGCCGCCGCCGATGTCGTCGATGATCTCGTGGAGCTTGATGCCGAGAGGCACCTCGATGAGGCCGGTGTTGGTGATGCGGCCTGTGAGGGCGAAGACCTTGGTGCCTTTGCTGCGCTCCGAGCCCATGTTGAAGAACCATTTACCGCCGTTGCGAATGATGGGCGCGACGTTGGCGTAGGTTTCCACGTTATTGATGAGGGTGGGACGGCCCCAGAGACCGCTGACGGCGGGGTAAGGCGGGCGCGGCGTGGGGGTTCCGCGAAGGCCCTCAATGGAGGCGATGAGTGCGGTCTCCTCGCCGCAGACAAAGGCGCCGGCACCGAGGCGGATCTCAATGTCGAAGTTGAAGGTGGTGCCGCCGATGCCGCTGCCGAGCAGGCCGCGGCGGCGGGCTTCGCGAATGGCGGTGGTGAGGCGCGAGACGGCGACTGGGTACTCGGCGCGGACGTAGATGAAGCCCTTGCTGGCGCCGACGCCGTAGGCAGCGATGGCCATGCCTTCCAGGACGCGATGGGGATCGCCTTCCATTACGCTGCGATCCATGAATGCGCCGGGGTCGCCCTCGTCGCCGTTGCAGACGACGTATTTGACGTCGCCGCCGGCCTTGGCCACGGTGCTCCACTTGAGGCCGGTGGGATATCCGCCGCCGCCACGGCCGCGCAGGCCGCTCTCAGTGATGCGGTGGATGACGCCTTGCGGGGTCATCTCAGTGAGTGCGCCGAGCAGTGCTTTGTAGCCATCGCGGGAGATGTAGTCGTCGATCTTTTCGGGATCGATGTATCCGGCGTTTTCGAGGACGACACGCACCTGCTTGTCAAAGTGCTCGTTCAGGTCGCACTGGAGTTCGGCGACGGGCTGGCCGCCGAGGCTGTTGACGATGGCCTGCGCGTGGGTTTCGCGGACGTGGCGGTAGAGGGTCTCGTCGGGATCGACGCGCAGCAGCGGGCCGGAAGAGCAGGGGCCCATGCAGCCGGTGCGGCGCACGAGGACTTTTTTGCCGGAGGCGTCGGCCTCGGCGATGAGGGCCTCGCGGAGCTTTTCTGCGCCCTGACTGGCGCAGGCGAGGTCCATGCAGACGTTCAGTTCGTAGTCGTAGACCGCGTTTTCCTGGCGCACGCTTTTGGCGATGAGTTCCAGCTCGTCGAGATTCATTCCACCGTCCACCTTTCCAGCTGAGCCAGCAACTGCTGATGGGACATTTCGCCCGAGACTTCGCCATCGCAGAGGACGACGGGAGCGCGGCTGCAGGCACCGACGCAGCGGGCGGTCATCAGACTGACTTTGCCGTCCGGGGTGGTTTGGCCCTGAGCGACGGCGAGTTTTCTTTCTGCCTCGGCCAGAAGTTTGTCCGCGCCCTTGATGTAGCAGGCGGTTCCGGCGCAGACGGTGAGAGTGTGCTGGCCGGGCGGCTTGAGGCTGAAGTAGTGGTAGAAGGTGACCACGCCATAGGCCTGGCTGAGCGGGACGCGCAGGGAGCGGGCAACGAAACGGATGGAGTCGTCGTCGAGGTAACCGAACGAGGACTGCACGGTGTGGAGTGCCTCAATGAGCGCGTGACGAGCAAAGCCATTTTTGCGCATGGTGCCGTTGACGATTTTCCAGCGTTTGTCGTCGCTGGGCAGCGGCGGAGGTGTGAAGGCTGGCACGTTACCTCCCGGGAGCCGAATGTTGGCTGCGCCGCGAGGCTCAGCTCTTCTCGGCTCGTTTCAGCCCAATTGTACTGATGAACGCGATGCCGAGGGCGTGATAACCGTCACGGGGTGGAATCCCGGGTTTTGCGCGGTGCAACCCGCGGAATACGGGCGAGTTGCCGAAGGCGCTAGCCGAGAGAGGGAAGGTGGTCCGCAATGCCGAAGAGGAAGATGACGCCGATGGCACAGCTGTACAGGGCGCCGGTCCAGGCGATGGCGTGGTAAAAGCGCGGGTGGCCGCCGGAGGCCTGGTAGGCGCTGCTCATGGAGGCGGTCATGACGGCGTTCATGGCGACGAGTCCAAGGGCGAAGGCGGCGAGCCCGAGCATGCCGCGAGAGGTTCCGCCGAGGTTTGCAGTGAGGAAGAAGAGTGCAAGCTGGCTGGGGGTTTCCGCGCCGATGCCGTGGAGGATGCCAATGAGGAAGACGGACTTGCCGTTGTACATCCACTGGAAGCGGTCGGGGCGGGGCAGGCCGGGTTGGCGCAGACGGCGTGCGCGCCAGGCAAGCCAGAGCAGGCCATTGATGGCAATGGCGAGGCGGCTTTCCACGCGGGCGTGGGTGTGGCCGTGCGCGTCTTTGCGGAGGATTCCAGCGACGACGCCGAGGCCAAGAACGATGAGAGTGAGGCCAACGAGGCGCTCGGTCCAGTTGTCCAGCCCCTGGGGTAGGCCAACGTGCAACTGAAGGACAGCGATGCCGAGGGCGACGACGGTGAAAGCGTGGCCGAGGGCGTAGGTCATGCCGAGGCGCAGGCCCTTCCACCAGTTGCGCTGCACGGCAGTGATGTCAGAGATGGCGGCGAGGTGGTCGTAATCAAAGCCGTGCCTGAGCCCGAGCACGAGGCAGGAGGTGAGTGCCGCGTCGAGTTTCCAGTCACCGAAAAACGGAGTCACAGAAGACAGTATAGAGCAGTGGGAGACGCGGCGGTGGGGCGGCGTATAGGGGCGAAAGAGACGCTCAGGGTCCGGGGGAGAGTTGGATGTGGTAGTCGGTGTAGTCGATGGTGACGACAGTGCGGCCGAAGAAGAAACTGTCTGCCTGTGCGCGGGCATGAATGGCCTGGGAGAAGCCGTCCATGAAGGCGTAATCGCGCAGCATGTGCGTGGTTCCGGCGAAGATGGAGGGTCTTTTGGAGGCAATGCCGTCCACGCGGAGGATGGCGAAGGTGGCGGGGTCCACCCAGAGGGTTCCGTCAATGAGGTTGGTCGCCCTGTGGCGCGGCTTGATGGAGACGGCCTGGCAGAGGACGCCGCGGAGCAGAAGGCTCCGGCCAGGCAGGAGCTTCATGACGTAGTTCTCCGTGGTGAACCAGGACCTGCGGACATCCGCGGGATTGTTGATGGCCTCTTCGCTATCCAGCAGGGGCTCAAGGCCGAGGCTCTGAATAATGGAAGATCCGGTTTGCGAAAGGATGACGTGGCTCTTGCCGACGCCTTTGCGATAAGTGATGCGGACGGTCATTTCCGCCGCGGGGTGGGTCTGGTCCTTGCCGCGAAAGACGGAGTAGTGCTCAACGTCTGTGAAAGCGAGGACACGGTCATAACGGGCTTGGACGGCGGCGTCGAGATGGCTGAGGAAGGCAGCCTGATCGGATGGCTGATCCGGCAATGGCTGGCCGGGCGATGGCTTGTCTGGCGACTGGGCAGGGGAGAAGGCGAAAGGCGCGAAGCAGACGATGGCTAGCAGGGCAAGCGAGCAGGAGAAGCGCGGCGGCGGCAGACGGAACATGGAGTTCTCCCGAGTATCGCATTTCCTGACGCGGACCAGTGCCACAAGAATTAGACGCTCGAAGTTGCAGTATGCTGGTTGGCGATGCGTAGCGGTGCGGGATGACGGGCAAAGATGGGCATGGGGTGGCGGCGCGGCAACGGCGCGGCGTGCAGGTGCGCGGCGTGGTGCAGGGCGTGGGTTTTCGTCCGTTTGTGTACCGGCTGGCGCTGGAAGAGGGGCTGGGCGGCTTCATCGGGAATGACACGGACGGCGTAACGATGGAATTGGAGGGTACGCCGTTGCAGGTGGAGGCTTTTCTGGCGCGGTTGCGCGCGGAGGCGCCGCCCCTGGCGCGCATTGACGCGGTGGGTGTGCAACCGTTGGAGGCGACGGGCGAGTGCGAGTTCCGCATTGTGCTGAGCCGGGTGAAGGGTCAGGTGAGCACGGGGATTCCGGCGGATGCGGCGACGTGCGAGGACTGCCTGCGCGAGCTGCTGGACCCGCAGGATCGGCGGTATCGCTATCCGTTTTTGAACTGCACGAATTGCGGGCCGCGCTTCACGATTACGCGGAGCATTCCGTACGACCGGCCCCAGACTTCGATGGCGGCCTTTGCGATGTGCGCGGCGTGCCAGGCGGAATACGACGATCCGGGGAGTCGGCGATTCCACGCGCAGCCGAATGCGTGCCGGGAATGCGGGCCACGGGTGTGGCTGGAATCGCCGGAAGGTGTGGCGATGGAGGCGGAGGGCCCGGTTGCGGAAACGGTGGAGCGGCTGCTGGCGGGGCAGGTGCTGGCGATCAAGGGGATTGGGGGCTTCCACCTGAGCGTAGACGCAACGAATGAGGCGGCGGTGATGCGGTTGCGGGAGAGGAAGCATCGCTACGGGAAGCCGCTGGCCGTGATGGTGCGCGACGTGGAGGCTGCGCGAGAGCTATGCGTGCTTTCGGCGGAGGAAGAGGCGCTGCTTCAGACGGCGGCGCGGCCGATTGTGCTGGCGCGGGCGCGGGCCGGGTGCGGGATTGCGCCGGTGGTGGCACCGGGAATTCCATGGCTTGGGGTGTTTTTGCCTTATGCGCCGCTGCAGCACTTACTGTTTGCGGATGCGCGGGTGCAGGCGCTGGTGATGACTTCAGCCAACCTGAGCGAGGAGCCAATTGCGATCGAAAACGAAGAGGCGCGGGCGCGGCTGGGCAGCATTGCAGATGCATTCCTGATGCATGATCGCGAAATTCTGCAGCGGTGTGACGACTCGGTGGCCGCGGTGGTGGAGGGCGCGCCGCAGATGGTCCGCAGAGCGCGCGGGTTTGTGCCTTTGGCCGTGGAACTGCCGCTGGAAGCGCCGCAGTTGCTGGCCGTGGGCGGGCACCTGAAGAGTGTGTTTGCGTTGGCACGGGGACGGTGGGCCTTCCAGAGCCAGCATTTGGGCGACCTGGAAAGCGCGACGGGGTTGGAGTTTTTCAAGGAGTCGCTGGATCACCTGATGCGAACCTTCGAGGTGGAGCCGCAGACGGTGGTGCATGATCTGCATCCGGGGTACCTGTCGACGGCGTGGGCGAAGGGGTGGGCGGCGGAGCGTGGCCTTCCGCTGCTTGCGGTGCAGCACCACCATGCGCACGTGGCAGGGTGCATGGCGGAGCATGGGCTGGAAGGGCCGGTGATTGGGCTGGCACTGGATGGAACGGGGTATGGTACGGATGGTTGCGTGTGGGGCGGAGAGGTGCTGCTGTGCCGGCTGGAGGGGTTTGAGCGGTTTGCGCATCTGGAGAATGTGCCGATGCCGGGCGGAGAGGCGGCGATTCGCGAGCCGTGGCGGATGGCGCTGGGGTATCTGCATGCGGCGGGGATGGATGTGACGGATGAGCGGACGCGGGCGCTGGTGGGCGCGTCGGAGCGGGAAGGCCAGTGGATGCGGCGGATGATGGAGCGGAGCGTAAATGCTCCGCTGACCTCCAGCTGTGGGCGACTGTTTGATGCGGTGGCGGCGGTGGTGCTGCGCCGGCGAACGGTGGACTATGAAGCGCAGGCGGCAATTGAGTTGGAGGGGTTGGCGGTGGACGAGCCGGATGCGCCGGGTTACGCGATGGAGTTGGCGGGCGGGGATGGCGAGCGACGAGAACCGCTGAGGCTGCGCACGGGAGGAATGTGGATCGAACTGCTGGAGGACGTGCGTGCAGGGGTGAGCGGGGAGCGAGTGAGTGCGAGATTCCATGCGGGTGTGGCCGATGGTTTTGTTCGGGCTGCGGTGAGGGCGCGCGCGATGACGGGTGCAACGCAGGTGGCGATGAGCGGCGGATGCATGCATAATCGGCGGCTGGTGCGGCTGCTGCGAGAGGGACTCAAGCGAGAGGGCTTTGAGGTGTACCAACATCGGAACGTGAGCCCGGGCGACGGTGGGCTGAGTTATGGGCAGGCGGCTGTGGCCGCGGCGATGCTGCGCGGCGGGAGTTAGCCCGAGATGCGGACGAGCTCCTGTGCTTCCTGGCGAGGGCCAAGAATGGACATGCGCGGAATGCGGCCGCGGACCATGGCGACTTCATCGCAGCGGTGCAGGCGCGGACAGAGCTGGCAATCCTTGAAGATCTTGTCTGGGAGCTCGGATTTGTCCTCGACTGTGCGGAAGGCGAACTTGAAAAAGAAGTCGGGGATACGCGTGAAGAGACAGATGGACTGAATCCCGTGCGCGTCGGCTTCTTCAATCAAGGCGGCAAGGATGCGGCCGCCGGCGCCCTTGCCTTTGGCCTCTGGCTTGACGACGATGGAACGAACCTCGCAGAGATGGGGTCCGTAAAAGTGGAGAGCTCCGCAGCCGAGGAAGACGCCGGCGTCGGATTCGGCGACGGTGAAGTCGCGAATGTTTTCGCAGATCTCCGCGAAGGCGCGCTTGAGCAGCGTTCCATCGCCGGAGAGGGAGTTGACCAGGTCGTAGACGTTAGAGGCGTCCTGGAGCCGGGCCTTACGCACCTGCATGTGCGGCCTCCGTGGTGAGGGCGCGGACGCGCGCGGCGGCAGAGTCGAGCGCGGCGTGGACGCGAGTGCGGGCGGTTCCGCCGACGACATCATGGCAATCGAGCGTGGCGTCAAGCGTGATGGCGTCGTAAAAATCCGCAGTGAATTCTTCGCCGAACTGGCGCAGCTCGGGGATG
>DATKTQ010000328.1:0-2221 GCA_035531055.1 Occallatibacter sp. | reverse complement strand
GTCCCATAACGGCGAAGCAAACACAGGCCATCCCACTTCTTCCACAACGCCACGCGCACCAAAGTGAAGAGTCGGCTAACCCGACTTCCGCTATTCGAGGTGGGGTGAGGGCGTAAGTGGCTGGCAATCAAACCAGCGATTCAAAAGGTCTGCACTACAATGGCTCATTCGACCAGTTTGCCGGCAGCGGTGATCCTGGGCGGTGGCTGTTCCGGCAGGGTGAGTTTCATCTGATCCAACAACACTTGAAGTTCCTTCTCCGGTTGGGTGTGGCGCGGCAGGATCACATGCCGTCCGTCGGTCGTCGGCAGATGCACATCAATCATCTGCACCGCCGCAAATTTCTCCAGCACGGATCGCGGCGTAAGCCCTGGTGCCAGATCGCGCAGCCACCGGCGCAAGGTCACATGCAGGCAATACGCCAGGAACGACACGAAGATGTGCGCTTCAATCCGATCTTCTCGCTGGTGATAAACCGGTCGCAATGACAGATCGCCTTTGAGGTTCTTGAACGCTTCCTCGACCTGCGTGAGTTGAATGTAGTATTCCCAGAGCTTGACCGGATTCTCCGCCGTCAGGTTGGTGCGCAGCAGGTAACGGCCTTCGCGGCGGCGCACCTGCCGCAACTGGGCTTTGCGCAAGCGCCATGTGAAGGTCTGCCCGTTGATTGCTTCGTCCTTTTTGGGCACGCGCACCGCCACCAGACGCCAGGCACTGGGCCATTGCTGGCGGGCGGCACCGAGTTTCATCAGCAGGTCGTCCCGCTTGAGCTGCTTCATCTGGCGCAATTCCGGCAGGCGCTTCCATAGCAGCTTGAGCTGGCGGCGGCGCATCGCGCGTTCCTTGCCGATCCGCGACGCGCTTTGCGCAAACACGTAGCCCTCGCCGTCCTGCGGCAGCAGTTTGACGGTGATGCCCTCGCGGACTTGCTGCCACGGCAGCTCCGTCAGCGCGGATTCCAGTTGGCTCAACCGGCCCTTGGGCGTGCCCACCAGATAGTGGACCGGCGGATCGCTCCGGCGCATTTGCTCCAGTGTTTCCTCCGTGGGAAGGCCGCGATCCATCACCCACACGCGACGCGCCTGGCCATATTGCTTTTCAATCGAGGCCAGCGCCGAACTGAGCGTCTGCTTGTCCAGCGTGTTTCCCGGAAGCACTTCGTAGCCGAGCGGAAAACCTTCGGGCGTGACCACCAGCGCGATCACGACCTGCACGCAATCAAAGCGCTTGTCCCGGCTGTAACCGAACCGGCGTTGGTCGCCTTCGGGAAACGGCGGGTCACTTTCGAAATAGGTGCTGGTCAGGTCGTAGAGTAACACGTCAAAGCGCGCGGCAAACAGATCCTTCCAGCGTTCCTGCAAATGCGAAAAGAGCGCCGCCTTGTGTTCGATCAATTGATCCAGACAGCGATAGAGCGTGTCGTCAGCGGCCAGGCGGTAATCGGCTCCGAGCAGATCGGCCATCGCGCTCTGGTCGAACCATTCCCGGTGCAGCCGCCATTCGCTGCCCGGATCAATGAGCCGATAGCTGACCAGGGTTTGCAACACGTGATCCCAGCGGGTGCCCTTGCGGCTGGCCGGCAGATGGCCGCTCCAGAAGGTGTCCAGCCCGAGCTTCTGATAGAGAACATTGGCCAGCCAGCAGGTGCCCCATTGGCGGGGGCGGCGCAGTTCCAGTTGATCCAGGCGGAGGCGAACGATGCGGTCGTCATCCACTGCGGGCGAACCTTCCTCGGGAAAGAGCGCGACCGTGCGAGCCTGGGTTGAATCGGATTCAAAGACCTCAATCGTCTTGCGCCAGGCGGCCTGTTGGGAGGAGTTGATTTCGCCCAGGTAAAGCACGTGGCGCTGCACCACCTTGCGTCCGCCATCGACGCGGCGGTTTTCCACCAGACTCCAATAGTGATGCTCCTTGCCATCTTTGAAACGCGTGGATTCTTTGAGAAACATACCGGCTTTGGATTATGCACGAGCGCACGAAAAGAAAAAGAGGGTGGGTCTGCACTACAGCGCCTTTTGAAAACGCACAACCACATTACCAACGACTTGCGAAACAAAAACCTCAAAAAATCGCCAGTTTGGCAGTCGAATAGCGGAAGTCGGGTTAGACCAGCCTTTCATTATCACTTCGGCCTTCGGCGTCTTCGCCCGGAGCGACCGGCATTTTGACTCCCGTTCAGCCAGCCACAAGATCCCGGCGTTCCGATTCGGGCACGGATTTG
>DATKTQ010000327.1:0-3834 GCA_035531055.1 Occallatibacter sp. | reverse complement strand
GCAAGCACGGATGCCGCAGAGAGCTACTCCGCGGCCAATTTGAAACTGCTGAACACCATCGCCCTGCGGACTGCGGCGGCGCTGGAAAATGCGGCGCTGTGCGCGGACATGGTGGAGGCGGCGCGGGAGCGCGCAGCCTATGCCGCGGAGCTGCAGGCGGCCAGCTCCGTGCAGCAGATGCTTCTGCAGCGCGTCTCAGAGCCCACGCACGGCTTTCAGGTGGAGTCTGTCTATTTGCCGGCCAGCGAAGTGGGCGGCGACTTTTTTTATATCCATCCGGCGCCGGACGGGTCCTTGACCGTGGTGGTGGGCGATGTTTCAGGCAAAGGACTCACGGCGGCCATGCGCGTGGCCATGATTCTGGGCGTGCTGCGCTGCCAGACATCGAATGATCCGGCGGAGATTCTCTTCCACCTGAACCAGGCCCTTGTGGCGCAGGGGCAACTCGGCTTTACCACGGCGTGCTGCGTGCGCATCTCCTCCTCCGGGGAGTTCGTGCTGGCCAATGCGGGCCATCTGGCTCCGTATCTCTCTGGGAAGGAACTTGAGACGATTCCCGCTCTGCCTCTTGGATTGATGGCCGGGCAGCGCTATGAGCTGGTGCAGGGCCGGATGGAGCACCACGACCGGATGATTCTGCTTTCTGATGGCGTGCTGGAGGCTCGCAACCTTGACGGCGAATTGTTCGGCTTTGATCGCACGCGCGAAGTGAGCGGTCAAACTGCGCGGCAGATTGCAGACGCGGCGCAGGCCTTCGGGCAGGAAGACGACATCACCGTGCTGCGGCTTACGTTTGACAATGCACCATCCACCGCTGCCTGAGGCTGCCCTAAACCGGGCCCGTCACTTCCCGAGCAGCGTGAGCGGAATCGAGTCTCCCAGCGCGCGATAGCCGGCAGGATTGGGATGCAGATGATCCCCGCAATCGTAGGCCGGCAGCAGGTGGTCCGGATGGGCTGGATCGCGCAGCACCTGATCAAAGTCAAGAACCGCGTCAAAATGCCCCGGCGCTCGAATCCAGGCATTGATGGCCTCGCGATCCGCTTCTGAAGCCGGGCCTGGATTGTAGTAGTCCGATCCGACAAACGATGTGATGGTGGCTCCGAAGACGCGAAGGCCGTGCGCGTGGGCGCGCGTGAGAATCTGCTGGTAGGCCGCAATCATGCGCTGCACGAGGTCCTTGTGCCGCTCCGGCGAAACCTCCCCCTCGCGCGCCAGCGCGCCCAGGTCGTTCACGCCCTCAAACACAATCAGCCAGCGCACGCCGGTCTGTGCCAGCACGTCCCGGTCAAACCGCGCCAGCACATTCGGCCCGAGTCCGTCCGTCAGCAGATGATTGCCGCCAATGCCCTGGTTCAGCACCGCAATGCTGCGCATCTTTGGCGCAGCCTGTAGTCGCTCGGCAAGCACGTCTGTCCAGCGATCGCTTCCATTGGTCGTGCTGGCGTGGCCGTCCGTGATGGAGTCTCCCAGCGCAACCACAGACGCCGCGCCCGGCGGGGCCAGCACATCCACGCCCGCAAGCTGATACCAGTGATCCACCCTCTTCGCCGAAGGCAGGTCTGGCGCAGACACAAGATCCCCATGGACGACAAAGGTGGTTGCCCGCGAGCCGGGGTGCCCTGTCTCGCGCGCGGGCGGCTCATCCAGATGAAAACTGATGGCAAGGCTGGCAAGAGGTGCCACCGAAAACGCAATGGGATCGGAGATGTACTCCGCGCCCGCCGGGACCGTGACAGACGCCGCACCGGAAAAGGTCAACGCATGATCGGATCCCGGCTGGATGGCGGAGGACCCCGGCGACACCGCGAGCGCCAGATGCACGGAGGTGAAGGTCATCGGTGCCGTTCCAAAGGCGTTGGAAAGATGCACGCGCAGCGTGGCGCCACCCGCGGAAAGCCGCACCACTTGGCGAACCGTGGCGTCGCGCAGATCCTCGGGCGCAAGCGCGTTCTGCGGCTCGGGAATCTGCTGCGACGCAGCCCAGCTGCCCACCCACACCTTTTCGTCCTGTGAGGATTTAGCGCGTGCGGAAGCTGCGAGAGAGCCGAAGACGGCAAGAAAGGCGAGCAGGCTGGCGAGATGTTTTGCAGGTTTCATTGGGAATGGTCTACCATGGGCTCCGAAGTAAATCGCTTTTTACAGCGAGACAAGGGTAACACCATGCAGACCACCATGCGTCACGCTTCCCCGTTCGCAAGTTCCGCTCTCTCGGCTGCGCTGCTGCTGGCCCTGATGCCGGCGCACGCGCAACAGCCCGCTGACAAAAATTCAGGGGCGCCGCCGCCGGTGAACTTTACTGCGGAGCAGGACCACCAGAACATGATGGACCAGCTTGGCATTCAGGCGCTTCGGCCCGGACCGAGCGGCGACCCCAAAGCGCCGGACCACGCTAATTACGACGAGACAAAGGCCAATCCTTATCCTGACCTGCCCGACGCGCTGACCCTGAACAACGGGCAGAAGGTCACCTCCGCAAAGATGTGGTGGACCCAGCGCCGTCCGCAAATCGTGCATGACTACCAGGAGTTTGTGTATGGCTTTATCCCGAACGATGTGCCCAAGGTGACCTGGGCCGTGGTGGCCAGCGAAAAGGAGTACGTCGGATTTCATCCGGTGATGGCGACCGTGCTGAACGGCCATGTAGACAACTCCGCGTATCCGCAGATTGAGGTAAACCTGCGCATGACGGTGGTGACGCCGGCCGATGCCAAGGGGCCCGTCCCGGTGCTCATGATGTTCGGGCAGAGCGGATTTCCCGCGCCCATGCAGCCCTCACCGGAAGAGCTGGAGCGGATCAACAAGGCGATGAAGACGCTGCTGGTGCGGGAGGACCCGAGCCTGAAAGATGTCTTTGCGCAGCACCCGGGGTGGAATCCCGAGCGCGCGGTTCCCTTTGAGTTTCCACGGATGAATGCCGACGGCGACCCGCCCAGCACGTGGGAGCTGATTGCTGCCGGATGGGGATTCGCCATGCTCGATCCGCAGAGCGCGCAACCGGATAACGGGGCAGACCTGACGCGCGGCATCATTGGCCTGGTGAACAAGGGCCAGCCGCGCAAGCCGGACCAGTGGGGCGCCTTGCGAGCCTGGGCATGGGCCGCAGGTCGCGGCTTGGATTACCTGGAAAGCGACCCTGCGGTGGATGGCAAGCACGTGGGCATCGAGGGAGTGTCGCGCTACGGCAAGGCGGCGCTCATCGCTATGGCCTTTGACCAGCGATTCGCCATGGTGCTGGTGGGCTCCTCTGGCAAGGGCGGCGCCACGCTGCTGCGGCGCAACTTTGGCGAGGCCGTGGAAAGCCTGACGGGTGGCGAGTATTACTGGATGGCCGGCAACTTCCTGAAGTATGGCGCGTCCAAAGCCAGCTTCGGCAGCAGAAACCCCGGCGAGATTCCCGTGGATTCCAATGAGCTGATTGCGCTGTGCGCTCCCCGGCTCACGTTTATCAGCTATGGAATTCCGGAAAAAGGCGATGCGCACTGGCTGGACCACCAAGGAAGCTGGCTGGCCACTGTGGCGGCCAGCCCGGTGTGGACCCTGCTGGGTGCGCCCGGATTGAGCACAACCGACCTCAACTATCACACAGCGAAGATGCCCGCCGTGAATGATGGGCTGCTGGGCGGCAAGCTGGCCTGGCGACAGGACGACGGCGGACACACCGACGCGCCCAACATGAAGTACTTTATCCAGTGGGTCGGCAAGTTCATCGGTTTCCCCGGCAAGAACTAGGGCCCGATCCGGCTCAGCGGAGATGACATGAAAAGAAACCAGCGTTGCGTGCTGACTTTGGGTCTTTGGCTTGTGGCGTTGCAGGCTGCCCTGCCTCAGGCA
>DATKTQ010000326.1:0-6242 GCA_035531055.1 Occallatibacter sp. | reverse complement strand
GACGGGCTGCGGGGCGAGTTTGCCGAGCAGCTCGCGGATTTCAAGCAGGACTTCATCCGACCGCGCGGCAGCCAAAGGATACTTGAGAACACCCTGCGGCGTGAATTGCGCGCCGCGTTTGGCGTTGCGCGCGACGAGGCGCATGAGCTGCTGGGGATCGACGCGGGCATTCTCAGTGAAGCGGATATGCAGCTCGGCGCGCTTGCGATCCATCTGCGCGATGCCCAGACGCTCGCACTCGAGGCGCAGGTCGGCCGCCTCCAGCAGGAACACGGTGGAGTCCGGCAGCGGGCCGTAGCGATCTTGCATTTCCGCGCGCAGTTCGGCGAGCTCCTGCTCCGACGACGAGCCAGCGATCTTTTTGTAGAGGCGGAGGCGCTGGTTTTCCTCGGGCACATAGCTCTCGTCGATCCGGAGAGCGATGCCGAGGTTGAGTTGCACGGCGGGCCGCTCATCCCTGCTTTCGCCCTTCATCTCCTTCACGGCGGCTTCAAGCATCGACGTGTAGAGTTCAAAGCCGACGGCCTCGATGTGGCCGCTCTGCTCGCCACCGAGCATGTTTCCGGCGCCTCGGAGTTCGAGGTCGAGCGCGGCGATCTTAAAACCTGCGCCGAGGTCGCTGAACTCCTTGAGCGCGGCGAGTCGGCGGCGCGCGATCTGGCTGAGTTCCTGCTCGGGCGGGATGAGCAGATAGGCGTAGGCGCGGCGATTGGACCGGCCGACGCGGCCGCGGAGCTGGTAAAGCTCGCTGAGGCCGTGGCGGTCTGCGCGGTTGATGAGGATGGTGTTGGCGAGGGGGATATCGAGGCCGTTCTCAATGATGGTGGTGGCGACGAGCACGTCGAACTGATGGTGCATGAAGCCGAGCATGACCTTTTCCAGATCGCTCTCGCCCATTTGCCCGTGGCCTACGGCGACCCTCGCGGCGGGAACCAGCTCCTGAATGCGCGCGGCGATTTCATAAATGGATTCGACGCGATTGTGGACGAAGTAAACCTGGCCGCCGCGCTCGAGCTCGAGCTCCACGGCGGAGCGCATGAGCTTCTCATCGAACTTGGCGACGACGGTCTGGATGGCCATGCGGTCTTTGGGCGGAGTTTCAATGATGCTCATGTCTCGCAGGCCGACGAGGGACATGTGGAGGGTGCGAGGGATGGGCGTGGCGCTCATGGCGAGCACGTCGATTTCCTTGCGGAGCTGCTTGAGGCGCTCCTTGTGGCGCACGCCGAAGCGCTGCTCTTCGTCGACGACGAGCAGGCCGAGGTCCTGGAACTTGATGTCTTTCGAAAGCAGGCGATGGGTGCCGATGAGGATGTCGACCTTGCCGTGCTCGACGCGTTCGACAATGATCTTCTGCTCCTTTGCGGTGCGGAAGCGGGAGATCATTTCGATGTTGATGGGGAACTGTGCGAAGCGGCGCTTGAAGGTCTCAAAGTGCTGAAAGCTGAGCACGGTGGTGGGAGTCAGCACGGCGACCTGCTTGCCATCCTGCACGGCCTTGAAGGCGGCGCGCATGGCCACTTCCGTTTTGCCGTAGCCCACGTCGCCGCAGAGCAGGCGATCCATGGGCGTGGTGGATTCCATGTCGTACTTGATGGCGCGAATGGCAGAGAGCTGATCGTCGGTTTCGCGGTAGTCGAAAGAGTCCTCGAACTCGCGCTGAAATTCGTTGTCTTTGGAGAAGGCGGTTCCCTGCGCGGTGTGGCGCTCGGCGTAGAGCTTGAGCAGTTCGCCGGCCATGTCCTGCATGGCCTTGCGCACGCGGGCCTTGGTTTTGGTCCACTGCTGGGAGCCGAGCTTGCTGAGGACAGGCGCGGGGCCGGCATCGGTGGAGCGATACTTCTGAATGAGGTCGAGGCGGGTAAGCGGAACGTAGAGGCGGGCCTGCTCGGCGAATTCGAGGATCATGAATTCGATGGAGAGGCCGTCCTGCACGATCTCCTTGAGGCCCTGATATTGCGCGATGCCATGCTCGACGTGGACGACGTAATCGCCGACGGCGAGGTCGCGGAAATCGGAGACGAAGGCGGCGGTTTTGGAGCGGCGGGGCTCAGGCCGGGCCAGCACGTCTGCCTCGTCGGAGAGGTCATTGGCACCGAAGACGACGAGGTTAGACTCAGGGAAGCTGACGCCTGCGGCGAGCCGGGTGCGCACGATGACGGGCGCGTGGAAATCGCTGGCGAGATAGCTGGCTTCCTCGAGCATGGTTTCGCTGCTGGCGTGGTCTGGGCGGCTGCCGAAGCGGTAGGGGATCTGGTACTCGCGGAGCACAGTGGCCATGCGCTCCACGTCGCCCTGGGTGGGCGCGGCGAGCACGATGCGCTGGCCGGCGGCGATGAGGTTGCGCAACTGCTCTGTGAGTGCGGGGATGGAGCCGTGGAAGCGGAGCGTGGGGCGCGAGGGGAGCTCGATCTCGCCGAGGGTGTTGTCCTCGTCGAGGATATCGACAGCGCCGAGCTGATCGAGGTCGAGGCCGGGATGGGAGTCGAGCAGACCCTGAAGGATTTCCGGGCGGAGGTAAATATCCTCAGGGCGGATGAGCGAGCCTATGCCGGAGCGCTCATGGCGCTGCTCGACCTTGTTCCACCAGCGGTCCATCTGGTTGCGGACCATGGCCGGCTCTTCCACGAAAAGCATGCAGCGGGGGATGAGCTGGAGCAGATGGCTTTCCGCGCCGGCGACGCAACTGAAGAACTCCCAGCCGGGAAAGACGCTGACGCCGCCGGCCGCTGCGGCCTCGGCGGCGAACTCTTCATCCTCGCCCTCGACGCGCTGGCGGCTGAGGCGCGCATGGACGGCGGCCAGCAGGTGCTCCGTTACTGGAGTTTCCGTGAGCGGCAGAAGCAGGGCCTCATCGAGGCCGGCCTGGGAACGCTGGGTTTCGGGGTCGAACTTGCGGATGGTTTCGATTTCGTCGCCGAAGAATTCGATGCGGACGGGACGGTCGGCTTCGGGCGAATAGATGTCCAGGATGCCGCCGCGGCGGGTGAACTGGCCGGGCATTTCGACCAGGTCCATGCGCGTGTAACCGACGCTGGCGAGGTGCGCGGTGAGCACTTCGATGTCAACCTCCTCAGTGCGGCGTACGGTGACGGCGAGGCTGGCGTAGTAATCGCGGGGAAAGAGGCGGAGCGCGGCGGCCTCGACGGGCGCGATGAGGATGGAGACGGCGCCGGTGGCGAGCTTCCAGAGGGCGGCGGCGCGCTGCTCCTGCACGTCGGGGTGGGGAGAGAGATTCTCAAACGGCAGCACGTCCTGCGCGGGGAGACGGACGACGCGGGCGGGCTCGATGGCTCCGGTGAGCTCGCAGCCGGAACGCAGCGCGGATTCCAGAGCTTCCGCAGCCTTGTTATCTGCGACGAGGACGATGACGGGCTGCCGAGCGGCGCGGGCCAGCAGCGGGAGATACAGCGAACGCGCGGTGGAGGTGAGCCCGGACACACGCCGACGACCCGCCCCCAGGCTGAGGTGCCTGCGAACGCGCTCGAATGCGGGGGAGTGCTCCAGATCCGCAAAAATTTTGCGGACAAACGGGAGGATCATGCAAGGACAGTTTAGCAGTTGCACGGGCCGGCGGGCGGAGGCGGCTCATTCGCCTTCCGTTGCAGGACACAGCGCGGCAGTGCCCGGTGGGACGCCCGGAAGCACGTGAGGATGCTGCGGCTCCGGGCCAGGCGAAGCGCGGTTGACTCCGGACTCAGTTTCCCAGGGGCTGCGCGGATTCGGCCTCAATGGCACGCGGGCGAGTTGAACGGAAAACCCTGCCAAGAGAGATCGGCGCGAGCCATGCGGCGACGATGGCGACGAGGATGCCTCCGACGAGGTCGACCACGTAGTGCCATTCGAGAATCAATATCGAAGCCACGAGCAACGCGCAATAGACGAAGACGAGGCCAGAGACGCGCTTCCAACGGCGCAGATACCACCCAGCCAGCAACGGCTGCACGATGTGCATGGAAGGAAAGGAAATAAAGTAGCCGTAGGCGGATGCGGTCCACGCTGAATGGTGATAGAGGGTGCGCGCGTTGGACTCCAAAGCGTGCTGGACGGACGCAGTGAGCAAGTACGCGGGCAGATGCTTGGGGCCGAGCGTGTATGGGCCTTTGGCGGGAAACATGAAAAAGAGAATGAGCGAAATGTAGTACGCGACGGCGATGGAACCAGCGAAATCCCACGCGGCTTCGCGATCACCGGCGAGACAGAGGAAGAGCATGGCCGCGCCCATCGCGCCGGGCATGGCGTAGTAGATTGCCTCGGCGGGCAGGTAAAGGCCTGGGACCGAGAGGGCAAGGTGCTGCACGGAGATGTGAAAGAGCGTCCAATCGAGGTGCTGGAAGAATGTGTCATAAAGGTTGAAGTGCCTTACGGAGACGATGTCGGCGTTCCAGGCGAGCATGATTTGGAGCGAGAAGGTGAGATAAATCCATGGAATGAGTGCGCTGAGTGCCGCACGCCATCGCGCGCCGCGGAAGTGAAACTCGGCGATAACGACGGCGACAAAACAGAGCAGCCACCCCTGAAGGCCAGCGCCGAAGGTAGGAAGAATGATGAGAGGAATCAAAAGAGTGATGAGGAAGCGTTTCCAGCCCTTAAAGAGCGATTGCCATGAGCCGGGCATACCTAGCTGATAAAGCACCGCGGCCCACGCAGCGGACTGAATGATCCACCCCAGCATGAAAATGATGTCGCTGGTGGGATTGTCAGAGCGGATGTGCGCGTAAATGCTGGCTGGGATGAGAAGAAGGAGCATGAAGACGGTAAACACAAAGTGCAATTTCGTGAATTTCTTCATACTCCTCCCGCTGCGCAAAGGCATTTTCCCTCCCTACTCATTGCCGAGTGCTTTGGCGAACGAGTAGAAGAAGTCGATCGATTTCCAGTAGGAGTCAATGGGAAGGCGCTCATCCTGGCCGTGGGCGCGGACATCGTTGAGTTCGAGCGCGATGGCCGAATAGCCGTAGCTGGGAATGCCGGCCTGGGCGAAGTAGATGGAGTCAGTAGCGCCATCCTCCATGATGGGCGTGACGGGCAGTCCGGGCCAGATTTCCTGGGTGATGCGGGTGAGCGGAACAAAAACGGCCTTGATGGGCGGTGGAGGCGTCATGGCCTTGCGGTCGGGCGCAGTGTCAGAGACGACGCCGGCATCGGACTGGTACTTGACATCCAGCTTGGGATCGCCGAAGAGCGCGATGAGCTGCTGACGAATCTGCTCCGGCGAGTGGCCGGGGAAGATGCGGCAGTTGACGATGGCCTGGGCGAACTGGGGCAGAGCGTTGTTGGCGTCTCCGCCGAAAAGGCGCGTGGCGACGCAGGTGGTGCGGAAGTTGGAGTTGAAGCTGGGTTCCTGACTGAGGCGCGCGGCGGCGGCCATGTCCGGCGGGGCCTGAAGAATGGCGCGCATGTCCGCGGCGGTTTGTCCGGTTTCGCGGTCTGCGAGATTGGAGAAGTAGGTCCGCGTGACGGCATTCAACTCAAACGGGAAGGAGTAGGCGGCCAGCTTATTGAGCGCAGTGGTGAGCTCGTAGATGGCATTGTCTGGCCGGGGAATGGAGCTGTGTCCGCCGCGGTCGTGGGTGGTGAGCTGGAAGTCGGCGTAGACCTTCTCAGTGGCCTCAACAGCGGCGATGACGGCACGACCGTCCTTGAGTTCCACGCCGCCGGCGTCTGGGTTGATGACGAAGGCGGCATCGACGAGGTCGCGGTGATTCTGCACCAGCCAGTGTGCGCCGTTGAACTTTCCGCCTTCTTCGTCGGCGGTGAGGGCAAGGATGAGATCGCGTTTGGGCTTGTATCCCTCGCGGTGGAGGCGGAGGAAGGTGGAGACGAGCGCGGCGTCAGAATCCTTCATGTCCTGCGTGCCGCGGCCGTACCAGTAGCCATCCTTCTCAATGAACTGGAAGGGATCCGTGTGCCAGTCCGAGCGCAGGGCCTGGACCACGTCCACGTGGCAGAGGAAGAGCACCGGCTTGAGCGTGGGCGTGCCGGCGGCGCGGTAACGGACGACCAGATTCATTTTGCGCGGGTTGGGGCCGATCAGTTGCACGTCCGCGGCGGGGAAGCCGGCGTCGAGGAAACGCTTCTCCATGGCCTTGGTGGCGGTGGTGACGTTGCCCAGGGGCGTGTCTGTGGTGTTGATTTCAATGAGTTGTTTGAAGATGGCGACAGCTTCGGCGCGGTCCGCGGGGGATACGGTGGGAAGGGTGCTCTGCGCGACGGCGGGAAGGCTGATGCAGGCTGCAAAG
>DATKTQ010000325.1:0-2345 GCA_035531055.1 Occallatibacter sp. | reverse complement strand
CCGCGTAATAATCTGTGGCTGAAGCGCAATCCGTGGTTCGAGGAAGAACTCATTCCGGTGCTTCAGGTGCGCGTGGCCGAGGTGCTTGCGCATGGCCGTTAACATGGCATTCAGGAGTGCGTTGCCATCTGCAGCGCCACCTTCATGGCGCTGAGACTTTTCTGGAATGAGTCCGGAGCGATGACCCTGTGCATGGCTCGCTGTGGCTGCTTGTGCGACGCGCGCTATGTCCCGCAAAAGGTCTTAAACGGACCAAAACTCTCGGGAGCAGGCAAAGTATAGCTCTCCAGTCCCGGACGTTCCGCGAAGGGTTGTTCCAGCACCGCGAGCAGCGCTTTAAACAGGGTGAAATCCTGGTCCTGCGTAGCGGCGGCCAGGGCTTCCTCGACTTTGTGGTTGCGGGGTATGTAGAGCGGATTGACCTGATCCATGGCTGCGGCGCGGGCCTCCGCGGTAGTGTTTTCGCGCGCCAGCCGGGCCTGCCATTGCACCAACCAGAGATCAAACGGCGCCGGGTTAGCAAAGTGGGCGCGGACCTGCGCCGGATCACCGCGCACCGCCGCGGATAAACCGCGGAAGACCTGTGTGTAGTCGGCATTCTGGCCTTCCATGGCGGACAGGAGAGCCTGCGCCAGCGCGAGATCGCCGTCCTCTGCCGTGGCCAGACCCATCCTGACGCGCATACCGTCCAGCCAGTGGCCGGTGTAGAGCCTGGGAAACTCGTTGATCTGTTCGGTCAGCAGGCGCACGGCCTCATCGGCGTCGGGGTGAACCAGGTCAATCAGCGTTTCGGCGAAGCGCGTGAGGTTCCATTGTGCGATCAACGGCTGGTGGGCGTAGGCATAGCGGCCCTGCGCGTCGATGGAGCTGAAAACCGTGTCAGGATCATAGCGGTCCATGAAGGCGCAGGGGCCATAGTCGATGGTTTCGCCGGCGATGCTCATGTTGTCCGTGTTCATTACACCGTGAATGAAACCGACCAGCATCCAGCGTGCGATGAGCGCAGCCTGCGTGGCGGACACCGCAGCAAGGAGGCTGAGATAGGGATTATCGGTCTCTTTCAAGGCGGGGTAGTGGCGCGCGATAGTGTAGTCGGCCAACTGTTTGACCCTGGCGCTTTCGTTGCGTGCGGCAAAGAACTGAAAAGTGCCGACGCGAATATGGCTGGCGGCGATGCGGGTGAGGATGGCGCCGGGGAGCGATGTTTCCCGACGGACGGTTTCCCCTGTCGTGACGGCGGCCAGCGCACGGGTCGTGGGTATGCCCAGCGCATGCATGGCTTCGCCGATGACATATTCGCGCAGCACCGGCCCCAGTGCCGCCTTGCCATCGCCGCCCCGCGAAAAGGGCGTGCGACCAGAGCCCTTGAGTTGCATATCCCGGCGCCGGCCGTGGCGGTCGATCAGTTCGCCGAGCAGAAGGGCGCGACCGTCGCCCAGTTGCGGAGAGAAATGGCCGAACTGATGACCGGCATAGGCCTGGGCCAGAGGCAGCGCGCCTTCCGGGACCTGATTTCCTGAAAAAATGGCGGCACCCAGATCGCGGTCCAGCACGGCACTGTCGAGCCCCAGCTCCTCCGCCAGTGCCTGGTTCAACAGCAGCAGTCGGGGTGCTGGTGCCGTGGCCGCTTGCCAGGGAGCGTAAAAACCCTCCAACTCGCGCGCATAGGTATTGTCAAATGTTATGATGCCTTATCCGTCCGTCAGTCTTGATGCACCGGCTCCGGTATTTCCAGTTTTACCTCGCCATCCTCCAGCCGCGCTGTAATCCGCGTGCCCTTGGGCAGGTCGCCGAAGAGGATATGCTCCGCCAGCGGTTTCTTCAGGTGCTCCTGAATAATCCGCGTCATCGGCCGTGCGCCCATCTGCGGGTCGTAGCCCTTGTCCGCCAGCCATTGCCGTAGTTCAGCGCTGATTTCCAGGCTATAGCCCTTTTGCAGCAATTGCTCGTCCAGCTCCATGACGAACTTGTCCACCACATGCAGCACCGTCTCCTTAGAGAGCGGTGTGAAGGGTACGACGGCATCCAGGCGATTGCGGAACTCCGGTGCGAAGACCCGGCGGATAGTCTCCATTTCCTGTCCGCCATCACTCTGGGGGGCATTCATGAAACCAATATTCGCTTTGCCGCGTGACTCGGCGCCCGCATTGGTGGTCATGATCAGCACCACATTGCGGAAGTCCACCGTGCGGCCGCCGGCATCCGTCAGCTTGCCGTGATCCATCACTTGCAGGAGCACATTAAAGATATCCGGGTGCGCCTTCTCAATTTCATCCAACAACAGCACCGCATGTGGATTACGGCTCACCGCCTCCGTCAGTTGTCCGGCCTGGTCATGCCCGACA
>DATKTQ010000324.1:0-5806 GCA_035531055.1 Occallatibacter sp. | reverse complement strand
ACGATCATGGACTGCTATCGGATTCTGGTGCGGAACGGGCCGACGGGCGGGAACCTGGAGGACGTGGAGCTGAAGAAGACGGTGGTGGCGGGGACGGATCCGGTGGCGCTGGATGCGTGGGTGGCAAAGGCGTACTGGGACCTGGACGCGGAGAAGCTGCCGTATCTTGCGATGGCGCAGAGCCGAGGGCTGGGCACGGTGGACTTTGCGTCGCTGGCGGTGAAGGTGAGCCAGATCGGGTAGGTTGCGGAGTGGTGCGGCGATTGAGAAGGAGCACTACCGGCTGTATCTGGAAGTGTGACGGCGATTGCGTGGGCCAATGCGGCCAGCACTTCGCAAAAAGCGAAGACGCGGCAAACGGAGCTTCGTAATTGTCGGCAAAACCGCTGTGGAAAACTGCAAATTTCAAATAGGGGTGGGGTACCTGTGTCTGCCCGACGCAAGGAAAGGAACTCCGCGGAGTTCCCTTTTTGATTTCTATTTCTATTGTAGGGAAGCGGGCGAAAAAGTCGGCAAAGTGGGCGAAGATTTCTTGCGAACCCACCCTTGTCCGCAGAGAGCGCGGCAAAGTGGGCGACCTGAACGCCTGGCGCGTGCGAGGTTATGGCCGGTCGTAGAAGCGGAAGAAGAGCGAGGGCTTGGCGACGGGCTCGGCGCGGGCGACGAGGGATTGCTGCTGGCTTTCGTTGAGCGGGGTGAACTGGCGCGCGAGGTGGACGTTCTCCTCGAGCTGGGCGATGGTGTCGCAACCGATGATGACGGTGCTGACGGGGCGCGAGAGGGTGTAATACATGGCTTCGCGCATGGTGAGCGTGCCGGGTGTGGGCGCGAGAACCATGCCTTCCCACATGTGCTTCTGGACTTCGATGGGCTGCGGAGTCCACGTGGAAAGGATGCGGCCGCGGCCGGGAATCTTCATGCCGATGATGCCCATCTGTTTTTCGACGGCGAGCGGGAGGAGCTCGGCGTTGAAGCTGTAGTGGTGCGGGTCGGCGGCGTTCATGGCCATGAGTACGGCGTCAAACGGGTGGCGGCGGATGCCTTCGATGAGCGCGTCGGGGCGGTAGTGGCCGGTGAGGCCGAGGTAGCGGACGACCTTCTGCTGCTGCATTTCGAGGAGGGCTTCCATGGCGCCGCCCTTGGCGAAGACGTCGTTGATGTCGGTCATGGTGCCGATGTCGTGGAGCTGCCAGAGATCGACGTGGTCGGTTTGGAGAAGTTGGAGCGACTTTTCGATCATGCGCATGGAGCCGTCGCGGGTGCGCTCCTTGGTTTTGGTGGCGAGGAAGGCTTCGCTGCGGCGGTGCGCCATGACCCGGCCGTAATACTGCTCGCTCCAGCGCTCGGGGCCTCCGTAGATGGAGGAGGTGTCAAGGTAATTGACGCCGAGGTCGAGGGCGCGCTCGATGATGGGAACGGCGACGTCGAAGTTGTTGCCTTTTTCCAGCGCGGCCTGGCCGCCGAGGGAAAAGATGCCGACTTTGTAGCCGGTTTTGCCCAGGTTGCGGGTAGGCATGGCCTCGACGGTGCGCGGGTTGAAGGGCAGGCCGGGCAGGGACTTGTTGGGCGTGACGGCGAAGGCGGACGGGGTGAGCAGCGCGGCGGTGACGGCTCCGCCGGCCTTGAGAAAGTCGCGGCGGCCTTGCTGGCGCGGATGGGACGAGGGGTTCTTGCTCATGGACGAGGCTCCGTTCGAGGCGAACTTTGGCGCGCTTCCATGATACCCCTGTTGCGGATAATCCCGTGGAGGATATCCCCGTGGTGAGGATGGGAAGGGTTGAGAGCGACTTTTCCCGGCGCTGACGGGCGACCGCAGCGTGCGCGGCCGCCTGCCTGGGGTTGAGGGTTAGTGGCCGTCGCCGTCGCCGTCATGGCCTCCGGCAGCGGCCGCGCGGCCGGCTGTGCTGAGGCTGACGGCATCGGGCTTGAGGGTTGCGGGCGAAGACGAGCCCTGGGTGGGTGCGGCAGCCGGGGCCGGAGCGGCGGCGGCGGCGGGTGAGGTTCCGGAAAGACTGATAGGTGACAAACTCATGTACGAATACCTCCACACAGGTTATCGACGGGGAGTATGAGCGCATGAGGGCGCGGGCCGACTATGACGGAATTGTCATGGCGGGCTGGTCAGCTTTTGTGGCTGGTGACGGCAGAAAAGGCAGCAACCAGCTGCTGGACCTTTTGGCTGCCGCAGTGGGGGCAGGTGACGTCGGTTTTCTCGAGTTCGGCGACGTGAAGGGTCCGGGTGAACTCGTTTTTGCATTCCAGACAGCGAAAGAGGTATTGAGACATGGCCATACCCTCGCATGAGGATGAGCCCGATCCGCAGTGCGGGCGGCGCGGGCGGGTTGGCGGTCAGGCGACGGCGACGTACTTGTGGTCGCGGATGACGATGCGGTGGTGACAGGCATCGCAGGCGAAACTTTGGTCGCTTTGAATGCTGCTGACCGTGACGCCGCACCAGGGGCAGTTGCCGCGGAGCGAGCGGAAGCCAATCATGGGGCCGACGATCGGTGCGAGGATGCCGCCGATAATCATGGGGATGCCGACCAGAGCGCCGAGGCCGGTGAGGCAGAGCATGGCGCCGACGATGACCAAGACCGGGGCCACGATGAAGCCGATGAGCAGACCGGAAAAGGCAGCGCGGACCGGAGTGGGTTCCGCCGGAGGCGCGGCCGGCGGGGTGTGCGGGATGGGCGTGCTGCAGGCGGGGCAGAAGCTCCAGGCCGGCTCAAGATGTGCGTCGCATTTGGGGCAGTTGCCAAGCATGGGAAAAACCCTCCCTTGAGGGCACCCACGTTAGCACCGGAGGCGCGGCGGGGATGTAACGCACGTCACAGAAGGCGAGGATGTGCCGCCGTGGGCGTGAGCCGGGCGGAAGAGGCGAAGGAAAGACAGACGCGAATTCATCGGCAAAATGTCTGTGGAAAACTGGAAATAAACATAGGGGGGTGGGGGGTAGGCTCTGCTGCGCGGAGCCAGCTTTCGGCATTCAGAGAACAGAGATCAGGGAACAGGGGTTTGTGACGCAGAGGGCGGCATGCTTCCATTGTGCGCCGGGGCGGAGGAATGATCTGCAAAGCAGCGCGGGAGCTTTGGCAATTGGAATGAGTGGTTTGCGGGGAAGACGCGGAGCGGAGGGGTTGACAGCGGCCGACGAGGATGGGGGAACTGGGATTACGGTTGGCCGGCAGGCGGTGAGGGCATTGCCTGGAGCACGGGAAGAGCAGGGTTGGGGACAGATTCTATTTGACTTTGGCTCAGGCACCTGCGATGGTTTCTTCCATTCAAGGGACGAAAACCAATTCCAGAAACAACGGGCCCAGCAGGAACAGGCACGGGCCACGGAGAGGTCGATATGGCAACTGCGTCTACAGTTCAGGAGCGGAGAGGCGTGCTGCATACGCGCGGAACCTGGAGCCCGCGCGAGGATCGGACAGCATTTGCGGTGTGGCTGGGTGTGATCTGGGTTGGGATGATTGGCGGCTTCGGCCTGGACTTTCCCGCATATCTGCATCAGAGCCCACCGGCCCCGCTGATTCTGCATGTGCATGCGGCGGTGTTTGCGGTTTGGATGCTGATTGTGACCGCGCAGGTGACACTGGTGATGAAGAACCGCGTGGGCTGGCACATGAAGATGGGCTGGTTTGCGGTGGGCTGGGCGGGTGTGATGGCGGTGGTGGGGCCGTGGGCTGTGATGTCCTGGATGGCGCTGAATGTGCAAAAGCTTCTCCATCCTCCTTTCCCGCGTCCGCTCCTTCCTCCGCAGTTTCTGGCGGTGAATCTGGTGGACCTGGTGGGCTTTCTGGCGCTGCTGGGGTGGGGGCTGACGATGCGGAAAAATCCGGCGGCGCACAAGCGGCTGATGATTCTGGCGACGGTGTCGCTGGCCGATCCGGGATTTGCGCGGATCTCCACGAACGTGCTGACCTGGCACCCCTCGACGCCGTTTGGGTTTTTCTGGCTGTCGTTTTACGGCAATGTGCTGCTGGTGGGGCTGATGCTGGGTTGGGACTGGTGGCGCGGGAGGCTGATGCAGCAAGCGGTGATCGGCGGCGTGGGGATGCTGGCGGCGATGTATGGTGTGGCGATGCTGTTCTTCTGGGCTCCGTGGCATGCGACGACGCTGGGCTGGGTGCAGGCGTGGGCGCGGCATTTCGGGTGAGGCAGTGAGTTAGCAAGTTAGCGGGTCAGCAAGTCAGCGATGCGGGCAGCCGGGCCAGCAACAGGGACGGCGGTCGCCTTCCTTCAACTGAGAGCAGACGCGCTCGACATGCTGACGGCGGGTTTCCGGCTTCTTGACAGACTGCACCCAACAGATCCACTCATTGCGGGCGAGGGGCGTGATGTCCTCCCACCTGGCGCGCGCGTCGGGGTCGGCGAGGAGGGCTGCGCGCAAGTCGGGCGGCACGGTGTGGACCACGCCGGTAGAGAGCTTGGTCGGCATGGAGATACTTTATACGTGTTGGCGGGCGGGGTTGGTGGATTCTCAGGTCTCAGAATCGAGGCCTGGGGCACCCGAAGGGGATGAGTAGGCCACCCACCCAAGTTTTGGCGGCAGGCGTGGAGCGACGGGGGCGCAAGGCCCCTGGCGATGGAGCGAAGGACGAGCGGAGGCTGCGCGCGGCTACCTGGATTTGTTCGCGGGAGGGGCGAAGAAATTGGCGAGAGCGTCAGCGAGCTTTTGACCCTGTTCATCCATGGCCTTGCCCTGATCCTGTCCGGCGCCAAGAGCGGCGGCACCCCAGAAGTTTGCCTTGGTGGTGATCTTCTTGGTCCAAACCACTTTTTTGGAGGCGTCGTAGAGGGTGTACTCCATGGTGATCTTTGACCGGCCGGAGCCGAAGCCGACGAGCGCGCGCTTGGCGGCGCTGCCGCCGCTAAAGTCGAGTTCCTTTGCGGTGAGGGTCCATGTGCCCTCGGGTTGAGTGGCGTCGGTTTCGAAGGTCTTGACGGACTCAAAGAGGTTGCTGTACTTGAGGGTGTTTGCGGTGGAGGCCTGAATGGACGCGACGGCGGCGGCCGCCTTGGCGTCGGTTTCATACTTGGCGATCCAGAGGACGCGACTTTCCGGTTTGGGTTGTTCGGCTGCGGGCGCCGGGACTGGCTGAGCTTGTGCCGGTTGGGCTTCCTGGGGTTGTTGGGGCTGCTCATCCTGCGCCATGAGTGTGATTGGGCAAAGAGCAACTGCGAGCGCTCCGGAAGCGAGGATGAAGGAGATGTTGGACTTGCGCATAGATCCCTCCCCGCACATGCGTGCAGAAAGCGTTGGTGGGAAGCGGACGGACGATAGCAGAGCCGGAAGGGGAATTCCGTGGCGCAGGTCACACAGGATGGTGAGGGCGGGAGGGTGGCGGGCAAAGCGATACTTCTGGACGCCGTGGCAGGCGACATGCTGGGGTGGGTGCAGGGGCGAGTCAGCGTCGGGATGGGGACGGTGGTTTCTCATGTCTCAAAAGCGGGACCTGGGGCACACGGCGAGGCGCCTTTCGGTTTCGCTCAGGCAGACACCTGGGCCACCCGCCAACGCGGCGGCACAGCTTCACAGTTTCACAGCCGAAAATGAGGGTTTTGGACTGTGCTGCACAGGATCACAGCCGCTGGCTGCGCATTGCGGCTCCCGGATGGTTGGTGGCGTGGAGGGGTCTTCTCAGTCGTTGGTTGTCAGCCGGTCTGGTGGCGGGGCTGTGGGTCTGGCTATTTCCAGTGTGACGGATTTGGGGAATTAATCGGCAAAGGGTGCGGAGATTTTTTGCGGGCCTGTTGAGGTTTGTGGTTTCCCTGGTCCCAAAGGCGGGACCAGGGAAACCCG
>DATKTQ010000323.1:0-3517 GCA_035531055.1 Occallatibacter sp. | reverse complement strand
CGGGCACTTCACGATGCTCCCTGATGATGGCCGCAGAGTATCCTTTTCGGCCAGATGGGTTTCATCATAACTCGGCGGCTTGCGTCATGGTGTCGCGATAGTTCCACGGCATCCAGGCGGCCGGCTGCTCGGCCACATTGCGGGCGTATTTCTGCAAGGCGATCAGATAGCCAAGCGAGGGGATGCCGTTTAACTCGCAGGTATGGATCAGGCTCATGAACAGGTCGCCGACGTGGGCGCCGTTTTCGGTCTTATAGTAGAGCGCGTTTTTCCTGTGCAAGATCGCCTTTTTCAGAGCCCGTTCGACGAGCGTGTTATCCAGTGGAGCGCCCGGCTGACGTAGAAACAGCGTCAGCGCACTCCAGTGGCGGAGCATGTACTGGATGGCTTGCCCCAGGCCCGAGTTAGGCTCAGTGAGATGCTCATCGAGCTGTGCCTTCATCCATGCGTGCAACGCTTCCATGATCGGTCCGCTCTGTTGCTGATGGAAGCGCAACCGCTCGCCGGCCGGCATCTTGCCACGCCGCGCCAGCGCGTCGTTATGGTAAACACTGCCCAGCTTCTCCAGTACCAGGCGGCATTCGCTGGGGAAGTTCGCCATGACCTCCACGAACTGCCTGCGGCCGTGCGCCAGGCAGTTGGCCAGCAGCACCTTGACGCCTTCCGGATACGCCGAGGTGTTCGACGACGAAGCGTCGCACATTTGCACGGGCGCGGGTAACTCGGCCGAGCGCCGCTTGAGCACGTCGGCGATGTTCTCGCCGGCATGCTGACGGCCAGTGAAGAAGAGCGCGATGCGGCGTCCTTCGGCGATGGAGACGACGCCGGAGGTAAATACGCCGGTGCGCTCGTCGTCCGGCGCACGGGCCAGATGCAGGACACGCATGCTGGTGTCGTCGTTATGCAGTACTTCGCCCTGCGCCGCCTGGCGAATCAACTCCTCATGGGCCGGGCGGGCCTTCTCCGCAGCCCCTTTTGCGATCTCCCACTGCGTGGCCGCGGGCAGCGGAATACCCAGGTTTTGTTCCAGCCGCTCCAGGCGATGGAAGGGCACGCCCGAGCCGTACTTCATCTGTGCGATCATGGCCGCGGCCGTCGCGTCATACTTCTCTTCACCCACACCTTCGGGCGCCTGGGCGGTGTAGATCTGTCCGCAGGCATTACAGCGCAACTGCTCGAGCGAGTATACGGTGGCCGCTACCGGCGCCTGGCCCACGATGCGTACCAGCACCCGCGGCTTCTTCTGCTCGTAGACGTGGCCCCGGCCGCACTCCGGGCAGCGATCGCCATGGTTGAGCTTCTTGTGCGCGATCTTCACCTGGCGCGCGCCACTGAAGGCCTCCGCGCCGTTGCGGCCATGGCCGGCGGGCTTGGCCGGCTTCGTCCCTGCTGGTTCAGACTGCGGCGCCGGAGGCTGTGGCTCATCGAACAGCGCGCTCATCTTCTCCGAGCGCGGCGAGTTGGGCCTCAGTCGATCGATCAGCGCATGAATCGTGGTCTTCAGCGTCCGGTAGTCTTCTTCGCTCAGCGGCGCCTGCCGCGCCTCATCGAGCACGCGGTCCAGTTCATCCACGTTGACCTCGATGCGTTGGCGCGATGCCTTCTTCATAACTGGCTGAGTAACTGGCGGAAGCGAGGATCGAGCGCAACCCCAAGCACTTCCTTGATGGAGCGGTTGGGGCGATTGGTGTGGTCGTTCTTGCCGCGGCCGGTGGTCACGCCCAGCAGCTTCCAGTTAGCGGCGCGATAACAGGTGCCGCGAAAACGGCTGGGGTCGATGAATGTCTCCGCGAAGTACACCGGATGGTTGTACAACTGCTCCCAATCGCGCTTGAGCCGCGCGGCCACACGGCCCAACAGATGCGAGGCCAGATGCGGCACCTGTACCCAGGGCAGGATCAAGAAGCGTGTGTTGTAGGCGATGAAGCGGATGTTGGCCCGCCGCACCTCGCTGCTCCAGCCGATGTAGCGGTCGCGGCTGCCCAGATGGCGCGGCGCCGAACTCCACGCCAGACATGCGATCGGCCGCCCGCTTGCCCAAGCCAGATACTTCAGGTGCTCGCCCACCGGCTGTTCGTAGCCAAGATAATGATGATGCTCGATAAGACTGTTGAACAGCGATTCCTCGGCCGTGCGCCGCACCTGCACGATCTCGATCGGCTGAATCTGATGAAGTGGGTCTGCGATCGGCGTCTGATCGACCAGCAGCGCCGGCGGCGGCTCGCGTCGCGCCAGCGGGTTCGGAGAGACTTGACGCACCTTGGGAAGCTCGATCGCGCCCGCGCGATGGAGCATCAGCAGCAATCCCCGGCAGACCATGTCGCGCAGTGCGCCGTTGGCTTGCCGCCACTGCCAGGCCTCGCATAGCTTGACCGAAAGCCTGCGCCGGCTCAGATCGGGATGCCGCGCGATCAGCTCGCGGATGAAGTTCACATCCTCCGCGCCGATCGTCCGGCCCCGATACCGCCACTGGTCTGCCATCGACGAACAGTGTGACAGAGTAAAAAGTGGAACGCAAGTGTTTTTTACCTGATGTGCACTTACTCGTTCACTCGCCGCCACAACGGCGCCACTTCCGTGTCGGGGTTGCCGGCAGCCAGCAGCAGCTGCGCCTGATGCGCGAGCAGGGTCTTGGCGGCTTCCGTGCTGGTCGGCCACCACCGAAAGCGTCCCTTCGATAAACGCTTGGTCGCCAGCCAAAATCCTTGCCCATCGTAGGCAAGAATACGAATGGCCTTGGCGCTGCGGTTGCGAAAGATGAATAGGCAGCCGGAAAAAGGATCGCTGCGCAGCTTCTCGCGGCACAACTGCGCCAGCGAATCGATACCCTTTCGTCCGTCGATCGCCTCGATGGCAACCAGAATGCGCATCTGCGGCGTGATCTGGATCAGGAGATGGCCTCCCATAAGGCGCGGCTCAGGCCGGCCAGATCCTCGGCCACGCTGCCGCGCAGACGCAGGCGTAGCTTGCCCCGCGCGCCTTCCAACTCCAGCACGCACTCATCTCCGCCCGCAGCCGCCAACGGCGCCAGCTCCACAAACGCGGTCCGCGTTCGAACCCTCTCGTTGTCGGTGTGTGCTACGGCTCTTCCGGAGGCGTGCGATACCGGCCCGCTGGCAGCTCGCGATCTGAGCGGCCTGGCCGTAGCCTCCATGACCCGCTTCAGCTTGCCGTACTCCAGATGCAAAACCTGCCCGGTGCGAAATACGCCGTGCTCTCGCGCCGCCTCGCCCGCTGCCCGCCACAACGCCTCCGGCAGTGGCGACCGGCCGGGTCGCGTACTCCGCCACCGCTCCAGCTTCCCATGAACCCGCCGCAAGCCGACAGGTATCTCGACTTCCGCACCCTTGGCCATGTCGGTTCTCCTCGCCCTAGTGGGGCTTCTCCTCCGACACTACCAACCGCGCTCTACGGCGTCACGCACACTTGCCGAAAAGACACGCTGATACCGCTTTACATGGGGAAGCAGGTGATTGTTGTTGGCGATCACGAGCAAGTGACACCGCTTGGCGTAGGT
>DATKTQ010000322.1:0-4296 GCA_035531055.1 Occallatibacter sp. | reverse complement strand
GAGAAGCGCGGGCTGCCGGCCAATGCCGTGCTGGCCTCGCTGGGCTGCGGAAATCCAACGGCGCTGATTGCGCTGGAGCCGGGCCAGACGGTGCTGGATCTGGGCTCAGGCGGCGGCATTGACGTGCTGCTTTCAGCCAAGCGCGTAGGGCCCACAGGCAAAGCCTACGGGCTGGACATGACGGATGACATGCTGGCGCTGGCGAAGGAGAATCAGCGGCAGGCCGGTGTGGAGAATGTCGAGTTTCTCAAGGGCGAGATGGAACACATTCCGCTGCCCGATGCGAGTGTGGACGTGGTGATTTCGAACTGCGTCATCAACCTGTCTACAGACAAGAGCCGCGTGCTGCGTGAGGCTTTTCGTGTGCTAAAGCCGGGCGGACGTTTCGCCGTGTCTGACGTGGTGGCGCGCGGCGACGTGCCCGAGCCGGTGCGCAGGAGTATGGCGCTGTGGGTGGGCTGCATCGCGGGTGCGCTGGAGGAGGGCGAGTATCGCTCGAAGCTGGCGGCGGCGGGGTTCATTGACGTGAGCGTGGAGCCGACGCGGGTGTATGAAGTCGAGGACGCACGGAAATTGTTGGAAGAGGCGGGCGTGGATGTGGACGCGATTGCCAAGCAGGCCGCGGGCTCGCTGATGAGCGCGTTTGTGCGCGCCACCAAGCCTGCGCCGTGCTGCGGGTCCGGCTGCTGCGGGAACTGACCGGAGGCGGCGATGCAGAAGGTTTACAACCTGCTGGTGCTGTGCACTGGGAACTCGGCGCGCAGCATTCTGGGCGAGGCGCTGTTCAATACTCTGGGCGCGGAGCGATTCAAGGCCTTCAGCGCGGGCAGCCATCCCACGGGCCGCGTGAATCCCTTCGCCATTGAGCAGGTGAAGGCTCTCGGCTATCCAACGGAGAGCTTGCGCAGCAAGAGCTGGGACGAGTTTGCGCGGCCGGGCGCGCCGGAGCTGGATTTTGTGATCACCGTGTGCGACAAGGCGGCGGGTGAGCTGTGTCCGCTGTGGCCGGGGAAGCCGGTCACAGCACACTGGGGATTTCCTGACCCTGCTGCGGTGCAGGGTACTGACGAAGATAAGCGTGCCGCATTTGCGCGGACCCTGCAGCAGATTCGCAACCGAGTGCAGTTGTTCCTTTCGCTGCCCGTTGAGACACTGGACCGGATGGCGCTGGAGCGGCAGATGCGCGAAATCGGAAGGGAGCCGCTGGGATGAGCGAGCGGAAAGTGTGCTGCGCGGACGTCGTGTCGGCACGCCCGTCGCGGCTGTCGTTTCTGGATCGCTACCTGACGCTGTGGATTTTTCTAGCCATGGGCGCGGGCGTGGCGCTGGGCCGGTTTGTGCCTGCGGTGCCGGCCATGCTGCAGCGGTTCCAGAGCGGCACCACAAACCTGCCCATCGCCATTGGCCTGATTCTGATGATGTATCCGCCGCTGGCCAAGGTGCAGTATGAGCGGCTGGGAGATGTGTTCCGAAACAAGCGCGTGCTGGGCCTCTCGCTGGTGCAGAACTGGGTGATCGGCCCGCTGCTGATGTTTGCGCTGGCCGTGGTGTTTCTGCGCGGGTACCCGGAGTATCGCACCGGGCTGATACTCATCGGCCTCGCGCGCTGCATCGCCATGGTGATTGTGTGGAACGAACTGGCGCGTGGCGACACGGACTACGCCGCCGGCTTGGTGGCCTTCAACAGCGTGTTTCAGGTGCTGTTTTACAGCGTGTACGCATGGTTCTTTCTGGCCGTGCTGCCGCCGCTCCTCGGGCTGAAGGGTGTGCTTGTGGATATCCGCATGAGCCAGATTGCGGAGAGCGTGTTTGTGTATCTGGGAATTCCGTTTCTGGCTGGGATGCTCACGCGCTTTGTGCTGGTGCGGGCCAAGGGGCGCGCGTGGTATCAGGAACGCTTTCTGCACATCCTCAGCCCGCTCACGCTGGTGGCGCTGCTGTTAACCATCGTGGTCATGTTCAGTCTGAAGGGCAACCTGATTGTGCAGTTGCCGCTGGACGTGCTGCGCATTGCTATTCCGCTGGTGATCTACTTTGCGGTGATGTTCCTGGTGAGCTTCTGGATGGGCCGAAAGGCGGGCGCCGATTATGCCAAGACGGCGACGCTGTCGTTCACTGCGGCCAGCAACAACTTTGAGCTGGCGATTGCGGTGGCGGTGGCGGTCTTCGGACTGAACTCGGGAGCAGCGTTTGCGGCGGTGATTGGGCCGCTGGTGGAGGTGCCGGCGCTGATTCTTCTGGTACAGGTGGCGCTGTGGCTGCGGCGGCGCTGGCTTGGCCAGGAGCCGGAGGTTGCGGGCGCCTAAGTGCTGTTCGCAGTCCTGAGAATTGGACTGGACCCGCTGCAAGCGAAAAATCCATGGGAAACTGTCGTTCGTGTGAGTTCACACTTGACAGATAGTACGATTCGTACTAAAGTACGAATCGTACTATGCATACGCATTCCACGCTCGAGTTCGCCCTGGTTGGCCTGCTGCAGCAGCAGGCGCAGTCAGGGTATGACCTGCGTAAAACTTTTGCCAACACGGCGATGCGGCACTATAGCGACAGCCCGGGGTCGATTTATCCGGCGCTGCGGCGGCTGGAGGCGCGGGGGTGGATTGCGGTGGAGGTTCAGCAGACGGGTGCCGAGGCGGACCGGCGGGGCCGGACCGTGTACGGCCTGACGGCGGAGGGCCGGACGGCGCTGGTGGGCTGGCTGGAGCGGCCGGTGACGCGGGATGACCTGATCTGGCGGTCGCCGGAGTTGATGCTGCGGTTTGCATTCATGGATGGGAACGTGCCACGCTCTACGACGCTGCAGTTTCTGGAGCAGTTTGATATGGCGCTGGGCGCGTATGTTGCGGAGCTGAGAGCTGACTTTGAGCGGGACAGCTTCGAGAGGCCTTTGGACACTGGCCTCCTGGCCTTTCAAGTCGGGATCGAAGGGATGGAGGCGCAACTGGACTGGGCGCGGCGGACCCGTGACCGGCTGGCGGAGAAAGAACGATGAAGACCGCATGGAAGTTGATGGCATGCTGGGCAGCGTTTGTGGTTGCCCTGATGGCGACAGGCGCCGTGATGCAGGTTTTGCATCTGCAGCCGGTGAGCCCGGCGGATGCGACGCCGATGGCGACGCAGATGTTTTGGCAGATGCTGAGCGGAGCAGTGCTGGTGCTGGGACTGTATCCACTGGCGCGGAGCCTTGCGGGGTCCTTTGCGATGCGCGCGGCGGCGCTGGGCGGATTTATTTTTCTGGTGTTGGGCATTAACGGCACGATCGAGGGCAAGTTTTTTACGCATCTGCTGGACGGGAAGGTTGCCGCAGCCACGACGTTTTTCATCATCCTGGCGCTGCTGCTGGGCGGGACGATGGCGTGGAGCTTCGGCACTGCGGAACACGGCGAAGGGCTGGCGCAACATGGCCCGACGGGCTGGGCCGGGCGGGGCGTGGTGGCGTGGCTGAGCTGGCCGGTGATCTACCTCGCCTTTGGCATATGTGTGGCGCCGATCGTAGTGCCCTATTACACACGCGGCGCGGCGGGGTTGACGATACCGCCGCTGGACACGATTGTGGAGTTGCAGTTGTTCCGGAGCGTGATTTTTCTGGCGGCGACGCTGCCGCTGATCGCGCTGTGGAAGGGCTCGCGGATGGGCCTGTGGGTGGCGCTGGGGCTGACGCACGCGGTCGTTGTGGGCGTGTACGGGCTGGTGGGCGCGACGTTCCTGCCGTGGGTGCTGCGCGTGGCGCACAGCCTTGAGATTACCGGGGACTCGTTTGCGTATGCGGGGCTGCTGGTGCTGCTGTTTGCGCCACATCCGGGGCGGCAGGAGGCACCATCCTTCAAGGAGCCGCACGCTCAGCCGCTCTAAGCAAACAAGCCGAATATGCAATGGGCCGAGCACTCGCGCGGAGGCGCGGGTGCGGGCGATCGGGCGTGAGCCGCTACAAGGATGAACCGCTTGCGTACACGGCTTGGCGACGCTACTCTAGCTGCCATGCGTACACTGCTGTGCATTGCGCTGGGACTAGCGGCAGCTTTGCCTGCGGGGGCAAAGACAAAGGATAAGGCGGCAAGCGATCTGCCGAAAAATCCGCGGGCGCTGCTGGCTGCGGCTGCGCCGTTCTATGACTTCTCGTCGCCGGATCTGAAGCCATGGCATCTGAAGGCGACCTATCAGCTCTATGACGAGCAGGGGAAGCCGACCGAGCAGGGCACCTACGAATACTGGTGGGCCTCGCCGCTGGTGTATCGAAGCACCTGGAAACGGGCGGGCGCGAGCGAGAGCGACTGGATGACGCCCAAAGGCAGATAT
>DATKTQ010000321.1:0-2536 GCA_035531055.1 Occallatibacter sp. | reverse complement strand
GTTTACGGTGGCCAATATTCGGCGGGCGGTGGCGGGCATTGCGGCCTATGTGAAGACGCAGCCGGAGCCGCGCCGGGTGCTGGTTGGGCGAGATCCGCGTTTTTTGGGCGAGAGCTTTGTGCAGGAGGCGGCGCGGGTGCTGGCCGCGGCAGGGATTACGCCGATTGTGATTCCGGAGGCCGCGCCGACGCCGGCGATTGCCTATGCGGTGCGGACGATGAAGACCTCGGGAGCGATCAACTTTACCGCGTCGCACAATCCGCCGGAGTACAACGGCATCAAGTTTTCCACGCACGACGGTGCGCCGGCGCTGCCGGAGGTGACGAAGCAGATTGAGGCGGCAATTGCGGAGCTTGGCGAGGGCGGCGGAGGCGTGCCGAGCCCGGCTGCGGGCGAGTTTGAAACGGCGGATGTGAAGCCGGCGTTTCTGAAGCGGCTGGCGGAGCTGGTGGACCTGAAGGCGATTGCGAAGTCGGGCATCAAGGTGGTGTATGACCCGTTATGGGGCGCGGGGCGCGGGTATCCCTGCCACCTGCTGCGCGAGGCGGGAGTGACCGTGGCGACCGTCCACGACTACCGCGATGTGCTATTTGGTGGGCACGCGCCGGAGCCGGACGACCACCTGCTGGGCGACGCGAAGGCGAAGATGAAGGAGATTGGCGCGGCGATTGGCATTGCTACGGACGGCGACGCAGACCGCTTTGGCATTGTGGACGCGGACGGCACGTTTATCCAGCCGAATTACATTATCGCGCTGCTGTTTGACTACCTGGTGGAGACGCGGGGGTGGAAGAACGGCGTGGCCAAGAGCGTGGCGACGACGAACCTGATCAATGCGCTGGCCGAGCACCACAAGGTGCCGCTGTATGAGACGCCGGTGGGGTTCAAGTACATTGGCGAGTTGATTATTGCGGACAAGATTGCGATTGGCGGCGAGGAGTCCGCCGGGCTGACGATTCGCGGGCACGTGCCGGAGAAAGATGGGGTTATCGCCGGGCTGCTGGTGGCGGAGATGGTGGCGGTGCGGGGCAAGAGCCTGGGAGTGCAGCTTCAGGAATTGTTTGCCAAGTGTGGTTCCTTCTACCCGGTTCGCGAGAACTTCCACTTGACCCCCGAGGTGAAGGCCGCGTTCACTGAGAAGTTGAAGGCTGATCCGACAGAGCTGAGCGGACGCAAGGTGACGAGCGTGGTGCGGACCGACGGGCTGAAGCTGATTCTCGACGACGGCTCGTGGGTTTGCTACCGGTTGTCGGGCACGGAGCCGGTGGTTCGGGCGTACACCGAGGCGCGCAACGAGAAGGATATGGAAGCGCTGAGCGCGGCGGCCAAGGCGTTTGTATTGTCGTAAAGAATTGCACTGGGGAATGATGACGGAAGCGGGCGTAAAAACCGACGGCACCACAGGCATGCCGCTGCGGCAGCGGGCCGCGGAGTGGGCGCAGCAGGCCTGGCGGCCGGCGGGCACGCTGGTGGCGGTGGCGCTGGCGCTCATTCTGGGCTGGGGCGTGATGAACGGCAAGCACGGGCTCTCCGCCTGGGAGCAGCAGCGGACACAGGACAAGCAGTTGAAGCACGAGATCCAGCGGTTGCAGCAGGACAACGCCCGGTTGCGCGACCATATTCAACGGCTCGAGTCTGACCCCGATGCCATTGAGCACGCGGCGCGGGAGCAGTTGCACTATGCCCGGCCGGGCGAAGTGATTTATACACTGCCCGCGCCACCGGCGCAGCAGCCGGCAACCGACAAATAGCCTTTTCCTCCTCCGGAAATGCAGAAAGCGCACTGAGACCATCCGGTGCGCTTTTTTGTCTGCGGCGGAAGCCGTGCGCGGGACGGGATGCGCGGATCGGCGTGGGCCGCGCGTCAGGAGGTGAACCAGGCTACGCCGGCTCCGGCCAGGGGTGCGCGGTCGCCCAGGTCGGTGATGCGCAGCTGCATGGGGAGACTTCCCAGCTCCGGCAGAGCGGCGGGTACAAACAACTGCGACGAGCGGGAGATGCCGCCGCCGAGCACCACGACGTCCGGGGCGAAGTCGGCGAGCAGGTCACGGAGCGCGCGGCCCAGCTTACGGCCGAAGTCGGTGAAGACTTCACGAGCGACGGGGTCGCCATCGGCGGCGATTCCGGCGACGGATGCAACGCCGCTTTGATGGCCGGTGCGCTCCTTGTAGGCCTTCTGGATGGCGCGGGTGGAGAGAAAATCTTCGACGATCTGGCCCTGATAGGGCACGTTCCAGATTTCGCCGCCGGGCGGGACGCCCTTGCCCTCGGTGACGACGCGGCCATCGACGCCGAAGGCGCAGCCGATTCCGGTGCCGAGGGTGATGGCGACCACGCGGGAGACGCCGCGGGCCGCGCCGGCGCCGATTTCGCCCAGCAGGTAGGCTGCGGCGTCGTTGAGAAAGCGGACCTGGTCCGGCTGCCAGCCGAAGGCGGCGCAGAGCTTTGCGCGCAGATCAATGCCGTAGAGATAGGGCAGCTTGTGCTGCATCCAGCTCACGCCTGTCGCGTAATCGAATGGGCCGGGCATGGCGAG
>DATKTQ010000320.1:0-10577 GCA_035531055.1 Occallatibacter sp. | reverse complement strand
ATGGGCAGTCTCTGGCGCGGATGAGCCGCAGACCCTCAAGGCCAGCGGCACATACGAGCTTCCCATCGGTCCCGGAAAGAAGTACCTGAACAACCACGTCACCGGCAACATTCTGGGCGGCTGGCAGGTGGGCTGGATCCTGGACTATGAAGCTGGTACGGCATTCGGCGTATACGAGAACGGCTCACCGTTCCCGAACGGCTTCAACCGTCCGGATCGTAATAGCTCCGTCAGTCTCGGCACGGCGTCCTATAACCGTGAGCGGGATTACTTCCTGGGAAAGGGCGGCACTCCGCAGATCTTCAGCCAGAACGCCTTTACCCGCACCCCAACGCAGTACGTCATTGGCACCTCCCAAAGGAACTACGCCGCGTTGCGGTATCCGGGACTTGCCATGGAGGACTTCAACGCGAAGAAGCACTTCTACATTGGGGAGCGCTTCCAGGGCATTCTCTCTGTGGATTACTTCAACGCATTCAACCGCACTCAGTTCAACGGTCCTGACACCAACGCAAGCAACGGCACTTTTGGCCAGGCGATTTCCCAAGGTTCGAATATTTCGAACCGCCAGGGCCAGGTCAGCTTCCGATTGGAGTTCTGATCCTGCCAGTACCAACTGGCAGCAGAGTTTGAAACTCTTGTGTGCCTCCTAACACCTCCGGGCTGCTTCGCGGCAGCCCGGTCTTTTTTTTGCATTTTTGGCGACGCGAATGCGTCTCAGTGCACTATGGATATCTTCGCTTGGCAAAAGGCGTTCTCACTTGCCGGACCCACACCAACCCTGCAACTCTGCACGGTGGTCACCGCCGTCCCATGTGCGCCGGGTAGGCGAGAGATCAACTATAATGACGTATCATGACCCCCGAGCGCAGCGCGCGATGGATGTACGGTCCATTGCTGATTTTGGCAGCTCTGCTGCTTGTGTTTCCTCTCCGCTCCGCAGGTGCCGCGCAGGCCGCGAATGAAGTGACGCCCGCTGTGGAGCAGCTTTATGCGCAGGCCAAGGCAGCCAGCCGCAGCGGCGACACCGCCACGGCCATTGCCAAGTATCGCGCCATGCTCAAGCTGGCGCCGCATCTTGCCCCCGCTTACAACAATCTCGGCATGTTGTATTTCAACAATCAGAAGTACACCGAGGCTGCGGAGGTGCTGAAGCGCGGGTTGGCCATCAATCCCAACATGCCCACGGCCGCAGCATTGCTCGGTATGAGTTATTTCCAGTTGGGGGAAGACGAAAAGGCAGAGCCGCTGCTGCGCGAAACGCTGCGTGCCAATCCAAAGAATGACCAGGTGGAGATGATGCTCACGCACATCCTCATCAACTCCAAACGGCTGGAGGAGGCTTCCACGCACCTTCGCGATTTTCTCGCGCGAAATCCGAAGAGCCAGGCAGCCTGGTACCTGTTGGGCAAGACATACCTGCAGATGTCTGAGAACGCGCTGGCCAAGGTCAATCAGATTGATCCCAACTCCGTGGTCGCGCACGAAATTGCCGGCGAAATTGATCAGAGCATGCACAACTATGACCTTGCCCTGGTGGAATACAAAAAGGCGATTGACTTGGCGCCCAAGCTGCCGGGAACGCACATGCACATGGGCGACGCCTACTGGTATATCGGTAAGTGGGAGTCGGCGCAGACGGAGTTCCGGGCAGAGCTGGAGAACGATCCTAACAACTGTCTGGCGCGCTGGAAGCTTGCCAATTCGATTCTGGAGGCAAATGACTCCAGCGATGAAGCGCTCAAGCAACTGGACATCACCATCCAGCGTTGCCCCACGCTCATGCAGGCGCGTGTGGACCGGGCGCGGGCGCTGGTGAGGCTGGGCAAGCCCACGGATGCGCTTCCCGACCTGCTGATGGCCGAAAAGGACAGCCCGAAGGAGCCCACGATTCACTTCCTTCTGGCAGCGGTGTATCGCGCCCAGGGAAAATCCGCCGAGGCAAAAAACGAGATGGTCACCTACGGCAATCTGCAGCGCGAAGCGAGTGCGGCCGTCGCCAAACAGGCCAGTGATGCCGGCACCATCAAGAGTACGGCCCATTAGGCACAGGTGCGCATTGTCCAAACCTTACCGCGGGCCAGTGCGTTGGATGAGCCAGTGACAACGACGAACCTGTCAATCCGTTTCAGTGCTCTCGCGCTCGTGGTTCTGGTGGCAGCAGTAGCCCATGGCCAGCCGCCGCCGGACCCGCTGGCGCAGGCGCGTTCGCTCGCAAAGAGCGGCCAGCTCGCGAAGTCTGAAGAGGCGCTGCAAAGTTACCTGAAGGCGAATCCTTCGTCTGCGGAGGCGCACTTTCTGCTGGGGTACGTGCTTTTTCGCGAAAAGCGCGCAAAGGAGTCTTTGGCTGAGTTCACGGCGGGAGCCGCACTCCAGCATCCGGGTGCAGAAGATTTGAAGGTCGTGGCCTCAGACTACGTGATGCTTGGCGACTATGGCGACGCGGACAAGTGGTACACGCAGGTGGTGGTCGCACGGCCCGACGATGCGGATGCCTGGTATCTGCTGGGCCGGACCAAGTTCAACGAGAGCAACTTTGCGGCAGCGGCTTCGTGCTTTCAGCGTGCTCTGACGCTGCGCCCGAGATACGTTCAGGCGGAGGACAATCTCGGCCTCGCCCGGCAGGAATCCAACCAGACAGACGAGGCAAAGGCGGCCTTTCAAATGGCCATCGACTGGCAAGGAGACAAGCCCGGCGACGCGCAGCCTTTTCTGAATATGGGTACACTGCTCGCCAGTGAGAACGACGTGAGTCAGGCACTGCCTTACCTTGAGCGCGCGGTGCAGCTTGCGCCGGACAATCCTAAGATTCACGAGCAGCTGGCACAGGTGTATGCCGCACAGCAGAACCTGCCAAAGGCGCAAGGAGAGCTGGAGGCTGCGGTGGCCCTGGCTCCCTCCATCTCCGGATTACATTTCAAGCTGGGGCAAATCTATCGCAAGGAAGGCTTGCGGGAGCGCGCGGAGAAGGAATTCCAAATCTGCGCCAGGCTCAACAGCACGCATTCCTCACCTCAGACGCCGAATCCTCCGCGCTAAGGCAGGGCTCTCGCGCACTGCTTGCATGGCAGATATGATTTGAGTGCAGGGAGCCTTCACGCAGATTTTGGATGAGCCCCGTAGCAGGCGCTTTTTCCTTGAATGGTATCGTTTCCAGGAATATAGTTTCTGCGGGTTCCTGCGCGGAAATCTCCGGCATCGGAATGCAGCCGCGCGGCGCCTTTCGCTTTCGAAAATAGAACCAGAACCTGTGCCAGGAGAGAATCCGTTGCGTGTTTCTCATCAGAGTATCCAGGCCGCGTGCCCCGCGGAGCAGTATGCATTGGCAGCAGTTCACAGTGAGGGGAGTACGTTCCCGCCCAGGCCCGCCGCTGGGGGAAACACACAGGCCTCAAGTACAGACCACAAGTGCTTCTCGGCTGGTCGCGGAGTCTTGTTGGCTGCTCTGGCTCTTGCAGCGTGCATTGCACCTGCCCGGGCACAAACTGCCGATGCGCCTGAAAGATCCATCCCGCTCTACCGGCAATCCAACGCACCAGTTGAGCAGCGCGCGGACGACCTGCTGAAGCGGATGACGCTGGAAGAAAAGGCTCGCCAGCTTGACCTGTACTCCGGAGCCAAAGCTCTTGTGAACCGTCGGCTGGATGACACGCATGCGGCTCCGGACGCGGCCTTTGAGCCGCAGAAGGCTGAGCAGCTGTGGGGCAGCCTCGGCGTCGGCGGCATTCACGATCTGTACCCCACACCCGAGCAGAGCAACACCATCCAGCGATGGGTCATTGCGCACAATCGTCTCGGCATTCCTGCAATCTTTATCGAAGAGGGTCTGCACGGCTTCAACACGGGAACCGTGTTTCCCGCGCCGCTCAACCTATCCGCAACCTGGGACCGCACGCTGGCAGAGCGCACCGGTGCCGCGATTGCTGCGGAAGCGCGCGCCACCGGCGTTGACATGATTCTGGCCCCCGTACTGGACCTGGCGCGTGAGCCGCGCTGGGGCCGCGTGGAAGAAGACTTTGGCGAAGACACCTACCTCACCGGGCAAATGGGCTTCGAGTATGTACATGGCGCGCAGGGAGACAACCTGGCGACGGACCACACGCTCGTGGCCGAGCCCAAGCACTTTGCCGGTCACGGTTCGCCGGAGGGCGGCACCAACACTTCGCCCGTGCACATGGGAGAGCGCGAACTGCGCATGGTGATGCTGCGCGGATTTGAGCCGGCCATTCGCCAGGGGCACGCCATGGGCGTCATGGCGGCGTATCACGAAATCGACGGCATTCCGGTCACGGCCGATCCCTTCCTGCTGAAGCAGGTTCTTCGCCAGGAATGGGGCTTCCATGGCTTTGTGCTCTCAGATCTCGGTGCCATCGAACGGCTTTACGGCGCGCATCATGTGGCCGCCACGCCCAAAGATGCGGTGTGCATGGCCATCCATTCCGGCGTCGACATGCAGTTTTACGATTTCAGTCATGCGGTGTTTCAAAACGCCATTGCCGACTGCGTGCGAGAAGGCTCACTGCCGCTGGCCGATGTCGATCGAGCCGTGCGCTCCGTTCTGCGCGTCAAGTTTGCGCTCGGGCTTTTCGATCATCCCTACGTGGATCCCGCGCTGAACGCAAAAGTCCATCGCTCGCCGCGGCACCTGGCCATCTCGCTGCAGTCGGCGCGCGAATCCATGACGCTCCTGAAGAACCAGGGGCATCTGCTGCCGCTCTCGCTCGCACTCAAGCGAATTGCCGTCATCGGACCCAATGCGAACGTGGCGCGCTACGGCGATTACGAAGAGGAGTCGAACGGTCTTCACATCAGCATGCTGCAGGGCATTCGAAGACTTGTTCCTCAAGCGACGGTGACCTTCAATCCTGGCGCAGACATTGCCTCCGCTGTGGCAGCAGCTCGCTGGGCTGATGTTGTGATTCTGGGCCTCGGTGAGCGGCAGGGCATCTCCGGCGAGGGATTCGACCGCTCCAACCTGGACCTGCCGGGCAACCAGGAGGCGCTGCTGGAGGCTGTCGCGGCCACCGGCAAGCCGGCCGTGCTGGTGCTGCAGAACGGCAGGCCACTCACCATCGGATGGGCCAAAGCGCATATCCCGGCGATTCTTGAGGCGTGGTATCCCGGGGAGTTCGGCGGGCAGGCGATTGCGGAGACGCTCTTCGGCCTCAACAATCCCGCCGGAAGGCTCACCGTGACCTTTCCGCGCAGCACCGGGCAACTGCCGGACTTCTACAACTTCGACCCCTCGCGCGTGCACAAGTATGTGGATGACGACGGGCAGCCGCTGTTTCCGTTCGGCTTTGGCTTGAGCTACACGACCTTCCGCTATGACCATCTTGTCGCCGAGCCGCCGCATCCCGGCAGCAAGGGCGACATTCAGGTGAGAGTGAACGTGACCAACACAGGCAACCGTGCCGGCGATGAGGTTGCACAACTCTACGTGCGCGAGGACGTCAGCAGCGTGGAAACCCCAGCACGCACGCTGGCAGGCTTCGCGCGCATTCACCTGGAACCACAACAGACCCGGACGGTTACCTTCCGCATCCCGCAGGAGCAGCTTGCGGTTTGGAATGCAGAAAGACGCTGGGCAGTGGAGCCAGGAAATTACACGGTGTGGGCCGGTGGTTCTTCGCGTGCCCCACTTAGCGCAAAATTCGCACTGCAAACGCAAGGGAAGTGATCCTACGATGAAGAGACGCGATGTTCTGAAGAGTCTGTCTGTGGTGGCGGGGAGCACGCTCTGCGCTCCGTCCGCATGGTCCATGTTGCAGCCGGTCGGCGCACCCTCTGGAATCTCGCTTGCGGTGCCCATTCGCGGGCTCGTTCAAAAGGGCGGAATGGCACGCCAGCCCATTCGCATTACGTTGCCCGGCGCCGCATCCGGCGTAGCGGCGGTGACGCGCCTCGACGGCAGGGAAGTCGATCGCCGGACGCTTGCCGCAGGAGAAAGCAGCTTCGATGTGCTGGTGGCGTCGGTGGATGCGCCGCGCAAGGTCGCAGTGGAGGTGGAGGTCGCGGGCGAATCCCATCGCGCAGAGGTAACGTTGCAGCCTGTGCGCAAGGTGGAGGTGTACGTGTTGCCGCACTCGCATCACGACCTGGGTTACACCGACCTGCAGGCCAATGTGGAAGAGAAGCAGATGGCCAACATTTCCAAGGGCATCGCGCTTGCCCGGCGAACTGCGGACTACCCCGAGGGTGCGCGCTTTGTCTGGAACCTGGAGGTGCTGTGGGGCGCGGACCTTTACATGCAGCGCAAGTCGCAGGCGGAGCGCGAGGAACTGATTGAAGCGGTGCGCAAGGGTTGGGTCGGTCTCAACGGCATGTATGCGAACGAGCTCACCGGCCTCTGCCGCCCCGAGGAACTGGTACAGCTGTTTCGTTACGCCGGGGAAGTCGGCCGGCAATGCGGCGTGCCAGTGGATGCCGCCATGCTGAGCGATGTGCCCGGCTTCAGCTGGGGAACCGTCAGCGCCATGGCGCAGGCTGGAATCCGCTACTTCTCCGCGGCGCCAAACTTCTTTGACCGCATCGGAACGTTCATGATCGAGTGGCAGGACAAACCCTTCTGGTGGGTTTCTCCCTCCGGCAAGGAAAAAGTCCTGGTGTGGGTTCCCTGGACCGGCTACGCCATGTCGCACGTGATGAAGCTCGGCGCGGATTGGGTGGGCAAGTACCAAGATCGTCTGGATACGGTGAACTTTCCCTACGACATCTCTTGCATCCGCTGGTCAGGACACGGCGATAATGCTGAACCGGATCCGGAGCTGTCGGAGTTCATCAAGGACTGGAATACGCAGTACGAGTGGCCGCGCTTCACCATCGCCAGCACAAGCCATGCGTTTCGCGCCTTCGATGCTCGGTATGGGAGTCGAATTCCGGAATTCAAGGGCGACCTGACTCCGTACTGGGAAGATGGAGCGGGCTCGTCCGCCCTGGAAACGCGCATGAGCCGCAACGCCTCGGACCGGCTGGCGCAGGCAGAAACTTTGGCGGCCATGCTGGCGCCGGGAACCTATCATTCCGCGGACTTTCATGCGGCGTGGAGAGACGTGCTGCTCTATTCCGAGCACACGTGGGGCGCGTGGAACAGCGTCTCGGATTCAGAGAATCCCTTCGTCACCAGCCAGTGGGAATTCAAGCGCAACTTTGCGGTGGAAGCGGATCGCCGCTCGCGCGCGCTGCTGGAGGCCGTGCTCGGCTCTTACGCCGGCTCCGGGAATACCTCTGCCGTGGACGTGCACAATGCCAGCTCCTGGCCGCGCACAGAAGTCGTGCTTGTCTCCCGCGAGCTTTCCGCGGCCGGCGATCATGTGCGCGATGGTCACGGCAAGGCCGTGCCTTCGCAGCGGCTGGCGAGCGGCGAGCTGGCGTTTCTCGCGGCTGAAGTGCCGGCCTTTGGATCCGCTCGATTCCACATTTCGCACGGCAAGGCGCACGCTCCCGCCAAGGATGTACGCTTTCACAACAACGTGCTGGAGAATGGTCTCGTTCGCGTCAAGCTGGACGCAAAGAGCGGCAACATTGTGGAGCTTGCGCATCCGTCGCACGGCGACAATCTGGTGGACACGGCGGGAGGCGAAGCGGTCAATGAGTACCTCTTCCTGCAGGGCAAAGACATTTCCAAAATTCAAAGCAGCGGAAGCGCAACGCTCGTGGTTGAGGAAAATGGCCCGCTGGTGGCATCGGTGCGCGTGGAGTCACAGGCTCCCGGATGTAACAGCCTTGTGCGCCGTGTTCGCCTGATGGCCGGCGCGGACCACGTGGAGCTGAGCAACACCGTGGACAAGCAGCGGGCAGCGCTCAATCCGCATCCGGGCAAGGGCGGGCCGGGAGGAGAATTCGCTCAGCACGGCGCCAAGGAGAGCGTACAATTTGCCTTTCCCTTCGCGGTTCCGCAGGGGCAAATCCGCATGGACATTCCCCTCGCGGAAATGCGTCCCGAATTGGATCAACTGCCGGGGTCGGACAAGAATTGGCTGCCAGTGGGACTCTGGATAGATGTGTCGAATGCGGAGAAGGGTGTCACCTGGGTCACTCTGGATGCGCCGCTCGTGGAAATCGGCGGCATTACTGCCACCATGCTCGGCTCGCAAACCCATCCCGAAATCTGGCGCAAGCACATTGAGCCCACGCAGCGGTTCTATTCCTGGGCAATGAACAATCACTGGGGCACGAATTATCGCGCGTATCAGCAGGGCAAAGTCGAGTTCCGCTATGCGCTACGCCCGCACGCGGAGTTTGATGGCGCCGCCGCCGGCCGGCTTGCCATCGGCCTGTCGCAACCGCTGCGCCTTTCGCAGGCGCGGACCGCTGGCGTGCAGGAGCCTCTTCTGCGGTTGGAGCCCGAAAGCATTCTGGCGCTGGCATGCAAGCCGAGTGAGGATGGAAAAGCGTGGATCGTACGGCTCTTTGGCGCCTCTGGTGAGGACCAGCAGGCACGGCTCACCTGGGCTGACGGCTCCGCGCCGCGCCTGTGGCAGAGCAACCTGAGCGAGCAGCCAATCCGCTTGATTGCAGAGACAATTCCCGTCGCTGCATGGGATCTGGTAACGGTGCGCGTGGAGCGCAGGGACACATGAACGGATCTCTCTTCCGGCATCAGCGGTTGCGCGCCTCCTCCGGTGCAAACCGGCCGAGTCCTCATCCTGCGCGTCGGCGCGCTCGGATAGAGCAACCGACGGAGCCGCACCGTGTACGATAAGAAGCCCTTCGTCCGCGTGACGGATAACAGTGCGGACTGCCACGTCAGTTGGGCGAGTGTCGCTGCGGCAATTCGCAATCGAATGACGCACCGCGCCTGCGTGGTGTGCGTTGAGTGTTATCCGGGCGTATTGCTTGAAAGCATGATTGCCGCGCTGGGCAAAGAGCTCGCCATCGGCAAGATCGTGCGCGCGGAGTCCTGCTACCTCGACGAAGATGCATTGCAATCCAGGTTACATCCGCTGCTCACAGACGATCCTGTTTTCGGCCGAAGGAGCCAGCTGACGATTGCGGATTTTCTGGATCTTGAAAAAGTGCGGACCGTGCAACGCGAGCTCGCCGCGGCGCGGAAGGAAGACGTGCTCGTCATCGGCACAGGAGCGTCTCTGGTCACCGAGCACCGAGATGTGCTGGTGTATGCCGACATGGCGCGTTGGGAGATTCAGCAGCGACAGCGTCGCAGCCTCATTGGAAATCTCGGTGCGCACAATCAGGACGAGCGCGCATCGCTCAAGTACAAGCGGAGCTACTTCGTGGATTGGCCCGCGGCGGACCGTCTGAAGCGCGGACTGCTGACTTCCATCGATTTTCTGCTGGATACCAACGATGCCGAAACGCCGAAGCTCATCACGGGAGTAAGCTTTCACGCTGGGCTTGCGGCTGCAACGCGCCGCCCATTTCGTCTGGTTCCGCTTTTTGATCCGGGCCCCTGGGGCGGCCACTGGATGGAGGAAATCTGCGACCTGCCTAAGGATAAGCCAAACCATGCGTGGTGCTTTGATTGCGTGCCGGAAGAAAACAGCCTGCTGCTCGGCTTCGGCAGCCATCGCGTGGAAGTGCCGGCAATGGATCTGGTGCTGCTCCACCCGCACGCCCTGCTCGGCGAGGAGGTCTTTTCCGCCTTTGGAGCGGAGTTTCCCATTCGCTTTGACTTTCTTGACACCATGGGCGGCGGCAATCTCTCGCTGCAGGTGCATCCGCTCCGCGACTACATCCGCAACGCGTTTGGCATGGATTACACGCAGGATGAGAGCTACTACCTGCTCGATGCCGGTGAGGATGCAAGCGTCTATCTAGGCCTGCGGGAAGACGTTGAACCCGAGCGTATGATGCAGGAATTGCGTGATGCGCAGAAGAACACTCAGGCAAGATTCGACGTCGAGCGCCACGTGAACCGGTTCCCGGCAAGAAAGCATGATCACTTTCTCATTCCTGCCGGCACCGTGCATTGCTCAGGCCGCAACGGCATGGTGCTTGAGATCAGTGCCACGCCGTACATCTTCACGTTCAAGCTGTGGGATTGGGGAAGGCTTGGTTTGGATGGCGTCCCGCGGCCCATTCATCTGGAACACGGCGCCGCAAACATCTGTTGGGATCGCCGAACGGAGTGGGTGAAGCAGTCGCTGATCAACCGCGTGGAGCCGGTGGCCAGCGGCGCGGGCTGGCGCGAGGAGCGCACCGGCCTGCACGAGTTGCAGTTTCTTGAGACGCGTCGCCACTGGTTCACGGCTCGCGTGGAGCACCACACTCGCGGGACCGTCCACGTGCTCAACCTGGTGGAAGGCGACTGCGTGATCGTGGAGAGTCCGGATGGCGCCTTTGAGCCGATGGAGTTCCACTTTGCGGAGACCTTCGTTGTGCCCGCAAGCGTCGGCCGGTATAGCATTCGGCCAGCGGGCGATGCCACCGAGCTGTTGCGTGAGTATGCAACCATCAAGGCATACGTCCGGGATGGAATTCGCGGATGGATGCAGGGATCAGGCACATCGGAAGGCACGCAGCGGTGAGGCTCGGATTCTCTTGTCTGAAGCCCGCGCGAACGCTTCGCGGACTCGCGGCTTCCGCAAGAGCGCGATATGCAATGGGAGGAGAGC
>DATKTQ010000319.1:0-20571 GCA_035531055.1 Occallatibacter sp. | reverse complement strand
TCAAACACCCGCACCGCCGGGTCCCAGCCCGCCGCGTCAGACCGCCGAAACTCCACCCCAAACAGCCGCGCCGCCGTCTCCAGCACGCCCACCTCCACCGGCGCATACGGAAAATACGGCCGCACCGATTGCGAATCAAAGTCGAACTTCGCCCGCCGAAACTGCTCATACCAGTAGCCGCGACTGACCACGTCGATGGCCTCGATGCCCGGCTGGCGCTCCCGCGCAAACTCCACCACCGCCGCGTGCTCCTGCCGCGCGCCCTCCCGGCTCGCCTCGTCCAGCTTCGCCAGGAACTCCCGCACGTTCTTCGCCGAACCCATCATCTGGTCCGCCGTCGCCAGGTCCGCCCAGCTCCGGAAGCCCAGCACATCGGCAATCTCCTGCCGCGTCGCCAGCAAGTCGAGCAAAATCTGCTGGTTCACCGGATACGCCCGCGAGTTGTACGCCAGGAACATCCGCTCCCGCAGCGCCGCGCTCGCCCCGAAGGTCATCACCGGCAGCATGTCCGGCTGGTCGGTTGTCAGCGTCACCTTTCCTTCTGCATTCGCCGGATGCCGCGCCAGGTAGTCCTCCGGCAAACCCTCCAGCTCCTCGGGCGTCGCCTCAATCGTCTTTCCGCCCTCCTGAATATTCCGCCCAAACTCCAGCGAAAGCATCGTCGCCTTGTTGTGCAGCGCCTGCAGCCGCGTCCGCGTCGCCTCGTCCTTGTCCACGCCGGCCAGCCGATAGCCCAGCAGCGTCCGTTCCAGATAGTGCTGGGTCGCCGCGCTCGCGCCTTCCGCCCGCACCGCAGACAGCGCGTCATAAACCGCCCGATTCAGGCTCAGCGCGCTCGCCGCCATCGCCACCCGCTGCGCCTCCATCTGCGCCTGGTCCCGCACCGCCTTGTCCGCGGCCACGGAGTTCAATATCCCCGCCTGAGCCCCCGCCAGGCTCAGCTGCTCCACCACCACGTCATACAGCCGAAGCGTGTTCTCCGGCGTCCGCTCCCCCTCCACAGCCAGCAGGGCCTGGAGCGCTGCCTCGTGAGCCGCCAGCCGCTCGCTCACCCAGGCCGTCAGCGCTTCGGCGCTCGTCGCCCCGCCCGTCTCCCACACATGAATCGCCGCCGTCACCACCACTGCGCCCCGCTCTTCCATCGCTCGCAAATCCCTCCCAGACTCCAGCTTGCCACACGCGGCCAGTCTGGCGCTCCAAACTGGAAAATCCTCAGCCCAAAAGACCTTGGCTGTTGCATCCTGCGCCCAACCCGTCTACCATGCGTCAATTGATTGATACGGAATTGCTATGCCACACGCTGAAGTCCTAGCAGAACCGCCGACGCCCGCCTTGCCCCGCATCCGCCTGGGCAAGCTCTGCGTTGCCATCCAGGCCGGCTCGCCCGCGGAAATGCTCGCGCGCGCCAACGCCGCCCTTAGTGACTGTAAGCTCTTTGAATTCCGTCTCGATTCGCTTCCCAAACCCGCCGCCGTGCTGCCCAAGCTCAAGGTTTTCCTTGCCCACCGCCGCGACGTCACCGCCATCGCCACCTGCCGCCGCAAGCCCAACGGCGGAGGCTTTACCGGCTCCCTCACCGCCCAGCTTGCCCTGCTGGAAGGCGCCGCCCAGGCCGGCTGCCAGATCCTCGACCTCGAACTCGAGTCCGCCGAGCAGGCCCGCACCTCGCAGCTCGCCAGGCTCCGTGCCGCCGGCGCCGCCCTCCTCATCAGCTTCCACGACTTCACCCGCACCCGCTCGCTCACCCAGGCCGCCGACCGCATTCAGGCCTTCCATCCCGACTACGTCAAAGTCGTTTCCACCGCTCGCTCCCTGGCCGACAACCTCGCCATGCTCCGCCTCATTGAGGATCGCTCCGTCTCCACCAACATCATCGGCATCGCCATGGGCGAAGAAGGCATTCTCAGCCGCGTCCTCGGGCCTCGCGCCGGCTCCGTCTTCACCTTCGCGTCGTCCGCGGAAGGCGAAGAGACCGCGCCCGGCCAGATCGCCTCCCGAACCCTCCTCGACCTCTACCGCATCGAGCAGCTCGATCAGGCCACCCGCGTCTTCGCCGTCGCCGGCAACCCCATCGCCCACTCCCTCTCCCCGCTCATGCACAACGTCGCTTTCCGCCGCGAAAACGTCAACGCGGTCATGCTCCCCCTCAAAACCCGTTCTCTCGATGACCTGCTCGCCGTCCTCCGCGAGCTGCCTCTGGCCGGCGTCGCCGTCACCATGCCTCTCAAGCAGGAGGTCCTGCCCCACCTCGCCAACATGGACCACCTCACCTCCCGCATCGGCGCCTGCAACACCCTCCGCACCGGCGCCGACGGCAAGCTCTACGGCTTCAATACCGACGTCTCCGGCGTCATCCGCCCGCTGGAAAAACGCCTCCATCTCAAAGGGGCCCGCGTCGCCGTCCTCGGTGCCGGCGGAGCCGCCCGCGCCGCCGTCTTCGGCCTCGTCGAGCAGGGTGCGGAAGTCTTCATCGTCAATCGCACCCACGAGCGCGCCGTCACCCTCGCCCGCCAGTCCCATGCCCGCTCGCTCAAGCACGATCTCTTTGCCAAGCAACACTTCGACGTGCTCATCAACTCCACACCCTGCGGCATGAAGGGCCAAAAGCAAACCATGCCCATCACCGAGAAAGAGCTCAACGCCGGCCTCGTCTTTGACATGGTCTACAACCCCATCGACACGCCGCTGCTCAAGCTCGCCCACTCCCGCGGAATCCCCGTCATCAGTGGGCTGGAAATGTTCGTCCAGCAGGGCGCGCGCCAGTTTGAAATCTGGACCGGCAAGCCCGCACCCGAGTCCGACATGTTCCGCGTAGCCGAGCACGAACTCCGCCGCCGCGACTAAGTCTGCATTCTTTCACCCAGTTCGTGTCAGGGAAAGAGCCCCAGATGCGGCCCAGCCGCCGATCTGCTGAAGCTTACTAGGACCTCAACAAAGGTAACGTTAGGCTGAAACTGGATTGGAAAGTCGGCCAAGACCGTATATCGTGTTTGCAATGCCACTTTCTCCAGCCCAGCGTGTTCCCTTGATAAAGGAGATTTCCCAGCGTCCTGGAAATGAGCAATGGCCGCTTATTGAACTTACATTAAAGCAGTTCGATCTTCCTTGGACAAATCAATGGGAGTTATGTACTTAATACCCTTAACGGCGCCCGAACGTGACCGTTACGTTTTCCCTGGGCACGCCTCAACCATCGGGCGCAGGGTGTAGGCTTTAGACAATAAATCGACCAAAGCCACCTGAATCAAATATCGCCACATCGTTTCATTGAAGGAGGTCGACAAAGTGAAACCGCTCTTCACTCTTCACGCTGGCGAGGTCGTCACTGGAGACTACATCGAGCGTACGTTTAAGCACGTTAACGTATGGGTTCCAACGAAAGATACCGGCATTGACCTCTTGGTTTCGGGTAAGAACAAGAAGGTGCTCTACCTTCAAGTCAAATTCTCTCGGGACTTTCTGGCCACTCACATGGATGTCATGTTTCAGAAGCCATTGCGCGCCTGCGGATGGTGGTCGCTTAACCGACCAAAGATTGCTGCTTCCACAGCCGACTACTGGATATTCGCCCTCGCTGGGTTCGAGCGCCGTAGCATGGATTTCATAATCATTACGCCCGCTGAGCTATTGAAACGGCTTGATGCCATTCATCCTGAGAGGCAAAAAATCTGTCAAACGTACTTTTGGGTCACAGAAAAGCGCGAGTGTTGGGAAACGCGCGGCCTTCGACGTTCGGACCAAGTGCTCGTTGCACAAGGCAATTTCAAGAGCGAACAAAGGAATTTCAAAACCTATCTCAACAACTGGGATCCCATCAAAGACCTCAATAGCTAATCTGGCAGGTGGTCCACTCATCCCTTTCGGGTGCCCCATTCATGCGCGTCTTGTGCGCATGAGTGGGATCGACTCACACCTGCGTTAGGATCGACCGCAGGTTGGCCCAACCATCCAGGGTTGCCCCGTCCCCCTCTTCACCGCCGCCGCGCCGCCGGGTGCCCCATCCTAACCGCGCACGCCACGGTCAAGGTGGGGAACCACGAACCCAACCCCGCCGCCAGTCCCTACGTCCCTGGTCCCTACGAAAGCCGTCAACCCCTCAGACCCGCACTCAGCCTGCAACCCCCTCATTCCACCCTGCAAAATCCTCGCGCCAGTTTGCCGACAATTTTCCCCTCCCGCCGCACAATGGAGACAGCATCCAGTTCCACCAACACCCTGCATCGGTCATCGCAGATCATTGGGAGCCCGCTATATTCCCGGCTGTGAAACTGTGAGGCTGTGCAGCACAGTCCAAAACTCATTTCCCGACTGTGAAACTGTGCAGCACAGTCCAAAACCCTTATTCCCGGCTGTGATCCTGTGACACTGTGCAGGCAGGTTGGCCCAACCATCCAGGGTTGCCCCACCCCACTTCACCGCCGCCGCGCCGTTGTCTTTGCTTTCTTCTCAATATGGAACACCGGCAGCGGATCCAGATCCGGACCCACCCGCCGCACCATCGTCTCCCGCAGCGCAAACGCAATCGTCCGCGGCGCAATCGGCCGCGCAATCCCCGTTTCCGGGTCCAGCGCCACATTCGGCGAGGTCGAAATCTGGAAGCGGAACACCGGCTCCGTCCCGCCGCCCTTCGCCGGTTCGCTCGTAATCGTAATCGGCAGGTAGCCCGCAATTCCCCGCAGCCGGAACGCCGTCTCGTACCGGTGGTGATTCAGGCTCCAGGTGAACACGCGAATCTGGTCAAAGTCATATGGCAACCCCGTCTTCACCGGGCTCAGCGCCATCACATACTCCGGCTCATCCGCTGGCCCGCCCGGCGCATCCGCGTCATGCACCGTCGCAATCTTGTAGTTGCCCACAATCCGCTGCCCCTCGGCGTATTGCCCAACCGTGTACGGCACGTCCACGTCCACGCGGCTGCCCAGCATCCAGCCAATCCGCCCCGTCGCGTCCCGCACCAGCCACCAGTCCTCCAGCGACTGCTGCTGCGGAGCCACCTCGCCCGGCAGCGTCTCGGACGGTTTCTTTTCGTCCTTCGCCTTGGCCGCCGCCTGCACCGGATACCGCGGCACAGACGCCCGCTCCAGCATGTCCACCTTGGTGTTTCCCGGCAACAGCCACAGCCGGTCCTGCTCCCGCCCCGGCAACACGTGCAGATACATCTCGCTCCGCAGCATCCCCGTCGCCACCACCGGGGAATCCTTATGGTCCGTCCCCAGCTTCTCAAAAGCCGCGTAGGCCTTCTCGTCAATCACCGCGCGCTCGGGAATCCAGCCCACCGCGCCCTTGGCCGTCTTCACCTGCAGAAAGCGCCGCCCATGCCCCACCACCGTCAGCGCCTCGCCGTTCTTCACCTCGCCCACGCGGTTGGACACAGCCGCCACCCGGTCGCGCAAATACATCTGCCGCGTCCACAGGTAGACTGTCTCTTTTTTCTCATCGTGGAGTCGCCTGCACCCGCCCGCAAACCCCACAAAACACAGGAGCAACAGACAGACTACCCCGTTCCCAAGACGCCTGGCGGCAGGGAAAACTGGCTTCGGAATGCGTGTCAAAACAAGCACCGGCAACTACTTAAGAATAGCACCGGCTCCAACGCGCGGCCCTAACCCCGTACCTATCTGGCAAAGACCGCGAGGCAGCCCAGGCCCCCGGCCCCTCCGCCTTCGCAGATTCTCCCTTCGCCTGTCCGCCGCATTTTGTGTAAGATGAGGTCGCAAAAAAACCAGAGGTCAAACGATGCACTTGACGCTCCGCTTCTCCACGCGAGCAGCGCTCGCCGCTGCCCTGCTCGGCGCAATGGCGTTCCACGCCCCATCCCTCCAGGCCACTGACGCTCCGGCCCAGTCCGCAAAGTCCCACGCCGCGCCGCCCGAAGTCAAAATCAGCGAGCTCGCCCACAAGGTCCTCGCCGACGGCCTCAAACTCAACGCCCTCGCCGGCGACGGCCTGCAGCCCTGGCACATCAAAATCGATTACCAGCTCCGCACAGTCTTGAGCTCCAAGCCTATCCACGGCTCCGTCGAACAGTGGAGCGCCGATACCTACCGCTGGAAGCGCACGTACATAAGCAAAGAGGACTCCTTCAACGGCTCCATCTGGAGCACTTCCCGCACCTCACGCTTCCAAACCAAGGCCATTTATGGCGACTACGGCCCGCGCACTCTCATTCAGCGTGTCTCGCGTCCCGTCCTCAATCCCCTCTATCAGGCCGCCAACATCAAACCCGATTATCAGATGACGATTCAGAAAGTCACCACCGCCGGACTCAACCTCCTCTGTGTCTCTGTCGTTGACCCCGCCCGTTACGCGCCAAAAACCGATCCCGACTGGCTCTTCCCCACCTACTGCTTTGATACCAATCTCCACCTCCATCTAGTCGTCGCCGGAGACACCACTGTCCAGTTTCAGAATCTTCAGCCCTTCCAGAACCGCATGGTCGCACGCACCGTGCAAGTCATTCAGAACGGCGCGCTCGTCGCGCAGATGAACGTATCCGTCCTTGAAAACTGGCCTGCGACCGACCCCGGCATCCTCACCCCACCCAAAAAAGCCGAACTTCAGCACTACACCCTTGAGCCCGGCCAGCCAAAGCCCCAGCCCGTCTATCAGGTCGCCGCCTCCCTGCCCATCCTCGACGATGCGCACGTCTTTCGAGGCCTCGCAATTGTTCCCGCCGTCATTCAAAAAGACGGAAACGTCAAAGTCCGCGGCATCGCTGGTTTCATCCCGCCTCTCCACTCCCCAGATTCTCAGTCGCTATCCGACGCCATCTGCGACGCTGTCAAAAAATGGCGCTACAAGCCCTACCTCGTCGACGGCCAGCCGGTCGAAGTGGCGTATAACATCCCCTACTCCATCGACGGCAAACCCTTCGTCCCCGTCTACGAAATGCCCACCACGCCGCCCGGCGACTTCTCCTCCACTTACGACTTCCACCGCGATCCCGCCGCGGACCTCGCCCTTGCCGAAACCGAGGCCCAGGCCCAGCACAAGCGCATCCTCCTTGAGGTCGGCGGCGACTGGTGCTACTGGTGCCACCAGCTCGACGACTTCTTCAAAGGCGACGCCGCCGTCCGCAAGCTCCGCGACGACAACTTCATCCTCGTCAAAGTCAACATGAGCGCCGAGAACCCAAACGGCGCATTCCTCAGCCACTATCCCACAATCCCCGGCTACCCCTGGATCTTCGTCCTCGGCGCCGACGGCAAATTCCTCAAGTCCGAGGATACTGACCTTCTCCAATCCGGTGACCTCTACTCAAGCCGAAACGTCACCGAATTCCTCACCGCATGGAAGCAGCCTTGACGGAACAGGAAGCGGCTCTGACCGCATCCGGTGAAAGCGGAGCCGCGGCGCCCTCGGTCGGCCCAAAAATTCTTCCCCCACTTTGCCGATTAATTCTTCGATTCCGTCACAATGGAAATAGACAGGCCTTCACCCTGGCCACGAACCGGCTGACAACGGATCTCTGAAAACTGAAAACTGCTCCGCGCAGCGGAGCCTACCCCCCTCCCCCCCATATTTTTATTTGCGGTTTTCCACAGCGATTTTGCCGATTAATTCGCGGCTCGCCTTCGCACACTGACTCGCTAGCTCGCCGACTTGCTGACCCGCTGACTCGCCGTAAGCGAAGCGGCGATGTATCCTCTCCCCCAGGATTAGGGAGAATGGGGGACAGATGAGCGAAGCTTCATGGCCTCAGCTACCGTGGAGTGCCTGGTCGGACACGGCGGACACTCTGCACATGTGGACACAAATTGTCGGCAAGACGCGTCTTGCGTTGAATCCACTGCAGAACCACTGGTGGAACGTGCCTCTTTATGTCACGGCACGCGGCCTGGGTACCTCCGCAATGGAATGCGGCGACGACGTTTTGGATATCGAGTTCGACTTTCTCGAACATCAGTTGCGACTGCGCCTTGGCTCAGGAAGGAATGAGTCCCTTGCGCTCAGGCCGAAGTCGGTGGCAGAGTTTTATCGCGAGTATCTGCAATGCCTGGAGGCGCTCGGCGTCTCAGTCAAACTATGGCCGATGCCGGTCGAGATTCAGAAACCGATTCGCTTTGATCTCGACACGGAACACAACTCCTATGATCCCGAGTATGCCAATCGGTTCTGGCAGGTGCTGGCTCGCACGGAAAAGGTGTTTCGCGCCTGGGCGCAGGGCTTCATGGGCAAGGTGAGTCCAATCCACTTCTTCTGGGGGAGCTTCGATCTTGCCGTCACCCGATTCTCGGGTCGAGTCGCACCGCCCAGGCAAGGGGCGGACTCGATTCAGCGGGAGGCCTACTCCCATGAGGTGATCTCCGCCGGATTCTGGCCAGGAAACGGCGGCTACGGCACGGCGGCGTTTTACTGCTATGCAGCTCCCGTGCCGGAGGGGCTATCGGAAAAAGGAATTTCCCCGGCAACAGCCGTTTGGGATACAAACCTGGGCGAGTACATCCTTAAATACGACGATGTGCGGACTCAGGCATCGCCGGAAACCGTGCTGCTGGAGTTCATTGAGAATGCATATTGTGCTGCCGCGGATTCTGCGAAGTGGGATCGGAATCTCCTCGATCGGCAGGGATAAAAACTCTTCCCTGTTCTCTGTCGCCTGTGCCCTTATGGTGCCGCCGCAATCGCCGTCGCGTTCACCGGGTCGGTCCCCGTCGCCACGCTGATCACCTGGTTCAGGTAGCCCGCATTCGTCGTGTCAAACGTGTAGCCCGTCAGGTCCGGGCTCCCGTCAAAGTTCACGGCGAAGACAAAGCTTCCCGTGCTGTCCTCAGCCATGGCCACGGTGTGCGTGCCGGCCCGGAAGGTGCTGCCCAGCGCCGTCAACGCATAGGTTGCGTTGGAAGTCGCAATCGAGAAGCCCGCAATCAGCCCCGTCGAGTTGCCGCTCACCTGCCGGTTCACCACGTACACATAGTTGCCCGAGGCAATCGGCAAAATCCCGTACGGCGCCAGCCCCTGGCTGGCAAACGGCGACCCCGTCAGCTCCTGCATCGTCGCCAGGTTGAAGACCCGCAGCCCGCCCGTGTTGGTTCCGCCCGTCGCCGCCGTCTCGCCAATGTAAAACAGCCGGTCGGAGGGATCGACGGCCACTGACAGCGCCGCCCCGCTCGCACTCACCACCGGAATCGTCGTGACCGCGCCAAACGGCTTGGCCGAGCCCGACGTAAACGGCACCACCGCCGTTCCGCCCGCGCCCATGGCTACAAACACCCGCAGGTCATCGGGAGAAATCGCCAACTGCTGCGCCGTGATCGCCGACAAGTTGGCAAACTCTTCCACTGTGGAGGTCGTCATGCCGGTCGCCGGATTCACCGGAATCGCATACACCACGCCGGCTCCGGAAACCACCTCCACCAGCCACGAATTCGTTGCGTCCACCTGCAGGCTCTGCGCCGGGTCTGCGCTGATGGCCGCGCCCGCATTGCCCAGCGTCAGCTGCCCGCTGGAGGCCACGCTGTAGAGATAGATTCCGCTCGGCGTGCTCACGTAAAGAAAGGTGCCATTCGGCGCCATCGCAATTGCCGTCGGCGTATTCGGCACCGCGTAGGGACTGCCCGGCAGCGCCGTTACCGTGCCAGTCTTCACGGAGTAGCCGGCAATCTGCGTCGTGGCCGCGTCGAGCACATAGAAGTTGCCGCTCGAGGCTGTCGTCGTGCCGCCGCCGCCCGTCCCGCCGGTCGCAGGCGCGTCCCAAAAGCCCTTGCAGCCGGCCACCATTAGCGGGGCCGCCAGTGCCAGCCCTATCCAGGCCCGTTTGCGCATCCCTGCTCCTCCGCCCACGCCGTCCCGCTCAGACTACAGCTTCCGGGGCCGTTCCGTCCCGCACGATTCTGCACTTAAAGACGCATCGCATCCGCATTCGCTTGCGCCGTCCGCGCCCGCCACACCAGCCGTGCCGCTGTCAGGTCCTCAATCGCCATGCCCACGCTCTTGAACACCATCCGTCCGCCCTGCGGAATCACCGCACCAACACCCGTCAGCACCTCGCCAATCTCCGCTCCAACCACCGCTCCGGAAAGGCGCACGTCGCCCGACTCGCGCTCCACACACGCCCGTGCCTCAGCCACCAGAAAGCTCGTCTGCATCGTCTCGTCGTCCAGCTCGCGCATGGTGGAGCCCGTGGCGCCCACCGCCAGCACCAGCCCATTCGGCGCCAGCCATCGGCCATGCAATACAGGCTCAGTGGCCGCCGTCGCCGTCAGCACCACGTCCGCCGCCGCCGCTTCTTCAATTCCCACCGCGCGCGCTCCGGTCTCCGCCGCCAGCCGCTCGGCATTGGCCGCCGTCCGGCTCCAGATGCGGATTTCCTTGAGCCCCGGCCACACCCGACGCAGCGCCTGGATGTGCGCATTGGCCTGTACTCCGGAGCCCAGAATGCCAAAAGTCTTCGGCCTGGCGGAAAAGTGCAGCGGAGCCAGCGCGGCAAAGGCCACCGCGGACACCGCCGCCGTCCGCATCTCTGTAATCAGCCGCCCGTCCATCACCGCCAGCGGCTCGCCCGTTGCGCGGTTCAACAGCTCCACCATGGCCATGTGCGTGGGCAGGTTCTGCTCCGCGTTCCCGGGATAAAACGTGACCGTCTTCACCCCCATCACGTCGTCCGCAATCGCCGGCATCACGGCAAACCAGCCGTTGTTCGCGCCCTCCGCGTTGCCCGCGCGCAGAATCGAGCGCGGTGGCTGCACCACCAGCCCCGCAGAGTAATCCTTCAGCGCTGTCCGTATGGCCGGAATCAGCGCCTCATAGCTCAGAAACCTGCGAACCTCTTCTTCGGGAAGAAACATGGCGTTCGTTCGGCCCGCATGGTTCCGCCCGCATGGTTCCGTGCGGAAAAAAGTGAGCCGCCTTTCCTGGGAGTCCGCTCTCGCCGGGCGCGGCAAATCCGCGCCGCGCAGCTTCAGTTCGGTTTGCTGTTCGGGTTGGGTCGCCGGCGGAAACGCTCATCCAGAGGCTGACGGCCCTGGAACCCCGCCTCCACTGTGTGCCAGTGCTCAATCGCCGTCTCGCCCATTCGCCAGCACAGCAGCACCACCTGATCATCCACGCGGCAGGGAAAATCCAACAGCCCGGTTTCCAGGTCCTTCACCTGCACGCCAATCGTGTCCATCTCCGCCACGCTCTCCCGCGCCAGCTGCAGCTGCGTTTCAGCCGCGGTGCGCAGCTTGTTCACAGTGGCCACATCCACTTTCATGCCGCCTGCCAGATAAATGCGCTGCGCCAGAGCCGCCAGTGCGGTCTCCGCTTCTTCGGCGGACCGCTTGCCTTCCAGGGCCCGCTTCAGCAACGACTCCAGCACCGGCAGCAGCGCTTGCGCTTCGTCAAGAGTAAAGGTCTTCATAGAAAAGTCTCTGCCGAAATCTCCCTTCCAGCATACGACGAATCGCGCACCCCCGCACAGGCCGCAGCGTCCCGCGCCTCCGGTACCCTCGTCACTCCGCAACTCGCGCGGCTCTCTGCTACACTCACCCAAGTTAACCGCATGCTCTTTAAAGCTCTCAGCGCGGCCGTCTACGGAATTGACGCCAACCTCATTGATGTCGAGGTCGATTACTCCGGCACCGTCACGGAACAGGACCACTTCCACACCGTCGGCCTGCCGGATGCCGCCGTCCGTGAAAGCCGCGACCGCGTCCGCGCCGCCATCAAGAACTCCGGCTACCTCATCCCGCCCACCCACATCACCATCAACCTGGCCCCCGCCGACCTGAAGAAGGAAGGCTCCGGCTTCGATTTGCCCATCGCCCTCGGCATCCTCGGCGCCTATGGCGCGCTGCAGGTCAGTGATGTCAGCCAGTTCCTCATGGTTGGCGAGCTCGGCCTCGACGGCGGTGTCCGCGCCGTGCCCGGCATGCTTCCGGTGGCCATTCTGGCCCGCGAAAAAGGCATTCCCAACCTCATCCTGCCCGCCGCCAACGCCGCCGAGGCCGCCGTGGTGGAAGGCGTCAACGTCTATCCCGTCTCCTCCCTGCTCGACGTGATTCAACTGCTCAACTCCACCGTGCTCGGCACCGTGCAGCGCGAGCCGTTTCGCGTTTCCACGGAGGAACTGCTCGGCGAGCTGCAGCACTTCCTCGTCGACTTCAAGGACGTGCGCGGCCAGCAGACCGCCAAGCGAGCGCTGGAAGTCTCCGCCGCCGGCAGCCACAATATTCTGATGATCGGCCCGCCCGGCTCCGGCAAAACCATGCTGGCCAAGCGCCTGCCCTCCATCCTCGCCCCGCTCAGCTTTGACGAGGCGCTCGAAACCACCAAAATCCACTCCGTCGCCGGCGTGCTGGACGCGGCCGCGGGCCTCGTTGCCCATCGGCCCTTCCGCTCGCCTCACCACACCATCTCCGACGCCGGCCTCATCGGCGGAGGCATCGTGCCGCGCCCCGGCGAGGTTTCGCTGGCCCACAACGGCCTGCTCTTCCTCGACGAGCTGCCCGAGTTTCCCCGCAACGTGCTCGAAGTGATGCGCCAGCCGCTGGAGGATCACACCGTCACCATTGCCCGCGCCTCCATGTCGCTCAGCTTTCCCGCGCGCTTCATGCTGGCCGCCGCCATGAATCCCTGCCCCTGCGGCTACTTCAATGACAAGTCGCGCGAGTGCCTCTGCACTCCTCCCATGATCCAGCGCTACATCGCCAAAATCTCCGGCCCGCTGCTGGACCGCATTGACATCCACATCGAGGTGCCCGCCGTGCAATACAAGGAACTGCGCGGTGGCGCCGCCGCCGAGGGCTCTGCAGAGATCCGCGACCGCGTACTCGGCGCGCGCGAGCGCCAGCGCACCCGATTCCAGGCCCACGGCGAGAAAATCTACTCGAACGCGCAGATGTCCACCCGCCAGATTCGTACCTACTGCGAGCTGGGGCCGGACGCCGAGCGCCTGCTCGAGCGCGCCATGCAGCAGCAGGGGCTCACCGCCCGCGCCCACGACCGCATCCTCAAGGTGGCCCGCACCATTGCCGACCTGGAGGGTGCCGAAGGCCTCACCGTCGCCCACCTTGCCGAGGCCATCCAGTACCGCACTCTGGACCGCAGCTACTGGGCCTGACCCCGCCGTGAAGAAGACAGAAATGGCTTAAGTTGCTAAACCAGAAGGCAGTTAGGCTCTGCCCCCGGCTCTCCCGGGCCTGGTTTGGAATCTCGTTCATAACCACAAAAAAATGTTGACCCCAAACCTGACCCGGTATACATTCAAGGGTGCCATCCACAGGGGCAGATTGCGCAGTGCAATCGTGCGTTTGTTTACCCTACCCCTCATTTCATTCGGGCTCAGGCTCATCGGTAGAGGATTCGGTGCGTGTAGCCGCGTACCGGAACGGGAAACACGAACGTCTGGATTCCCTCGGCGACCTGCAGTTTCGTCGAATCGGCAGAAACCCGCTCCCTTGCGCACGGATTTGCGTCAAGATTTTTTTGAACTCGAAGGCAATTTCATGCGTCTAAAGTTTTGGAGCCAGCTGAAAAGCAGTCCAGCGGTCGTTCCGCTGCCAGTCGCACCGGCGGTGCCAGGTAGTACCCTCGGGCGACGATATTGGAAGGAGAAGTTTCTAATGCGTTCTGATCTGGTATTTGGGGCACTCACTCACGTGTCCAATCGTTATCAGCTTTGTCAGTTGGCCAGCAAGGCGACTCGCATGCTGCACAAGCCGAACTCGCGGCTGCAGGACACCACCAACGAAGTCCTCGACCGCTTTCACACCACCATTCCTGGTACTCTGGCACCCGTAGCGGTTCCGGCGAACCATCCGGTGGAAACGCGCCGAGCTGCCTGAAGTCTTCTCCGGTCCGGTTGACCTGAGTTGTTTTTGAAACCTGTGCATGCGGCTGCCCCTCGCGGCAGCCGCATCCCCCAACACCCGGGCGCTCTTATCTACTCCCGGGAACTCCTCGGCCTGGCTCATTCGAGCCGCCGGAAAATCACCCCGCCCAACCCTTCCTGGAGCACGTTCCCCTCTCGGATTTCCTCGCCACTCCCATCCCGCCCCATCGCAGGTAGACATGACCATTTCAGAACTCAAAGAGAAAAACATTACGGAGCTGAGCCGAATCGCACGCACCCTTGAGATTCCCGGCGCCAGCGGTCTGCGCAAGCAGGACCTGATCTTCAAGATTCTTCAGGCGCAGAGCGAAAAGGAGGGCCACATCTTTGCCGACGGCGTGCTGGAGATTCTCCCCGACGGCTACGGCTTTCTTCGCTCGCCCGATTACAACTATCTGCCCGGCCCGGACGACATCTACGTCTCGCCTTCGCAGATTCGCAAGTTTGACCTGAAGACCGGCGACTCGATCAGCGGCAACGTGCGCCCGCCCCACGAAGGCGAAAAGTACTTTGCGCTGGTCAAGATCGAGGCCATCAACTTCGAGTCGCCCGAGGAGACGCGCAACAAGATTCTCTTTGACAACCTCACGCCGCTCTATCCCCAGGAACGCATCAAGCTGGAGACGGTTCGCGAGGCCATCAGCGGCCGTGTCATGGACCTGCTGACGCCGGTGGGCAAGGGCCAGCGCGGCCTCATCGTCGCCCCGCCCCGCACCGGCAAGACCATGCTCCTGCAGTCGCTCGCCAACTCCATCACCACCAACCATCCCGAGGTCGTCCTCATCGTGCTCCTCATTGACGAGCGCCCCGAGGAAGTCACCGACATGCAGCGCTCGGTCAAGGGCGAAGTCATCAGCTCCACCTTTGACGAGCCGGCAGCCCGCCATGTGCAGGTTGCGGAAATGGTGATTGAAAAGGCCAAGCGCCTCGTCGAGCATAAGCGTGACGTCGTCATCCTGCTCGACTCCATCACCCGTCTGGCCCGCGCCTACAACACCATCGTGCCCCCGTCGGGCAAGGTGCTCTCGGGCGGCGTCGATTCCAACGCCCTGCAGCGGCCCAAGCGCTTCTTCGGCGCAGCCCGCAACATTGAGGAAGGCGGCTCGCTCACCATCATCGCCACCGCCCTCGTCGACACCGGCTCGCGCATGGACGAAGTCATCTTTGAAGAGTTCAAGGGCACCGGCAACATGGAAATCATCCTGGACCGCAAACTGGTGGACAAGCGCACCTTCCCGGCCATCGACATCCAGCGCTCCGGAACCCGCAAGGAAGAGCTGCTGATTCCCAAGGAAGACCTGCAGCGCATCTGGATTCTGCGCAAGGTGCTCAATCCGCTGTCGCCCGTGGAAGCCATGGAACTGCTCATCAGCCGTCTGGAAAAGGTGCGCAACAACGCCGAATTCCTGGCCAACATGAATCAGTTGTAAGCCCCAGCCGGGCGGCAGATTGTTGTTGCCTGGCACAGGGAAAACGGTTCATGGAAGGGAGCCCCGGTTCCCTTCCATGAATTGCCGCTCACTGGTAAGATAAGAAAGTCGTGGGGCTGTAGCTCAGCTGGGAGAGCGCCTCGTTCGCAACGAGGAGGCCAGCGGTTCGATCCCGCTCAGCTCCACCAAATTTTCCCTGCATCGCCCCCTCCTTGCAGCTATCGGTTTCCATCTTCCCGGTTTCTTTCTCTTCCCCACAAGCCGATGAGGACATACGATGGAAGCGATGAGTCACTCAGCGGATCTGCCGACGCTCAGTCTTTCCGATCCAACCGGAACCCACACCTTTCCACTCAAACGGGATTCGACCTCCATTGGCCGCGCCACTGACCAGGATTTCGTGCTGCAGGAGCCGTATGTCTCCCGCCGCCACGCAGTCATTGCGCTGGAGAATGGCGAATACACCGTGCAGGACCAGGGCAGCACGCACGGCACCTATGTGAACGGGATTCGCGTGGAGCATGCCGCGCTGAAAGCCGACGATGCGCTGCAGTTTGGTTCGTTGCAGGCGCCCCGGCTGCGGTTTCGCCCACCGTGCCCGCCGGAGCTGGAGGCCAACACCCAGCGCTCGCTTTCCGGCGACCTGCTGTCGGCGCTGACCGTCTTCCGCCAACCCGAGGGCGAGAGCAAGTCCGGCGGCGAGATGGCACAGCTCAATTTCCTGCTCACCGCAGCCCGCCGGCTCAATGCCGGAGGAGCCATCTCCGATATTTTTCGCGCGCTGCTGCAGCTCTCCATCGAGCTGGCCGGCGTGGAGCGCGGCTTTGTGTTCCTGAGCAAAGACGGTGCCCTGCATCTGGCGCTGGGCCTGCAGGCGGACGGCACGGAGATTGAGGAAGACTCCACCGTCTCCCGCCGCGCCATCAAGAAATCCATCGACAGCGAGTCCACCTTCTCCGTCAGCGATACGCTGGCCGACGACAGCGCCGCGGCCTGGGCCAGCGTGGTGGCCAATGAAATTCGCAGCGTCTACTGCATTCCCCTCCGCCGGCGGGTCTCCGCCACTGAGCCCAACCGGCTGCTCGGGCTGCTTTATCTGGACAGCCGCCTGGTGGCCGGGCACATGACGGAGATCGATCACCAGGTGCTGGATGCGCTGGCCATGGAAGCCTCCACGCTGGTGCATAATGCGCTGCTGGCCGAGGCCGAGTACAAATCCCGCCTGGCCGCCGAAGAGCTCACCATCGCGGCCCGGATTCACACTGGCCTCATGTCCATGGAAATGCCGGTGATTCCATTTGCCGCGCTGCGCGCGCGCACCGTGCCCTGCCACGCCATCGGGGGCGACTTTTACGATGCGGTTGCGTTGGACGACTGTGTTTGCGTGGCCATTGCCGACATCTCCGGAAAGGGCTTGCCCGCTGCCATTGTGGCGGCCACCCTGCAAGGCATCATTCATTCCCAGTTCCTCACCGGCCTCAGGCTGGACAAGATTGCCGAACTGGTCAACACCTTCCTCTGTTCCCGGCGGGTGGACAAATACGCCACCATGGTGCTGATGCGGCTGTTTCCAGACGGCCAGGTGGAGTACATCAACTGCGGCCACGTGCTCCCGATTGTGGTGCGCGGCTCAGAGTCCTGCCAGATGGAAGAGGCCAACCTGGTGGTAGGCCTGCTGCCTGACGCCACTTACACCTCCGCGCGCTGCCAGCTGGCCCCCGGCGAGCGGGTCCTGCTGACGACCGACGGCATCACGGAAGCGGAAAACATGGACGGGGTGGCCTTCGGCGACGAGGGCTTCCGGTCGGTGGTGCATCTGCCCACTCCGGAGGAGATTCTGGACTGCGTGGCCCGCTACCAGACGCCCAACGAGGCTCAGGATGACTGGACGCTGGTGGACGTGCAATACCTGGGCGCCTGAAGCCTCCGCCGTTCCGGCTAGCGCTGCTTCCAGTCCAGCGCATACACATCCTGCGTGCCGGTATCGCGCAGCATCAGCGTAGCATCGTCGGGCGTGAGCGCCAGCGAACCGCCGCCCTGGCCTGTGTCGGTGAAATCTGTCAGGTCCACCACCTGCTCCAGCTTGTGGTCGTGGATGTTGACCCGCACGACGGAACCCTTGCCCGCGAAGTCCTTCATGTAGATGTACTGCCCGTCGTGGGAAAAGTTCAGCCAGCCGAAGGTGCCGCTGGTCAGCTCTGTCCACTTCTGCGTTTGGAAGTCGTAGAGCATCACCCGTGCGGAGTCTCCCGTCATTGCAACCATGTGGCTGCCGTCCGGCGACCAGCGCGGCGAGTAGAGCCCTTCAGAACCGGGAACGGTTGTCACCTGGCGGGATTTCAGGTCCAGGATGCGGACGTCCTGCCCGGCGTACGCCACCGCCGCATCGTTCGCATCCCCAGCAAACACGAGCTTGCTGCCGTCCGGCGACCAGTTTGCATCCTGCTCGTTGTTCGGGTCGCGCGGCATGAGCGCCTGTGGCGTGCCGCCATCTGCCGGAATCGTAAACATGTGGCCCGGCTTTTCCCGACCCCCAGGAAACTCAAAGAAGGCGATCGTTTTGCCATCCGGCGACCAGCGCGGCAGCACCGGCCGGAAGGGCGCAAACGTGAGCTGGGTTCGATCGCTTCCGTCGGTGCGGCTCTTCCACATCGAGCCCTCGGGGTAGGTCACGTATACCACCCATTTGCCGTCTTTGGAGAAGTCCAGCCACTCGGCGGAGATTCCGTTCAGGTACGGAAGGAAGGCCTTCTGCTTACTGTCGAATCTATTCAACTCGCCGCGATAGGTGCGGCCCACCACAAAAATCTGCTTGCCGTCCAGGCTGGGCACGGGCGAGTGGAGAGACATGGGGCTGGAGGTGAGCTGGATGGGAGCGGCAGCGCCATGGAAGATCCGTTGCTTGGTGGGCAGCGCCCAAATCTGCCCCTGCGACTGGAAGAGAAAGTATTTGCCGTCCGCGGTCCAGGCGCCACAGCACTGGTCGGCGGCTGGGTGCCACTTGCCGAGCATCGGACGAAGATCCGACCCGTTGGCTGCAACTTCCCACAGGGACTGGTTGCCGACGCCGGTGCCCGCATTGCCGGTCTGGGCAAAATCCGAGGTGTCGAAGCTCAGATGCTGTCCGTCGGGCGACCAATCGAGATCGTTGATTACCTGCTTCACCGTGAGCAGCTTGCGCGGATTACCGCCGTCAGCATCCGCCAGATACAGGTCGCCGCCGTTGGCGAAGGCCAGCGTTTTGCCGTCCGGCGACCAGGCCGCCGAGTCGCCCACCGTGTCGCCGAGCCGGCGCGGGGAACCGCCCAGAACGGGCAGGCTCCACAGCGGGCCCACTTGCGGAAATCCCTGCCCGGCCACGAGCAAAAATCGCACGCCATCCGAGGTCACATTCAGGGGAATCATGTTCTGGCCAGGCATGGGCAGGTTTGTGATCTGCCCGCCCTGCAGAGGAATCGTGGCCACATCTTCCTGGCCGGAGTTGATGAGGGTCATGTAAAGCCGCGCGCCATCGGTCCCGATCAGCGTCTTCTGCAGTCCGTCATGCGTCAGCTGTACATAATTTCCTACTTGGGGCACCGGCGAAGGCTGCATCCAGAGGTACGCCGCAACAGCGCCAGCCAGCAGCACCGCGGCAAGGCTGGCCCAGGCCGCCACACGGCGCGTGGCTGGCCCGTGCTCCTTGAGCGCCGGCATGGAGTGCGTGAGCCCCGTGCTATCAGAGAGCGCTTCGAGCGCAAAGGCCATGTCGGATGCAGATTGGAAACGCTGCTCCGGGTCCTTCTCCAGCCCGCGCTGTACCACGCGTTGCAGTGCAAAAGGTGTGGCAGGCGCCAGTTGCGCCAGAGGCTCCGGATCTTCGTGCAGAATGGCCGTCATGATCTCCGGCGATGTGGGCCGCTGAAAGGCGCGCCGGCCGGTGAGCATTTCATACAGGATGGCGCTGAAGGCAAAAATGTCGGAGCGGGGATCGGAGGTCTGCCCCCTCACCTGCTCCGGAGCCATGTAACCCACGGTGCCAAGCACCATTCCCGGCAGCGTCTGATCCGCATGCGGGCCGTTGCTGCCCGAGCCCATGCCGCCGGTCTGGGTCATCCGCGCCAGACCGAAATCCAGAATTTTTGCCAGGCCGTCACGCGTGAGAAAGAGGTTCTCCGGCTTCAGATCGCGGTGAACAATGCCCTTTTCATGCGCTGCTGCCAGGCCGCGCGCAATTTGCGCGCCCACGTTGACCGCCCTGCGGAAGGACAAGGGACCATGGCTCAGCTTCTCGCGGAGCGTTTCGCCTTCCAGCAGTTCCGACACGATGTAAGGAACGCCGTTGAGGCTTCCCAGGTGATACACGCTGAGGATGTTGGGATGGTTCAGCGCGGCGGCGGCGCGCGCTTCCTGCTCAAATCGGCGCAAGCGCTCGGGGTCTGCGGAGTAGGACTTGGGCAGGACCTTGATGGCGACTTCCCGATTCAGCCGCGCATCGCGCGCGCGATACACCTCACCCATGCCGCCGGCGCCAAGCGGTGCCAGGACTTCGTAGTGGTCCAGAAGTGTGTGAGGCTCCAGAGGCATCTCGCGCGATTATACAGCGGGGAACGCACGGCAAGAGGCAAGCGAAACGGCGAGTCCTACTGGCTTCCAGACCGGGCATCCGGGGGCGCAACCTGACCCGCCGAGGACACAGAAATTTCTTCGCTCAGGCTCAGCTGAAGAGGTCCTTCATCTTGTCCAGCAGGCTGGGCGAGGTGGGCTTGTTGTCCACCGTGAGCGTCTCGGCCAGTTGCGTCACCAGCTCGCGCTGTGCCTTGGTGAGCTTTTTGGGAATCTGCACCATCAGCTTTACGATCAGGTCGCCGCGGCCTTTTTCATTGAGAAACGGAACGCCGCGGCCGCGCACGCGCAGCTCCTTGCCGTTGGGCGTGCCGTCGGGAATCTTGAGCACGATGGGCCCGTCGACGCCCTCAATCTGGATTTCCGCACCCAGCGCGGCCTGCGGAAAGCTGATGGGAATGGCGCAGTGCAGATCGTGACCGGTGCGCTCAAAAAAGTCGTGGGGGCGAACGGAGAGTACCACGTACAGGTCACCGCTGGAGCCGCCGAAGCGGCCCGCATCGCCTTCTCCGGCGTAGCGGATGCGCGTTCCTTCTTCCACGCCCGGCGGCACCTTGACGGCCATTTTGATTTCGCGGGGAGTACGGGTTTCTCCGCGGCAGGTGGTGCAGGGATCGCTGATGATGGTGCCCGTGCCTCCGCAGGCGCTGCAGGTGCGGGCCACGGAGAAGAATCCCTGCTGGTAGCGGATTTGGCCGCGTCCGCGGCACTGCGGGCAGGTGC
>DATKTQ010000318.1:0-3357 GCA_035531055.1 Occallatibacter sp. | reverse complement strand
TGGCTGCAGAAGAGGCTGGGTTGGCAGGGGCAGCGGGCTGAGTTGTGGGCGGGACGGGGGCTTGGGTCTGGGCTTGGGTCTGGGCCGGGGTTGTGGCGGCGAAGATTGCGAACAGGGCCAAGGCCAGCAGGTAGCGGCTTTTATCGAATCTGGGCATATTCCCCCTCCCGCTGGGCACTGCAAAGGGGCGATCAATAGACCGGACCATGAGACCGGGCCATGCAAGCGGAACCAAAACTGCAAGCTATTAGACCACCAAATGCAGCCGTGGGCGAGCAGGGCGGGAACAATCATTTTGAGGGGACGAAAACAGGCTCCAGAGGCGCGGTACACTCTTGCCAGTGCAGGAGAGGCGTCGGGATGGGGACGACAGCGGAGCAGGGTGCGGAGTTGGCGATGGGGGCGCGGTTTGGCGCGATGCGGCGGCGGACGCTGGAGTTGTGCGCCGGGCTGACGGCCGAGGACATGATGGTGCAGTCGTGCGCGGAGGCTTCGCCGGCCAAGTGGCACCTGGCGCATACGGCGTGGTTCTTCGAGTCGTTTGTGCTGCGGGAGTTTTTGCCGGGGTACCGGCCGTTCCACAAGGATTTTCACTGGCTGTTCAATAGCTATTACGAGGGCTTTGCGGCGATTCCGGAGAAGCGGCTGCGGTCGTCGTTTTCGCGGCCGGCATTGGAGGAGATTCTGGGCTACCGGGAGCATGTGGACCGGGGCGTGGAGCGGCTGCTTGAGATGGCGGATATTGAGGCTGGCGCGAAGGCGGAGGCGCTGCGGCGGATCGAGCTGGGCGTGAACCACGAGGAGCAGCACCAGGAGCTGCTGCTGACCGATATTCTTCATGGGTTTTTTACCAATCCGTTGCGGCCGGTTTACCGGAGTGGTGCGAAGCTAGAGTCGCTTGCCGGGAACGAAACGACGCCGCTGGAGTTCGAGCAGCTCGCGGGCGGGATGCGGGAGATTGGGCACGCGGGCACGGGCTTTTGCTTCGACAACGAGTTGGGGCGGCACAGGGTGTGGCTGGAGCCTTATCGGCTGGCGCGGCGGCTGGTGACGTGCGGGGAGTTTGCCGGGTTCATGGCCGATGGGGGGTACCGGAGGCCGGAGCTTTGGCTTTCCGCGGGCTGGGATGCGGTGAAGGAGAAGGACTGGCAGGCGCCGCTCTACTGGACGAACGAAGGCGGCGCGTGGAGCGTCTTTACGCTGCGCGGCGAGTTCACGCTGAAGGAGCTGGAGACAGCGCCGGTGAGCCACGTGAGCTTTTATGAGGCCGATGCGTATGCGCGGTGGGCGGGACGGCGGCTGGCGACGGAGTTTGAGTGGGAGGCTGCGGCTGAGGGGCGGGCCGTGGAAGGAAATCTGCTGGACGCGGGGCGGCTGATGCCTGCGGCCGGCAGTGAACTGCACCAAGATGAGGGCATTGCGCAGCTGTGGGGAGATTGCTGGGAGTGGACGGGGAGCGCGTATCTTGGCTATCCGGGATTCCGGCCGCTGGCTGGCGCGCTGGGCGAGTACAACGGCAAGTTCATGAGCGGACAGATGGTTCTGCGGGGCGGGTCGTGCGTGACGCCTTCGGCGCATATCCGTGCAAGTTACCGAAACTTTTTTGCGCCAGAGACGCGGTGGCAGTTTTCGGGAATCCGGTTGGCTTTTTAACATACCTTTGCGCGCATGGACGCATCCAAGAGAGCGCATGACAACTTTTGCCTTCCCGACACTTGCTGAACAAATTGAACTCCTGGGCTTAGTCTCTCGGATGGCGGGCGATCGCGTCACCGATACGCAAGTTGTTGATGAGAGGGTGGCTGCGGTGGTGCGGGAGGGGTTGAGGTCGCGGCCGAAGCGGCTGCCGCCGTGGCTGTTTTACGATGCGGCGGGTTCGCGGCTGTTCGAGGAGATTACGGAGCGGCCGGAGTACTACCTGACACGGACCGAGCGGGGGATTCTGCGGGAGCACGCGGAGACGATGATTGCGCGGGCCGCCGGTGGAGCGCGTCTGCGGCTTACGGAGCTGGGAGCGGGGTCTGCGGACAAGACGCGGCTGCTGCTTAAGGCTACGATGGAGCGGCAGGGGACGGTGGTTTACGAGCCGGTGGATGTTTCGGCCAGTGCGTTGACGGCGGCGCGGGAACGGATTGAGCGCGAGCTTGGCGGAGTGGACGTGGCTCCGCGGGTGATGGACTACACGCACGGGAGCGGGCTGGAGTTGGAAGCGACGGACGCGGGGGAGCGGCGGCTGGTGCTGTATATCGGGTCGAGCATTGGCAACTTCGATCCGCCGGAGGCGATGCGGCTGCTGCGGCGCGTGCGGGCCGGGCTGAAGGCGGGCGACGGGCTTCTGCTGGGAGTTGATCTGAAGAAGGACGAGGCAACTCTGGTGGCGGCTTACGACGATTTTGCGGGGGTCACGGCGGATTTTAATCTGAACCTGCTGGCGCGGCTGAATCGGGAGCTGGATGCGGATTTTTATCTCGAGAGCTTCGAGCATCGGGCGGTTTGGAATGAGGCGGAGTCGCGGATGGAGATGTACCTGGAGAGCCGGGTGCGGCAGACGGTGCGGCTGGCGGCGCTGGACCTGGATGTGGAGTTCGTCGAGGGCGAGACGATTCATACGGAGAACAGCTATAAGTACGCGCCGGGGCAGGCTGAGGCCATGCTGGCCGAGGCTGGGTTTGAGGTGGCGGGGAGCTGGACGGATGAGCGCGGGTGGTTTGGGGTTTGTTTGGGGCGGGCGGAGTAGGGCCAGTCCTGGTCCTGCCATTTTTAGCTTTAGCTGAGAATTTAGGAACACCACCCTTGACGCGGTGAAGCTGCGTCAAGGGTGGTGTTTCCGCGTTTTTATTTCGGTGCGTCGATTCTAACCAGCAGAACGTCGTGGCTGTCCAACTCAATGGGCATGTTGTCGGTGAGAGTGATGTCCTTGCCGGTCCAGAGGTCTTTGCCAGCTTTGGGGCCCTTGAGGCCCAGCTTGGCGAGGCTGAGGTGGAAGGGGTGAGTGGAGACGCGGTCTGAGCCGACGTTGAGGACGGCCACGGCCATGGCTCCGCCGGAGAGATGGCGGGTCCAGACTTCGACTTCGCCGTCTACGTAGGAGCGGCTTGCCTGGTGGCCGAGCTTGTCCTGATCGATGGCGATGACGTCTTTGTTGGTCAGGATGGCCTTGACCTCGGGCTTCATGTTGGGCAGGTCGTTGCCGGCCAGAAGCGGCGCGGCGAGCATGGCCCACATCGAGAAGTGGGAACGGTCTTCGGCCAGCGTCAGCTTGCCATTGCCCACTTCCAGCATGTCGGGATCGTTCCAGTGGCCGGGACCCGCGTATTTGGCCAGGCCGTCCTGCTGGCTCAGAATGGCGTAAATGCG
>DATKTQ010000317.1:0-95728 GCA_035531055.1 Occallatibacter sp. | reverse complement strand
GCCGAGCGGCGGGAGTTCACACCGCAGATGCGGAGTCTCCTGCTGGCCATGGCTGGCGTGGCACGTGCCAACCGCATCTCCCTCTCCGAGTCTCGGAATCAGAATCCCCGCGATTTGACGCGGCCCTAGTCTGAGCTTTTCCACAGACGATTCGTCAACAGCAGATTCTGCCGTTTCACCGGGCATTTGCGTGTAAGTCATGTGCCTGGGTGCTTTTTGCGCCCCGGAAGCGGGCGGTGCCTCCCCGGAAAGTATCATTGACCCCGGAAGAGAGTTACTTTAAGTTACTGGAGTGCACCAGAAAGGTGAGTACTCCGGTGGGGAGATCGCAAGCCAACTCGCAAAGTATTCTTCCCACAAGCGTGCTGTTTTCTGGTAAAAATGGAACCAATATCAAACAGTGGCTGGAGCAGTGCCGATTTAATGTGAGCGGTACAAATCCCCAGCCCGAGGATGGCCAATGCTTCTTCCTCTGATTCAAATTGCCGCACTGGCTGCCATTGCCTTGTATCTCGGATGGTGGAGAGCCAGCGCGCGACGCCGGAGCAACCAGACGTGGGAGTCCCTTCTGGGACGCCTTCGCAGGGACTGGAGCGCGCGCGACTTGAGCGACCACTTCCTGTGGAAGGAAGGCCTCAGCACCACTCCCGCCGAAACCTGGGATGCAATCCGAGGCGCGCACGGACTTTGGGCCATGTATCAGAACGCCCGCGTGATGCTTGAAATGGCCGACTTTGCCGCCAAGCACTGCGAATCCGTGGACCGCGAACTCATTGAGACCCTGCGCAGCGATGCGATGCAGATCCGGGTTTGTGTACTGATGGCTCTTACGCAGTATGCGTTTAGCCAGGCCAGCGAAGGGGTTCGCGTCAATGCCTTCCGGGCTGCCTCCATGTATACCGGAATGGCAGCGCGCATCACACAGCTTCTGCAGGAGAACGCGGCTATCATCCTGCCCGACTTTGTTGCTGCAATGTAAGATTCCCCTCACTTCCAGGTACAAGAACCCCGGCTTTGGCCGGGGTTCTTGTCTTTTGCGGGAAAGTTCCTGATCTACTGCGCGCCGGCAGCTAGAAAGGCGAGAATCCGTTTGTATTCCTCTTCGCTGAGGCGGAACGTGAGTGCCGCGGCAATCTCTTCCACCTGTTGCGCGCTGCGCCCACCCACAATGGCTGCCGTAATAGCCGGATGGTGAAGGGTCCAGGCGACCGCCACCACGCCGGGGTTCACGCCGTGGCTGCTGCCGATCTCGCGCAGTAGCTCCACCAGTTCCAGGTTGCGGCTCAGGCGGGGTTCGTTGAACTCGACAGCTCGCTTCCGCCAGTCATCGGCGGGGAGCGCAGCCACGCGCCCCGCGGTCATCTTGCCGGTGAGCAGACCGGAGACCATGGGCGAATAGTTGATAACACCAATGCCGTGTGCCTGCACGAAAGGCAGAACCTCCTGCTCCACGGCGCGGCGCAACATGGAGTAAGGCGGCTGCAGGCTGGTGATTGGAGCAATCTTCTGCGCGCGTTTCATTTGCTCCACATTGAAGTTGGAGACGCCGACCCACCGCACTTTGCCCTGCTCGCGGAAGCGGGCCAACTGTTCCCAGCCTTCCTCGATTTCGCCTTCCGGATTCGGCCAGTGAACCTGGTAGAGGTCGATCGTTTCCACGCCAAGCCGGCGCAGCGAGCCTTCCAACTCCTCGGCCAGTGAGCCGCCCTTGAGTGAGCGGTAAATGGAGCGATCCTCGTGCCAGCGCATGGAGCACTTGGTAAAGACCAGGGGCTTGTGGCTGGTCGTTTTGAGTGCCTTGGCCACCACGTCCTCGGAATGGCCCAGGCCGTAAATGGCGGCAGTGTCAATCCAGTTGATGCCCAGGTCAAGGGCGCGATGGATGGCAGCAAGGGACTGGCTGTCCTCCTGCGGTCCCCAGGCAAACTCCCAGTTGCCGCCGCCGATGGCCCAGGCGCCAAAGCCGATGGGCGAAAGCTGCAGATCTGAGTTGCCTAGTGTGCGAAGTGTTGGTGAAGTAGTTGTAGTCATCAAATGCTTAGATGTTTGCGGCGGCGCGAGGTTGCAGATTCATCGCCGATTCAATCACTTGCAGCGCACTCGAAGCTGCAATCAGCAAGCAGGCCGCCAGCGTGCAGTTGAAGAACTTGTCATCCGCCGACCATCAGAACACCGCTCGCGATTGCTCCCAGTGTGAGGGAACGACGACCCGACACGGGGAACTCAACAGCCAGTCCAATTCTTAGCGCCTGCAATGCCTGTGCATTAAGCTGAGCTTGCGGTCTCTTCCGCGTTCGCGCTTGTCCCCATATTGAAGGAGGCCTTACTCCATGCACCATTCCGCCAGAAAAGCACTCCCGTGCCTCTTTGTGCTCGCATCCTCGATTCTCGCAGTGCCCATTGCCGCGCCGCAGCCCGCCACTTCGCACTTTGACCCACGCGTCACGTTTGCGCCGCTCACGCTGCCCCAAACGGTGAACGCCTACCGCTCCGGCAGCGGCGCGCCCGGTCCTGCGTATTGGCAAAACGAGGCGGACTATGGGATGCATGCAGTACTCGACGCCAAAGACAAAGTCCTAAGCAACGACGAAGTGATTACTTACACCAACAACAGTCCGGATGCCCTCGCGAGCCTCTGGCTGCACATGGAGCAGAACATCTATCGCAAGGACTCGCGGGCGAAAAGGGAACAGCGGCAGGTGGTCAATAACTATGCTCGACTGCACCGACGGGCTGCGGGCGCGACGAGCCAGGAAACGCATACAACGGATGGCTTTCAGCTAGATGCGGTGGAGATCGAGCGTGGCAAGACGCGCATGAAAGCAAAATACCTCATCAGCGATACACGCATGCAGATTCGCCTGGACCAGCCACTGGCTCCCAAGGGCGGCGTGCTTCGCATCCACATCCGCTATCACTATTCGATTCCAGGCAAGTGGGGTGGGCGCAATTCGTGGGGCATGACGAAGGACGGCCCCATCTTCGACATTGCGCAGTGGTATCCGCGCATGTGCGTCTATGACGACCTACGCGGATGGGACACGCTGCCCTACCTCGGCAGCGAGTTCTATCTCGAATACGGACACTTTGATTACTACGTCACCGTCCCCAGCAACATGACCGTTGCCGGATCCGGCGCGCTGATGAATCCGCAGCAGGTGCTGACGAAGACCGAAATTGCGCGACTGGCCGAGGCGCATCGCAGCGACAAGACGGTGATGATTCGCGACGCAGAAGACGTGCATCACGCGGCCAGCAGGCCCGAAACCGGCGCCACCCTCACCTGGCACTTCCACATGGACCACACACGCGACGTGGTGTGGAGCGCGAGCCCGGCATTCCTGTGGGACGCCGCGCGCATTCGCCTGCCGGGTGGCAAAACCGCCCTGGCCGAGAGCTTCTATCCGCCGCAGAGCGCGGGCCCAGATGCCTGGTCACGCTCCACGGACTACGTGAAGGACACGGTGGAGCGGTTCTCGCTGCAGTGGTATCCCTTCCCCTGGCCCAACGCCATCAACGTGGCCGGCTTCTCATCCGGCATGGAGTATCCGGGCGTGGCCTTCGATGGCATCGACGACAAAGGCAAGGTGCTTTTCTGGGTCACGGCTCACGAGGTGGGCCACAACTGGTTCCCCATGATCGTCGGCTCCAATGAACGCCGGAACGCCTTCATGGACGAAGGCTTCAACACCTTCATCGACATTGGCGAGTCGGCCGGCTTTGAAGGCGGCATCTACGGCCCCAAGCGCGACTCCGAGTACTCCGCGGGCGGCGAACCGGCGGACACCATTCTGAAGGTGCTCGACAACCCGGACGCACCCAACATCCTGATGCCCGCCGACGCGATCCCCTGGCCGTTGGCGCATCCGGTCAGCTACTTCAAGACGGCCTACGGCCTGGTTCTGCTGCGCGACCACATCCTGGGCAAGGAACGCTTCGACTGGGCATTCCGCAAATACATCCGCGACTGGGCCTTCAAGCATCCCTCGCCTTCGGATTTCTTTCGGGAGATGTCGAGCTCAGGCGGCGAGGACTTGGACTGGTTCTGGCGCGGCTGGTTCCTGCATAACTGGCGCTTCGACATGGCCATCGCCGGCATCGACGGCAACCACCTGACCCTGATGAACATAGGCCAGCTGGTGCTGCCCGCGCCGGTGGAAGTCACCTACACCGACGGAGCGAAAGTCCGCTTCACCGTCCCCTGGGAAACTTGGGAATCGAAGAGCGAGTTGGTGTGGACGGGCGAAAAGCCCATCGCCTCGGCCACCATCGATCCCGACCATCTGCTGCCGGACGACGACCGCTCGAACAACTCCGCGAAGGCGAAGCAATGACAGGCGGCGGCAGGTCAGCGTTGCCTGCCGCGGCCCATTCGACCGGTGCTAGAGCAGCTTCTTCAACTGCGAAAGGTGGTTTAGGTCGTGCCCGGCCATGGTGGACACGATGCTCTCAAACGTAAGCGCGCCACGCTCGGGATGCACGGCGGTCTTGCCGGCCGAGGCTGGCATGGCTCCGCGAATCAGCTGCAGATTCCAGTTGCGCAGTGCGGCAAAGGAAGCCAGCGCTTGAGCAACCGTCATGTGCGAATAACTCTCCGCCCACTTATCCTGGTCGAAAGGCTGCACCGTGTGGTTATCCTCGGCCAGCGTCTGCCGCATTCGAAAGCCAAAGGCGATTTCGCAGTCGGTCAGATGACACGCAATCTGCGCGGGGCTCCACTTGCCCGGAGCAATGGGCTCCGCCGTTCTTTCCGGCCCCAGAGCTTTGATGAGTGAGCTCAGTGTGGACGGGGTGGTGGACAAAATAACCTCCAAGGGCCTGCCGTCCAGATATTTTTCGTAGGGATTCATCTCGCTCATGCAGCCTCCCGGGCACTCCGTCTTGTTTGTACCACTCGAACGTGGGCGTTCTCACGAAGAAAACGGCGACGGGCCTACATCCTTTGACGTCGGAGCAGCAGGAATCGGCGCGCCTTGGAAAACCCACTGCTAAAGATACTCGCGCTGCAGGGCCTTCGCGGCTTTCCTGCGGCCTTTGCTTTGGAGAGCCTCGGTTGCTCCCGATACTGGAACCGCCACGATGCATCCTTCTGCGGGATTCTTGGCGCGGTCTTCGGGGATCGGCCGGGCTCGCGTACGCGTAGGGACGGGCCTGAGAAACGAGGCTACGAGGCGGCTCCCGGCTTGCCTCAGGGGGCAGTTTTCAGCGATACTAAGGTGTTGTGTCTCGCAAAGGCTGGGCGAGCCGCCAGGTCTTTCCTCAGGCTGGCCGCTCACGCGCCGCCCGGGAAACTCCCTGAAGACTGCAACAGTCTGGACTTTGAAAGGAACCGTATCGCCGTGGTTATGATTCGTTTGGCGCGCTTTGGCGCCCGCAAGCAGCCCTATTATCGCGTAGTGGTCATCGAGAAGGACCGCGCCCGCAATGGCCGTTCCATTGAGGTGGTGGGTACCTATAATCCCCGCACCAACCCGGCCTCGGTCGACCTGAAGCACGAGCGCATCGCCCACTGGCGTAGCGTCGGCGCGCAGTTGTCGCCCATTGTGGCCAAGCTGGTGGCAAAGAACCCGGCGCCGGTGGCGGCCTAACCGGCAGTCCGCCGGACCCCGCTCCCACCAGCCCGGAGGCCACTCGCAACCTGTTGGATTTCCTGCAGCCAGTTGCTGACGTCAGACCAAGTGTGTGCTACCATTCGCGCACCGATCCAAAATGCTCCTCGCAGGATGCATACGGTCAGAGGCAAGAGCATGACCCAAACCGATATGGTCGCAGTAGATGAACTGGTCCGCGAAATCGCGCGGGCGCTGGTAGATGAACCGACAGCTGTCGAAGTGCAATCCGTAGACCGGGATGACAACACCGTCCTGAAACTGCGGGTTGCGCCACAGGATGTGGGTAAGGTGATCGGCAAGCAGGGACGCACGGCACGTTCAGTACGAACGATTCTGGGCGCCGTGAGCATGAAGCTGCATCATCGCTACACCCTCGACATTCTGGAAGAGGACGACGAAGCCTAGAATGGCGACGTCGGAGTGGCACGGGATCCGTTGGGGGATGCAGTGACCGCAGCGGAAACCTGGGTTTGGCTGGCGCGGATCCGGCGCCCACAAGGACGCAAAGGCGAAGTCTTCGCCGAGATCCTGACGGATTACCCTGACAAGTTTGCCGAGCGGAAAACCCTGTGGCTGGTGGACGATGACCTGCCCGCTCGAGCGGAGTCCCGCGCCCATTTCGGCGCCGCCCCTCAGCAAATGGAGCTGATCGCCCACTGGCTCCACAAGGGCGGCATCGTGCTGCACTTTGCCGGCATTGATTCGATCACTGCCGCGGAGGGCCTCTCCGGCAAAATGGTTGCCATTCCGCTGGCAGAGCGCGCTACGCTGGGCGAGGATGAGGTCTACATCAGCGACCTGATCGGCTGCGCACTGGTGGACGTGGCCGGGGCGGATCCCGTGACGGTGGGCAGCGTGGAAGACGTAGATAAATCGGCTGGCCCGGTGGCCCTGCTGGTGGTGCGCGGCTCCGCCGGCGAGGTTCTCATTCCATTTGCCAAAGGCTATCTGCGGAATCTGGATCTAACGGGCCGGCGGTTGGAGATGGCGCTGCCCGTGGGGCTGGTGGACCTGAATGCGCCGGGAAGCGGCACCCGGTAGGGCTTCGCGCGGCAATCGCAGAATCTGAGCAGGAAGCAGACATCCATGAGCGTGCAGTTTGACATCATCACCGTCTTTCCCGGCTTCTTTGCCGGCATCTTTGAGCACGGAATTGTGCGCCGCGCGCAGGCGGAAGGACTGGTGACGGTCGGCTTGCACGATCTGCGCACCTTCACGCACGACCGGCACCGGACGGTGGATGACCGGCCATTTGGCGGCGGAGAAGGCATGGTGCTGAAGCCCGAGCCGCTGGCCGAGGCCTTGGAGTCCCTGGGAGTATCCCCAAAAGCGCAACGGCAGCCCGCAGGGGAACCGATACCGGGAACACAGGTCATTCTTCTCTCTGCCCAGGGGCGTCCGTTTACGCAGGCCGTGGCGCGCCGGCTTTCCGGGCTGCAGCGGGTGGTGTTGGTCTGCGGCCGCTATGAGGGTGTGGACGAGCGCGTCAATGAGCTTTACTGCGACATGGAATTGTCCATCGGTGACTACGTGCTGAGCGGCGGCGAGCTGGCTGCGGCTGTGGTGGTGGATGCGGTGATGCGACTGGTGCCGGGGGTGCTGGGCAATGAAGCATCCGGCGAGTTTGAGAGCTTCGGCGCGGCAGATGCCGACATTTCCAGCGACCTGGACGGGGTTCCCCGTTCGCAGCACGGCGCGGGAGGCCTGCTGGATTATCCGCACTACACGCGCCCGGCCGAGTTTGGCGGAATGGCCGCGCCAAAGGTCCTGCTGAACGGAGACCACCAGCAGATTCGGAGCTGGCGAAGGGAGCAGCAACTGCGCAAGACGCTTGCCAACCGGCCTGACCTGCTGGAAAAGGCCGTCCTGAGCAAAGCGGACAGGCGCTTTTTGGAGTCGATTGGCGGACCCGGCCGATAAAATGGTGGAAGCTATATGTTGCATAGAATTGCACTTGCGGAACTCGGAATCTGCTGGCTCATCTGGCTGGCCGCGTTCCTGGTGCAAAAGCTCCGAAACGCCGACACGGAGCCGCACGGCCAACGAGCCAGCAGGGTCTGGGGCATCCTCTTAAGTCTGGCTGGGTTAGGGTGCATCCTGGCCAACTCGGAGCCGTTAGCCTCCAATCGCCCGGTGTCTGTTCTTGCATTGTCCATGATTCTGGCCCCCCTTTCTCTGCTCTTGGGCATCGCCTCCGCTTCGTATCGGGGCAGCCGGCAGCAGTTCGAGGTTGCTCTTCTGGAAGGCCGGGAACCGACTGTCTCCGGACCATACCGACGGCTGCGGTACCCCATGTACACTTCGCTGATTGGGATGGCCACGGCAACAGCCGCGGGCTACTCCTGGTGGCCACTGGCGCTGGTGGGCCTGCCCATTCTGCTTATGGGGGTGGAACTGGGCGTCAACGCGGAAGACCGCATGTTTGCCGACCGCTTCCAGGATATGTTCATCGAGTATTCCTCGCGCGTCAGTGCCTATCTTCCGTTTTTCCGCTGAGCCCGCCCTTGGCGACCGCGAATTCGGCAGACGAAGGCATTCTCTGATAAACTGAAACCTCTGAGTTCAATTGCAGGAAACGACAATGTCTATTCATCCCGTAATGCAGCGCCTCGCAGACAAGCTGAAGCGCACTGACCTTCCCGATTTCGTGGCTGGCGACCAGATTCGCGTTCAAGTCAAGATCAAGGAAGGCGAGAAGGAACGTCTGCAGGCCTTTGAAGGCCTGGTGATTGCCGTCAACCACGGCCCCCAGGGCACGTTTACCGTGCGTAAAATGAGCTTTGGCCAGGGCGTGGAGCGCATCTTCCCGTTCAACTCCAAGGTTGTAGACCGCGTGGAGAAGATTCGCAGCTACAAGGTGCGCCGCGCCAAGCTGTTCTACATTCGCAGCCTCCGCGGCAAGGCGGCCCGGCTGAAGGAAGTGGACCGCGTGGTAGCCAAGGCCTAAGCGCCATCAACCCATTTGCAAGGCAAAAGCCCCCGACCCAAGCGGACGGGGGTTTTCCTTTTTATACTGGGCAAATGGGCAAGGCAACGATGTGCGGCTGGACGCTGGAAGAGGCTGCGCGCAAGCGCGGGGCGCTGCGCATTGCAGGGCTGGATGAAGTGGGCCGCGGGCCGCTGTTTGGCCCGGTGGTGGCCGGAGCCGTGATTCTGCCCAGAGGCTGCGAACTCAGGGGTCTCGACGACTCAAAGAAGCTGACCGAACGGAAGCGCAAGGAACTGGCTGTGGAAATCCGGGCCAATGCCGTGGCCTGGGCCCTGGCCGCGGTGGATGCGGAGACCATCGACCGCATCAACATTCGCCAGGCCTCCCTGCTGGCCATGCGGCTCGCGGTGGAGCAGCTAGCGCTAACTCCGGATTTTCTGCTGTTGGACGGCCGTGACACGATCCGCTGGGATGGGCCACAGCAGGCCGTCATCCAGGGCGACGCCACCAGTTTCTCCATTGCGGCTGCCAGCGTGCTGGCCAAGGTGCATCGGGATCAGATGCTGGTGGAGCTGGACCGGAAATTCCCGGGGTATGGACTGGCCAGCCACAAGGGCTACGGCTGCCCGCAACACCTGGCCGCGTTGGCGCGGCTGGGTCCGACCCCCTTGCACCGCAGAAGCTTCCAGCCCGTGGCTCAGGCGCAACTGCGGTTTGACGGCTGAGCGCCGACTCCGGACGCCGCTAAGCGGCCACTGGCCGCGCCCTGCGACGCTGCGCCAGGGCCAGCACCGGCCGGGCCAGCAGCAACACGGCCACCACGATAGTGATGGTCATGGGCGTAAGCACGCCGGTTTTTACCTGCCACCAGTAGTGAATCACTCCGCAGACTGCCGCGGCGTAGACCAGTTTGTGCAGCCGGTTCCAGCGTTTGCCGCCCAGCTTGCGAATGGCCCAGTTGGTGGAGGTGGCAGCCAGCGGCAACATCAGCAGCCATGCGGCCATGCCTACGGTGATGAAGCGGCGCTTCAAGACGTCAGAAGCCATCGCATTCAGGTCAAAACCTGCGTAGAGCGCGACCCATGTCATCAGGTGCAGAGACGCATAAAAGAAAGCGAACAAGCCCAGGAGCCGGCGAAAGCGGATGAGCCAGCCAAGCTTTGGGATGAGCCGGCGAATGGGCGTGATGGCCAGAATGACCGTAAGCAAGCGCAGCGTGGTGAGCCCGGTGGTGAAGGTGATGGTCGCCGTGGGGTCCGGCCCTAGCGTGTTGGTGACTGCGCCCCACACGAGCCAGGCCACGGGTCCCAGACAAACCAGCCATGTGAGCACCTTGAGAAAGACCACTGTCGAGTGCTTCAAAAGTTCTTCCTCAGGTCCATGCCCTTGTAGAGAGAAGCGACCTCCTGGCCGTACCCGTTGAACATGAGCGTGGTGCGGCGCTGCTGCCAGAAGGGCAGCCCGATGCGCCGCTCGGTCTTCTGGCTCCAGCGGGGATGATCCACGCTGGGGTTCACATTGGAGTAGAAGCCGTACTCGTTTGGAGCCTGATCGTTCCAGGTGGTGGGCGGCTCCTTGTCCAGGAAGCGCACGGCGACAATGGACTTGGCCGACTTGAACCCGTACTTCCACGGCACTACGATGCGCACCGGGGCACCGTCCTGGTTGGGCAGCACTTCGCCATAAAGCCCAAAAGTGAGCAGCGTGAGCGGATTCATGGCCTCATCCATGCGCAGTCCTTCCGAATAGGGCCAGTTGATGGTGGTCTCCGAGGCCCACTTCTCTACGTGCTTGTCGTAGTAGGAAAGGAACTGCACATACTTTGCGCTGCTGAGCGGGTCACACTGTTTGAGGAACTCGGAAAGCGAATAGCCAACCCAGGGGATGACCATGCTCCAGGCCTCCACACAGCGGTGGCGATAGACGCGATCCTCCAGCGGGCGAAGCTTGAGCAGTGCCTCAATGTCGAAGGTCTTCGGCTTCTTCACCAGTCCCTCGACGCGCACGGTCCAGGGGCGCGTGGGAAGGCCGCCGGCGTTCTGCGCGGGATCGCTCTTCTGCACGCCGAACTCGTAGAAGTTGTTGTAATGTGTAATGTCTTCAAAGCTGGCGAGTTGCTCGCCGGTGGTGGTGAGCGGGCTTTTCACCGTCTGCAGCCTGGTGCCGGCAAAGGCACGGATGCGGGGAGAAAGGACCTCAGCCAGGCGCTCGGCGCCCAGAGCTGCCGCGCCGGCCGCCGCAGCTCCGGTGAGGGCTCCGCGCAGGAAGCGGCGGCGGTTTACATACTGATCTTTGGGAGTGATGGCCGAGGACGGAATGCTGGAAGGTTTTCTGATGAGCATGAAGGGGACCTCACAAGGGGAAACTTCGAACGCACACATTAGACACGATCGGGCCGCCTGGCGTTACATCCGAATGCAAAAAATGCTTGATGGGATGAAAGGCCGGGGCTCTTCACCGCAGCACAGCTGGACGCAAATCGCTAGAAATTCTTCGCGCCGCCACGTCTTGCGGTTCCCGCCAGTGCTGGCAGGCTTCCGCGGGGAAACGTGGAGGACTGGCGCACGACCAGGCGCGTCGGAATGCTCCACTCTTTCCGGGCAGCCTTGGGATGGTCGGCCTCAATGCCCGCGCGCAGAGCCTCCACGGCCGCGGCGGCAAGGTCTTTGCAGGACATTTGCACCGTGGTGAGCGGAGGCAGCATGAACTGCGCAAGATGAATGTCGTCAAAGCCAACTACGGAAATATCCGCCGGCACCTCGTGCGTGGTGCGGTAGAGTGCATGCAGCACGCCGATGGCGGTCACGTCATTGGAGCACATGACGGCCGTAGGAACCGGATCCAGCTGACTGAGCTTTTCCATGGCCACGATGCCGCCTTCCATGGTGTGCGTGCCCTCGACAAGATGATCTGCCGGCACCACCAAGCCCAGTTCCGCCATGGACTTGCGGAAAGCATCGCGGCGAGCCACGGCGGAGCGCAAGCGCAACGGCCCCGTGATGAAGGCAATGTGGCGATGGCCAAGCGCGGCAAGATGCTGCACACCCTGGCGGATGCCCTCTGCGTAATCTACTTTCAGCACGCGGATGTTGGGCAGATCCGGTCCCGCATCCACAAACACCAGGGGAAATTCGCGCTCGACGAGCTTCTGGATCAGATCCTCTTCAATGCCGAAGGTCATCACAGCCACGCCATCCACGTTGCGCTGCAGCATGCGGCGGATTAGCGACTCAGTCCGGAGAGTCTCGTAACTGGTGGAACCGATGAGGACCTCATATCCCTGCGCGACCGCAAGGTTCTCAAACTCCTGAACCAGCTCCGGGAAAAATGGATTAGTAATTTCAGAAACGATGAGGCCCAGCATGCGGCTGCGTCCGGAGACCAGAGCGCGGGCTTGCGTATTGGGCAGGTAGCCCACCTCTTCAATTGCCTGCCAGACACGACGAGCCAGCTCAGGATTCACGGTCGCGATGCCGTTGACAGCACGCGAAACCGTTGCAATGGAGACCCGGGCGCGCTCAGCTACATCGCGTATGCTGACGGCTGCGGGCCGGCGGCGGGTTGCGGGCGCTCCGGAGGCGGCAGCCGCCGTCACATTTCTACGCCTTTTCTTGCGTTTCTCCATCCCATTTGCCTCTGAGGATTTCAGTTTCTTTCTAAGCAAGACTTTATTTTACAGCATCTTGCAAGACACGGCGAGAAAATGATCCGGCGGATCTTGTCGTTGGGAACAGAAAAAATCTGGAAAGCGTTTGCTAGCCCCAAAGGCCCAGAACTCAGCCATCCCACGAGCAATCCGATTTACGGATGCGACTGGCCTCCGCCCACCACCTCAATGCCATGCCGGATGAGTGCCAGAATGGCCATCAGGCTCTCCTCCGCGCCGCGCCGGCTGCCTGGCAGGTTGACGACGAGCGTGCGACCCCGGAGTCCTGCAACGCCGCGCGAGAGCCAGGCGTAGGGATTTTGCTCAGAGCCGCGAACGCGCATGGCCTCCGCCAGTCCCGGGGCTTCTCGATCCAGCAGGCGGCGCGTGGCCTCCGGCGTGCAGTCGCGCGGCCCCAGCCCGGTGCCGCCCACGGTAAGTATCAGTGCGATTCCCTGCCCTGCCCACTGTTCCAGTTGCTCGGCAATGAGGCTCTCTTCGTCCGGGACCAGCGCGGAATGCATCCTCGCGCCTGGCCAATTGTCGCGCAAAATGGCGACCACGGCCGGACCTGCAGTGTCTTCTGCAACACCTTGCGAGCATCGGTCGGAAACAGTGAGAACGGCAAGCTCCATCGACACGATTGTAGCCTGCTACGGCAGCACCTTGATGGTGTGGAACCAATCCTGCACGCGCTGCGGCCATGTGGTTACCGGCAGAGCCGTACGGCGTAATCCATAACCGTGTCCGCCCTGCGCGTAGACGTGCAGCTCCGCCGGAACCCCAGCCTGCTTGAGCGCCATGTAGTAGACCACCGCATTCTCCACGTGCACCGGATCGTCTTCCGCCTGCACCAGGAAGGTGGGCGGCGTATCGGCCGTGGGTTGCACATCCGGATTCAGCTCAAAGTGCTTCTCGGCCAGTGCCAGGTATCCGGGATAAATGACCACGGCAAAATCCGGGCGGCAGCTCTGCGCGTCCGCAGCATCCACACGCGGGTAAAGCCGCTCCTTGTAATGCGTGCTGAGGGCCGCGGCCAGATGGCCACCTGCGGAGAAGCCAAGTACGCCGATGCGATGAGGATCGATATGCCAGGCGACAGCGTGTTCGCGCACCAGGCCCAACGCGCGCTGTGCATCCTGCAGCGCCGCGGCGGACTTGGGATAGGGACCGGTGTTTGGAACGCGATACTTGACCAGCACGCAATTGACGCCGATGGAGTTGAGCCAGCTGCACACCTCAGTGCCTTCCAGGTCGATGGCAAGGATCTGGTAGCCGCCACCGGGAAAAACCACCACCGCAGCGCCACTGTTGTGGCCCTTGGGCGCATAGAGCGTGAGCGTGGGCTGGTACACATTGCCGAGTCGAATGAGCGAACGGCCCGCGATGAGGTTGTCTGTCGGCCGAGTGGTGTCCACCTCTGCGGGCGAGTTTGCCGGTGCGCCAGGTGCTAATCCCGGCCAGAGCGGCAAGGTCAGATGGCCGGGCTCGGGCTGCCAGGCCGGTTTCTGCGCGAATGTTGCCAACGGCGTACCCATGAGACAAAGTCCTAGAACAGCAATCAAAGATTTCAAGCGGAAATCCTCCACGCATTTGGGATGCGAGCAATCATCGCAGCCGCGCTTTGCCGGTTGCAACCCGCCGCCGGCTTTGCGACGCCTGTTGCGCCAGGACTCGGACTACGGATTTGCGCCGAGAGGCACCAGCAGCATCACTCGCTCCTCGGTAATCTCCATACGGGCCGAAAGGATGCCAAGCACCTCGCCATCGGCTTCCACGTGGATGCGGCGATGCGAACCGTTCCGGGTCCGGCACTGGACAGCGAGCGCCTCAATCAGCTCGATATCGCCACCAAAGGTGTGCCGCTTGGCGACGACAGCCAGCAAAAACTGAAGGTAGCGCAGGCGGCTGCGCGTTTTGAAGGCCACCAGGCTCAGCGTGCTGCTGTGAACGGTTGCGCCGGGAGCGAGCTTGCCAAGTACTCCGCCGAAGGAGCGAACCCGAACGGCAAGCAACTGCGACACGAACTCAGTGCGCGGCGCGGTGGCGTCTGGCAGCGTGAAGACGACCTCAAAGAGCGGAAATGAGCTGGTGGCCCACACGCGGAATGCTTCCAGCAAATAGAGCGCGTAGCCGAATCTCCGCTTAAGCTTCACGTCCAGCCGGGACATCATCAGCGCGTCTGCCCCAATGCCTGCCGCAACCGTGAAGTAGCGTGAATGCTCTGCGCCAAGGTTATCGCGATAAAAGATGCGGCCCGCGGGCACCTCAGTGGGCACTGCCGAAAGCAGCTTGCGCACGGCTTTGACAGGAGATCTGCCCAGCCCAAGATTCTGCGCCAGCGCATTCGCCGTGCCCAGCGGCACCACGCCCAGGGCCACCGAAGTGCCGACGAGACACTGCAGCACTTCATGCACCGTGCCGTCCCCGCCGCAGGCCAGGATGGTATCGTAGCCGCTGCGCACGGCCGCCCTGGTCAGCGTGCGTGCGCTGCCCGGCGCGTCGGTCTCAAGCGCCTCCGCCTCCATGCCTGCTTTACGCAGGACTTCGAGCGCCTTCCGAATCACTCTTTCCCGTCGCCCGGACTTCTGGCCTGACGCCGGATTGTAAATCAGTGCCACACGACGCATCGCGAGATCTTTCTTGATTCCACTGGACCGGAACCAGGCTCACCCTATTTCATCTTCGCAGCACGGGAAGGTGTGCCCGCGTGCAAACAGCTTCAAATCGCCGCCCGTCAAACGCCACTCTGCTCTACCGGAACTTAGGGCTCTTGAGCATGGCATTGTCCACCGAATGCTCGTTTACTTTACTACTCTTTGGCCTCCGGCTGCAGACGGCCATCCCGCCGCAGAGCATTACGTTTGATGAGCAGAAAGAAAACCGGAACCAGAATCAGCACATGAATTGTGGAGGTCACCATACCGCCAACAATCGGTGCCGCAATGGGCTTCATCACGTCCGAGCCAATGCCCGTCTCCCACAGGATGGGCGCGAGGCTGAGAATGACCGCGGTCACGGTCATCAGTTTGGGGCGCAGACGCTGCACCGCGCCTTCAATCACCGCCGCCTCCAGCTCTTCCTCGCTCAGCTGCGAGTGCGATCCCACCCGGCGCTCATACGCCTCATGCAGATACACAACCATCACCACGCCGGTCTCCACGGCAATTCCGAACAGAGCAATATACCCGACCCATACCGCAACGCTGAAGTTGAAGCCGAGCGCCCACTGCAGAAGCAGGCCACCGCACATGGCATAAAGTGTGGGAAAGATGAGGACCGCCGCTTCCAGGGCTGACTTGAACACCAGATATAGCAGCAGAAAGATGACACAAAACACGACTGGAAGAATCATCTTGAGCCGCTGCTTGGCTCGCAATTCAAACTCGTATTCGCCTGCCCAGCGCCAGGTGTAACCGGCTGGCAGCTTGAGCTGCTGGTTCAGCGTCTCCTGCGCCTTGCGAACAAAGCCCCCGTAATCCTTGGTATTGAGATTCAGGTAAACATATCCGGTAAGTTGGCCGTCCTCATCCCGAATCATGGAGGGGCCGCGCGAGAACGACAGGTGCGCCACTTCGTTCATCGGAATCTGTTGGCCGGAGGGCGTTGGAATCAGGGCGTTGCCAAGCGCAACGGGATCGTCGCGGAAGTTGCGCTGGTACCGCACGGAAATGGGAAATCGCTCGCGTCCTTCCACGTTTTCGGCAATATTGGCTCCGCCAATCTCCGACGTGATGACTCGCTGCACATCGGCAACGGTCAGGCCATAGCGTGCCGCCACCGGGCGATTCACTTCCACATTCAGGTAAAAGCCCTGCGCCACCCGCTCCGCAAACACGGAGTTGGCCTGCGGCAGGTGAGAAAGAATGGCCTGCATCCGGGCGCCGATATCCTCAATCTGATTCAGGTCTGGTCCTTGAATCTTGATGCCCACCGCCGTCTTGATTCCCGTCAGCTCCATATTCAGACGATTCTCCACGGGCATCGTCCAGGTGTTGGTGAGTCCCGGAAACTGGAGATGCTGGTCCATTTCCGCGATCAGCTTCTCGTAAGTCATGCCCCGCCGCCACTGCGACCGCGGCTTCAGCATGATGGTGGTGTCGAACATGTCCAGGGGTGCGTTGTCTGTGGCGCTGTCAGAACGCCCGACCGTGCCAAAGACCGTAGACACCTCAGGGAACGAGTGGATGATACGGTCCTGCTCCTGCATAAGGGAGACGGCCTGCGTGATGGAGATGCCAGGCAAAGCGCTGGGCATATACAAGGACGAACCTTCATAGAGCGCCGGCATGAACTGGCTGCCCAGCCGGAAGTACAAGGGGATGGTCGCCGCAAGAAAGGCAAGGTTGAGCACGATCACCAGCTTCCAGTGCTTGAGCGACCAGCGCAGCACCGGGAGATAGAGCGTCTGCGTGAAGCGGGCTGCGGGATTCTTCGCCTCTGGCCGCAACTTGCCGCGCAGAAACAGGGGCATCAGCGCCGGGACCAGCGTGATGGAAAGCAGGGACGAAAAAAAGAGAGCGAGCGTCTTGGTCCACGCCAGAGGCCGGAACATGCGGCCTTCCTGCGCCTCCAAAAGAAAAACCGGGAGAAACGAAACAACAATAATGATGAGCGAGTAGAACAGAGCAGGCCCAACCTGCTGTGCCGCACGTACCAGCACCAGCCGCCTCTCATCCTCATCGGGATGATCTGTGCGCTCCGCGAGATGTCGATACCCGTTCTCCACCATGACGATGGCCGCATCAATCAACACACCAATGGCCAGGGCCAGGCCACCAAGCGACATGATGTTGGAACTGACATGGAGAAAATACATGGGGATGAACGCGGCGAGCACGGCAATGGGCACCGTAAGGATCGGCACGAGCGCAGATCGAAAATGGAAGAGAAATACGATGCAGACAAAGCTGACAATAATGGCCTCAAGAATCAGATCGCGCCGCAGGGTTTGGATGGACTGGTTGATCAGCCAGGAGCGATCGTAGCCCGTCACAATCTCCACTCCGGGAGGCAGCGAAGGCGCAATTTCCTTGAGTCTGGCCTTCACTCCGCGAATCACATTCAGTGCATTCATGCCATCGCGCATCACAATGATTCCGCCGACGGTTTCGCCTTCTCCCTGCCAGTCCGCTGCTCCTCGGCGCACGTCCGGACCAAACCGGACGGTTCCCAGATCGCGCACTAACACCGGAGTGCCGTTCCGCGTGGCAACGGGCACGTTCTCAAGGTCACTGAGGGAGCGCAGATAGCCGAGGCCGCGGACCATGTACTCGGCGCCGTTCATCTCCAGCACGTCTCCTCCCACCTCGTTGGTGCTTTGGCGGATGCGATCCGTAACAGTGGATGCGGAAATGCCATAGGAGAACATCTTGTTCGGATCGAGATTGACTTGATACTGGCGCACAAAGCCGCCAATGCTCGCCACCTCGGCAACGCCTGGGACCGTCTCCAGTTGATACCGCAGATACCAGTCCTGCAGGGCGCGCAAATCTGCCAGGCTGCGCTTGTGCGTGCGGTCGACAATGGCGTACTCGTAAACCCAGCCCGCCCCGGTCGCGTCAGGGCCAATCGCCGGATGCACGTCTGAGGGCAGCTTGCCGGCGATCTGCTGAAGATATTCCACGACTCGCGATCTTGCCCAGTAGAGATCGGTGTTGTCCTGGAAGACGACAAAAACATACGAATCGCCAAACATGGTTTGCGCGCGCACGCTTTTCACTTTGGGCGCAGACAGCAGCGCGGTGACGATCGGATAGGTCACCTGATCCTCAATCACGTTGGGCGGCTCACCGGGCCATGGCGTATGGATGATGACCTGCACGTCGCTGATATCCGGGAGCGCGTCCAGTGGCACATGCTCCATGCTCCACACGCCTGCGACCGTCAGCAGGATGGCTCCCGTGAAGACGAGGAATGGATTCCGCGCGCACCATGCAATGATTCGAGCGATCATCCCATGCCTCCCGTAGCATCCACACTCATCTGCTTTGTGCCGATGACCTTGCCGCCCTGTCGCACGGTGATGGTCAGTTTCCAGGTTCCGCCGGAGCCGAGCACGACATTGCCCTCGTAGAGGCCCTTGCCGCTGTCATGCAACGAGGCGGCCGCGTGCATTGCGGCCATTCCCATGGCTGGCATGGCGGAAATGAAAAGGACAGCCTCTACCTCGGCGCCGGCGACCGGCTTGCCATCCACTCCGACCACCCGAACCTGCACTTGGTTTGTGCCCTTTCGCGCAGGCGATGGCGACAATTGAACGTCCATGCGAACCTGAGGGGCCTGTGACGCGGCCGATGTTTGCCCCTGGGGCGCCGGAAGTGGAGCATAGCCCCCAGCCGAAGCCTGCAACTGGGCTTCGGAGTCCACCAGGAAGCTGGCGGAGCTCACCACCTGATCGCCAACCTTCACGCCGCTCAGAATCACCACGTCGTCCGCGGCCTGCGGCCCCACGGTAACAGTTCGCGGCTGCAGGTATCCGTTGCCTTGATCCACAAACACCAGCGACTGCGAACCAGCCTGCAGCACAGCAGAGGCCGGAACCACCAGATGCCGGCCCAGCGGCGCCTGAATCGTGACGTTCACATACATGCCCGGCTTGAGCAGGACGCCGGGATTGGAAAAAACGAGCCGAACCCGGACGGTGCGCGTTGTCGGATCCACCTGCGGAAGAATTTGATCAATTCGCCCGGCAAAACTGCGCCCGGGATAGGCATCCACGGTCACCTGTCCGCGGTCGCCCGGCCTCAATCGCCCAACATCATTCTGAAAGACGTTTGCGTAAACCCACACTGTGGATAGGTCCGCGATGGTGTAAATCTTCGTCTCTGGCTGCACGTAGGCATTGGGCAGCGCATTGCGCTCGGTGATGTATCCGGAAACGGGAGAGTCGACTTCGATTTCGCGCTGCACCTTGCCTGTCTTCTTCAGGTTGGCCACCACCTGAGGAGCAACACCGAATTGCCGAAGCCGCTCTTCCGCCGCCTGCGTCAGCCAGCCACTTTCCCGCGCCGCCATGCCTTGCGTCTTGGAGGCAAAGGCATTTTCATTCTGGCGAGCCAGAAGATACTCCTGCTGGCTGCTCACCAGGTCGGGGCTGTAGATGGTAAACAAGGGCTGGCCTTTGCGGACAAACTGATACGTCGCGTTCGCAAAGACCTTTTGAATCCAGCCCGGGAAGCGCGTTTGCACGTAGGCAATCTTCTCTTCATTGATGTCCACATTGCCTGGTACCTGAAGCGTGTCCTTCAGCTCCTTGTAGGCGGCGGTGGCCGTGGTCACGCCAATCTGCTGCATGCGCCTTGGCGACAACTGCACCGGCCCCAGCGCCGGTTGCGTCCCGGGACTGGCTGGACCAGTCTGCGCCGTGGAGTTCGAGTTGACATCCGGGCCGCGCGCGACCACCGGATCCTGCACGGGAGCAGGCCCATTGAAATGAAACCGCGGCAGCAGCACAAATGCGAGAGTCGCGGCCAGCACGATGCAGAGCGAGATGGCTGCGCCCAGGGCGAGCTTATAGGTGCGAGTATTCACGGCTTTGCCTCCGATTCCGGTTGCGACTGCAGATCCAGCGGTGCGCCAGTGGCCAGCTCGATTTCGGATAAGCGCGCATCCAAATCTGCCGACGCCTGCAGCCAGCTCAAATCCACGTCAATCACGGTCATCTGGCTGTCGAGCAGGTCCAGCAGGCTGGTGCGATCGTTTTCGTACGCAATCACGCTCGCCTGCAGTGTGGCCTCCGCCTGGGGACGCAACTCGTCGTGGTACATATGGACCAGTTTCTGTGAGGCCTGGGCCTCTGCAAGTGCCTCGCGAATCTGCCCGAGCACCACGTTGCGCAGGGCTTCCAGTTCCGCATCCTGCTCAGTGGCCCGCGCGGTGGACTCGGCGATATCCGCATTATGCTTGCGCCGGTTCAGCCACGGCAGGCTCATGGAGCCCTCGACCATGTAGCTGTTGCGCATGTCCGCCGAAGGCTGCATGAGCATGTAGCCCGCGGAGACCGTAAAGTCCGGGACGTAGGCCTTGTGCGCCAGGGCAAGAGCCGCATGACTGCGCCGCGCAGCCTGCTCCGCGGCAAGCAAGTCCGGCCGCGTGTGCAGTGCAATGTCTTCCAGCTTCTTTGCCGAAGGCAGTGGAGCTGCGCCGGGGAAGGACCCCGCGACGCGCACCGGAGTGCCCGGAGAGCGGCCAAGCAACGTATTCAGGCGCGCCTGTGCCACCTCCGCGTCCCGATCGAAGCGGATCATGTGCTCCTCAAGCCGTGTTAAGGCAACCTGAGCTTTGAGAATGTCCTGCTGAGGAACCTTGCCGACGGCGTACTTGATGCGCGCCGCCTCAATTGCCTGATGAGCAATTCCTACGTGCTCGTCATGAATGCGCAGTTCCTCCTGCGCGCGCAGCAGATCATCAAAAGCCTTGCGCACCGCAACCCGCACCTGCAGGCGCGTTTCGGCCAGATCGTCTTGCGCAATGGACAAATCAGATTCGGCAATATTCGTGCGCAGGCCGCGCTTGCCCGGTCCCGGCAGTTCCTGGGAAATGCTGAACATATTCTGCGCGTCGTTCAGGTTCCACGGCTTCTGCAGAGGAATACCCCATGCGCGATACATTGCGGTGGGATCTTCAAGCGCTCCGGCAGCGGGAACATGGGCGCGCGCCACAGCCACGCGGCGCACGGAAACCGCAATCTCTGGATTGGCGGCAAGGGCCTTCCGCTCCGCTTCCTCCAGCGTCAAGGGCGGGACGAACGAATCAGCTTGCGCATGTATTTGCAGCAGTACCCTGCCGCCTGGCAGGGCCACCGGACCAGCGGGGCTTTGCGCATGCAACTGGCTGCCTCCACACAAAAGAATGCAGAAGAAGAACAAAATGACAGATTTCATGCCTCTCTCCAATGAGTACCGACGGAAGACCCGGCAAGGAGCACGCAGCTGCAACGCGCAGACGAACACTCCGGGGCCCAAAAGCGGCTAAGGAAGGAGAGAAACTAAATGCGAAGGATGGAAAGTGTGCCCGGTGGGGCCTTGGGTGGTAGGACTCGATCGGAAATGAACACTTCGTCCGAGGTGCTCGCGATCAACAGATCCGCAACGTGCAGCGTGATCATAAGCGCCTGGTTGTGCTCCATCAAGCGAGGAGGAACAGTGCCCAGCAGCGCGTTTTCGGAACGCGCCTGACAGCAGGAGCGACTTGCTCCCGTGCCGGCAGGACCGCACTCGCGGACCATACCGCGGCAACATGCGGGCATGGATCTGTGTGGGCAAAGCGGCAGGCAGGCAAAGACCGGAGTGGTGGCCGACAGGACGACGGCAACCAGTAGCAGGAATCCGGCTTTTTTCCCCAGGGCCATAGCGAAACCATACCAGCTTGGTTCCTAGTATGCACTTCTCACTCCAAGGAAAGAGTGATTTAGATCACACCCTCCGACGGCCGGGTCTCGCGGCCAGATCCGCGGTCCGGACCCGTGAGAATCGACCATGGAAACTGCCTCAACAGGGCTGGTTAATCTCGCTCGATGTGCCGCCGGCAGCCGGAATGTAGCACTTCCGCGTGTAATCCATCACCATGCGGTCCGCGTTGAAGCGCCATCCCAGCGTGCGGATGGTGCGCTTCATGCGCTTTACCCATCCGCGCGGCAGCCCATCCTGGTCTCGGTTGTAGTACAGCGGAATCAATTCATTCTGCAGCACCCGATACAGGTCCTCGCCATCCCGGCTGTCATGCACATCCATATTGGAGTGGGTCCGGCCATTGCCAATGGCAAAGCCGTTGAAGCCGTCGTAGGCCTCCGCCCACCATCCGTCCAGAACCGACAGATTGAGACCGCCGTTGAGCACCACCTTTTGCCCGCTGGTGCCCGAAGCCTCCAGGGGCCGGCGTGGATTGTTCAGCCACACGTCCACTCCCTGCACCAGGAAGCGGCCCACGTTGATGTCGTAATCCTCAATGAAGACAAACTTATCGGCAAACTCGGCATCGCGCATCATCTCCGCAATTTGCTGGAGGACGCGCTTGCCCGGTTCATCGTGCGGATGCGCCTTGCCGGCAAAGACAAACTGCACCGGCCGCTTGGGATCATTCACCATGGAGGCCAGCCGGACCAAATCGGCAAGAACCAGGTTGGCGCGCTTATAGGTGGCGAATCGGCGCGCAAAGCCGATGGTCAATGCGTCTGGAGAGAAGATCCGGCTCAGCTTGGCGAGGGACTCTTCCGACTCACCACGCCGCTCAGCCTGCTCGCGCGCACGGCGACGCGCAAACTCGATGAGCCGAGCCTTCAGGGTCAGGTGCGTCTCCCACAGCTCGCCGTCGTTCACGCTCTCAATTCCCTCCCAGGTGCGCGCGGCCCCACTGTTTGTCTGCCATCCCACACCCAGGTGACGGTCGTACAGGCGGCCCATCTGCGGCGCCAGCCAGGACGGAACATGCACCCCATTGGTGATGTGCCCAATGGGAACCGCATCCTGCGACTTGCCCGGATACAAATCCCACCACATGGCCCGCGACACTTCGCCGTGCAACGACGAAACCGCGTTGGCGCGCCGCGAAAGCTTGAGGCCGAGAACCGTCATGCAGAACTGCTCTTGCGGATCCGTGGAGTTCACGCGGCCAAAACCCATCAAGTTCTCGTGGGAAATTCCGAGTTCGTCGCGCAGCGGTCCCAGATGCTCCTCAAGCAGGTCTGCGCTGAAGCGGTCGTGCCCTGCCGGCACCGGCGTGTGGGTGGTGAAAATCACTTCGCGAGGCACCTGACCCGCCGCGGTTTCAAAGTCCAGGCCTTCGTCCTGCATGCGGCTGCGAACGGCCTCCAGCACAGCAAACCCGCTGTGCCCCTCATTCAGGTGCAGCACTCCGGGAAAAATCCCCATCGCCCTCAGCGCACGGAATCCGCCCACTCCCAACAACAGCTCCTGGCGAATGCGCGTGCGTCCGTCGCCGCCATAAAGGCGCGATGTCAGTTCGCGGTCTTCCGGCGCGTTGCCCGCCACGTTCGAGTCCAGAAGCAGCAGGTCACACCGGCCTACTTTGACGCTCCACACCTTTGCCCGGATGCAGCCGCTCCGAGTCTGAATCTCCAACGCAACCGGCTCGCCGTTTGTTCCAATGGCCGGCTGCATGGGACAGCGGCTCACATCCGTGTGCAAGTACTCCTCGCGTTGCCAGCCGCTTGCATCCAGTCGCTGAAGGAAGTATCCCTGGCCGTAAAACAACCCAATGCCAACCAGTGGAATGTCCAGGTCGGAAGCGCTCTTGATGTGATCACCGGCCAGCACGCCAAGCCCTCCGGAGTAGATGGGCAGCGACTCGTGCAGGCCGAACTCCGCCGAGAAGTACGCCACCGGCCGCGGTCGCAGTACACCCGCGTGCTCGGCGCCCCAGGTGCGGTCCTCGTGCAGGTATTCCTGCTGGCGGCGGTAGACATAATTGATGCGGCTATGCAGGGCCAGTTCCGCGGCGCGCAGCTCAATTTCGCCAAGGGGAATTTCACTCAGCAGCGAGATGGGATTCTGGTTCAGCTGCCGCCAGCGCACCGGGTTCAGATCGCGAAAAATGCTGACGCAATCCTGGTCCCAACTCCACCACAGATTCTGCGCCAGCGACCACAGGCGCTCCTGCACCGGCGCGATAAAACGATCGAGCGTTCGTGCTTCACTCACCACCGGCGCCACCTGTGCGGCGGCTTCGCTCAGCATCCGTATCTCTTCCTCCTGAAACAGGCGGGCCTCCTTGGTTTGCACAATCAATACGCCCTGCAGAATGCCGCGATGGATGAGCGGGACGCCGAGGAACGAGTGGTACTCCTCTTCGCCCGACTCCTTGAAAAACTTGAAGCGTGGGTGATTGCGGGCATCCCCAACGGCTACCGGCATCACCTGTTCCGCCACCAGGCCGGCCAGCCCCTCGTTGAGTGGCATGCGTAGACGCCCCACGCAACTGGGGTGCAGCCCGAGAGTCGCCGCCAGCACCAGATTCGACCGGTCCGGCTCCAGCAGATAGGCGGAACACACATCGGTTCTGAAGCGGTTGGCAATCAGCGCGACCACGTTCATCAGTGTGTCCGCGGGCTTGCTCCCGTCCTGCGTCAGATTCTTGACTTCTTCCAGCGTCAGGACATGACTGCCTTGGCCTGCTTCCCCCGCCTGGCTCATGCGCGTCTCCTCCGCGTTCCGTCCCCGATCTGTGTAGGGCCCTCGAGCGCCTCGGCAGGCCTGTGCATAGATACAAAAGTCCGCCTGCGCCAAAGGCCAGAAAGTACAACTTCCTAAGCTGTTGATTCGGTCGAAGAGAAATCCCTGGATTGAATGCACGCCCGGGATTGATTTGAAGATACCACTTGCATGGGGGAATCCATAGGCCAATTTCTGCCCAGCCGCCCTGCAAGCGCGCAGGAGATCCCACTGGCCAAAACGGGCTCCTGTGCAGGGCAGGGGTCAGTCCTTTTGCCTGGCTGGAGAGTTCAACTTTGGAAGGGCGGGGCCGCCATGCCCGGCGCGGGCGCCTTGGGCGCCATCGGCAGGTGGCACGCGCGGAAGCCCGTCGCCGCAAAGAGGGCGTTGCCCACCGCCGGCGCCACACCAATGAGGCCGGTCTCTCCCGCGCCGGCCGAAGGCAGGTCTTTGCGGTCCAGCAGCACCACTTCAATGTGAGGAGTGTCCTGGAAGCGGGGCAGACGATACTCCGCAAAATGCGGATTCAGGATGCGCCCATCGGCAAAGAGAATCTGCTCAAACAGAGCGCCTCCAATGCCTTGCACCATCGCCCCCATCACCTGATTCCGCAGCCCATCCGGGTTGACGACAGCGCCGGACTCCCAGGCCTGCACCATACGCACAATGCGCATTGTCTTTGCCGTCGGATCAATGGCGATCTCGGCACACGTAGCCATGTAACCGCCCTTGTCCGCACCACCCGCAATGCCATATCCCCGCTGCGGCCCAGACTTCGCGCGATGCCAGCCGAACTTCTCCGCCGCCGCTTCAAACACGGCTCGCAGGCGCGCATCTTTCAAATTCTTCAGACGAAACTCCAGCGGATCCATTCCGAGCTGGTGCGCCATCGCGTCCATGTGGGACTCGCGGGCAAAGTTATTCGCCGTGGCCGCGAGCGCGCGATACGAACCCTGGCGCAAAGGCGAGTCGGACGGATGATACTGAATGAGCTGATTCTCAACCTGGTAGGGAGTGCCAATTGCGGCCGCCCCGGAGTTGTAGTTATGGTGCTCCCAGGCAATCAGCGTCCCATCGTGCCCTGCGCCCGCGCGAAGTTCCATCAGCCCCGCCGGACGAAAATATGCCCAGGTGAATTCCTCCTCGCGGGTCCACACCACTTTCACGGGCTTGCCGGCAGCCCTGGCCAGCCGCGCCGCCTCCACGGCAGCCTCACCCGTGTGCTTGCCGCCGTAGCCGCTGCCCATATCCGGCTGAATCACGCGAACCTGTCCGGGAGCAAGATGGAAAGCCTCCATCAGCTCGTCGCGCACGCCAAACGGCCGTTGGGTTCCCGTCCACACCGTCAGCTTTTCGCCGGTCCACTCCGCCACCGCGGCCCGCGGCTCCAGCGGCGAGTGCGCAATGTACTGCACCGTGTAGTGCTCCTCCAGCTTGACCGCCGCGCCTGCCTGAGCTTGCGCAACAGACCCGGTCTCGACTTCGGGACTTCCGCCGGGTTCAGCCTCCGCCTTCTTCTTCAGATATGCGAAGATCCCCTCGTTGGAAGGCTGGCTGGGCACATTCCAACGGGCCCGGATGGCTGCCACCGCCTGCTGCGCAGTGTAAGCATCCGGAGCAACCACGCCCACGAACTCACCGTCGCGCACCACATGCACATTCGGGATCCGCTCCGCAGCACTCGTGTCCAAAGACGCGAGCGTGGCATGGAACTCTTTCGGACGAAGCACGGCGCCGAACTGCATTCCCTGGCGAACGATGTCCGAAGGAAATTTGTGCTTTCCCGTAACAAAGTCGCGCCCGCCGGCCTTGGCCACCGGCGTGCCGGCAATCCTCCACGCCGCAGCCGGCGTCAGCCGTTCCTCGCCGGAGACGACTTTCACCAGCTTTTCTCCGCGCGTCAGCTCGCCGTAGCCAATCGAGCGTGCCGTCCCTGTTTCCGTCACTTTTCCGTCATCCGCGGTGAGTCTGCCGCTGTCCACATGCCAGCGCTTGGCGGCCATCTGCAGCAGCAACTCTCGAGCTGCGGCTGCCATGGTGCGAAGCTCCGGACCCATGGTGGGCGTAGTGCGACTGCCGAAAGTTCCCATGTCCCAGGGCACACGATCCGTATCTCCCATAACCATGCTGATCGCGCCGAACGGGACACGCAGCTCCTCCGCCACCTGTTGCGCCAGCGAGGTGCGAATGTTCTGGCCCACTTCCACCTTACCGGTGAAGACGGTCACCTGCCCGTCTGCGGCAATATGCAACCAGGCGCTCAAATCCTTGGGCAGTTCATGGCTGCCGAAGTTCCGGCCGGATTCCTGCGCCGGCACGCCAGATGGCACGAGACAGACGAACAAACCACCGCCGAGCATCTGGAGAAAACTTCGCCGGTCCAATTGTGGCATTCCGCCACTCTGAGCGGAAGACAGCGAATCTCCATCTATTCCAAGTTTCATCGGCCGCCTCCCTCACCAGCAATCTTGGCAGCAAGCCGCACAGCCGCCACAATGCGCGGATAGGTTCCGCAGCGGCAGAGATTGCCATTCATCGCATGCGTAATCTGCTCGACCGCCGGATTCTTCGTCTCCCGCAATAATGCCGTAGCTCGCAGAATCATGCCCGGCGTGCAATAGCCGCACTGGAATGCCCCTTCCTCCATGAAGGCCCTCTGTACCGGCGTCAGCTCGCCATGCTGCTCCAGCCCCTCGATGGTGAGAATCTTGCCCTGCGTGGCGGAGCTCACTGGGATCAGGCAGGAGTGAACCGGGTTTCCATCCACCAGAACGGTACACGCTCCGCACTGCCCCTCTCCGCAGCCATACTTGGTTCCTGTCAGGTCCAGCCGGTTGCGCAGGACAAAGAGCAGCGACTCATCTGCGGGAGCAATCACGCGTTTGCTCTCTCCGTTTACATTCAGCGCGTATTCGCCCATCACTGGCTCCGTGTGCACTCAGGCGGCTTGGATTCGCCGCGTCAAGGATAGCGCAGTTCCGCTGCCATTAGTCGACTCAAGCCTCCAGACCCGGCCGGAGCCCTCCGCGAGACGGCATCAGGCCTTTCTTGCGATGAGGACCAGGTACCCGAGCGCCCCCCCTCGCGTGGCTCGCAGCGCGGCCTCCGCAAACTTTCGCGCAGCTTCAAAGTCTACGCCGGGCAGGCTCAACTGCTCCAGACCTGCCAGCACTTCCGCGCCCAGCAGGCGACCCTGAACCTGGCGCACCATCTCCACCAAGGCCTCGCTGTGGTCTTCGACGGATTCCACCAAGAAATTCGCTTCCTGCAGCACGGCCGCGTACTGCTCGGCAGGCAGCGCATCCGCAATGCAGGCAACCCACGCCAGCAGTCCCTCAAGCTCCGGAATGGGCGCAGGCGTTCGCGTCAGGTCGCTCAGGCCCACTCTCCCGCCCGGGCGCAATACGCGGTGAAACTCCAGCGCCGCGACCGGCTTGCCAGGAAACGTGCAAAAGGCGCACTCACACACAATCGCATCAAAGCTCGTGTCCTCCACGGGAATTAACTCCGCATCTCCCCGCTGGAACTGCACCGATTCGTTCAAACCGCGTCGATCCGCCTCTTCCGCGGCAACGGCAATATTTTCCGCACTCAAGTCGATCCCGAGAACACTGCAACCAAAGCGCTCTGCAAGATGCAATGCGCTGGTCCCGCGCCCGCAGGCCACTTCGAGCACGTGCGACCGCTCGTCCAGTTGAAGCAGCTGCCCCAGGCGCTCGGTCAGCCGCGCGCCGCCGGGATGAAAGCTCTCCCCGAGCAGCATCTTTGCCAGATCGCTGCCGTAAAAAGCCGCACAGCACTGCTTCACTTCGGGCGTTTCCATCGTCAGCCTCGCTCTCCGGTCGCAGACGCCGGCGCCTGCACAATGGGCAACACCGCAGCTTCCGCGCTTGCGGAAAAGTCAAAAACAACCGGCCTCGGCTGATAGTCCCTTCCCTCATGCCTGGCCAGTCTGCGTTCCGGCTCCATCGCCTCCAGCTGGGCGCGCGCCTGCTCCCGGTAGCCCACTGAGTTGTACGCGCAAAACGGGATCTGCTTGCCCCCGGGGAGCAAAAACTCCTTGCAACACTTCATCAGATTCTTCTGGTTGAAGGTCCACGGATCCATAAAGTCCTGCAGCATCACCATCAGCATGTTCTGGGCGATGTCGCCGATCGTCAGGCTCTCCGGCAGGCCGCAAGCCTGGCAGGACACGCGAAGCTGCTCGGCCGACTTTTGCGAGCCCGACACGGAAGACGAGGACCACAATCCCTCCAGCGCATTCTTGATCTCCAGGCTGAAGTCCGGCATCACGCGATTCGTAATGTAATCCAGATAGTCATAGACATTGACGATGCGCGAGAGCGGAGTCACCTTTTCGCCGTCGATGAAGGCATAGGTTACGGAGTTGCACGTGGGAAAGCAGCACGGGACGGGAATAAAGTCGCTGGCCACGAACTTTCCGCCGGTTTGCGATTCGATGCATTGCACGATGTCGGGAATCGTCATCCGCTGCATGGGGTCGTGGTGCATGTGTCGGCCCGCGTGGAATGCCGGCTGAAAGTTGACGCCGCGAACCGCCAGATGCCGAATGGCAAAGTCCAGGATGCGGCCAATCTCATGATCGTTGACGCCACGCTCAATGGCGGGTACCAGCGTGACATGCATGCCCGCCGAGGCAAGGCGATCCAGAGCGCGAAGCTTCTCCTCCAGAAGGTTCGCGTCTCCGCGAATCACCCGGTAGGTCTCCGCATCAAAGCCGTCAAACTGGAAGTAGAAGGAAGGCCCTGCGGCCTGCAACTGTTCCAAAAAGCGATCATCGTGCGCGATTCGCTTGCCGTTCGTATTGATCATGACGAAGGGAATACCGCGCCTGCGGGCCGCCTCCACAAACTCGATGATTTGCGGATGGATGGTGGGCTCTCCGCCGGAAAGCTGCACCACTTCCGGCTTGCCCTCCGTGCGCACAAAGTCCTCCAGCATGGCCTCCACTTCCTCCAGCGTCAGGCTGAAGCCCGGCCTTGCATCCGCAAAGCAGAGTGGACAATCCATGTTGCAGGCGCTGTTCACCTCAATGATGCCCAGGCATGCATGCTGTTGATGGTCAGGGCAGAGACCACAATCGTGCGGGCAGCCCTCGACAATCTCGGTTCCGTAAGCCAGCGGAATCGTTCCCGGCTTGTTGAACTTGCCGAGGCGGACATAGGCTTCGGCGTCCCCGTAAATAAGCGCCTCAATTGGTCCGCAGGCCGGGCAGCGCTTTGTCATGTAGACCTTGTTCTCGCGCAGCAGAATCTTCGCATCCATGACGCGCCTGCACCGGGGACAGATGCTGCGCGTCAACTCGTAAAAGACATAGTCTGCATCTTTCCTTGCCCGCGGCTGCGGCAAAACCGACGGGGCGGCGCTTTCCTTCATCCTTGGCACGTTGCTCATTCTCCATGAAGCATATACCTTGTACCAGTCGATTGCGCCGCTTCGCCGTCTGCAATGGGATGTGGGATTTTGATGCAGGTGAAAGCATGGTGCCCGGGAGAAGCGATTGCAGAAATTAAAGTGACCATTCGCAACAAGGTCACGTGGAGCGGGCTTGCCGCCACCATCCATCCGTGTCTGACTTACTCCAAGTGTTCTACTGAAGCGACAGCTTCTCAGTTCCCCGGCTTCGCCTCATCGCATTTCGAGCAAGGCGGCCATGGTTTCCACGCCGTTCCACAAATAAGAGAGCCGCAGATTCTCGTTCGCCGCGTGCTGGTTGTCATCGTAGTTCGCAATCGGCACTGTGACCGTTCGCGTTTGCGCCGCACGCTCCATCGCGCCCAGGGGAACACTGCCGCCCATGGTGGGCAGCAGCACCACATCCCCTCGCGCACTCTTCACGGCTCGAATCACTTCGCGGGCGATGGGCAAATCCATCGGCGTCCGCACTGCGTCATAGCTCGTAGCATCGCGAACGACCTTGGCGACCCGCGGATGCGCCAGCAGGATCTCCTGCGTGGGATCCTTGTCGACGACGAAATAGCCCTGGGAATGGATGAAGTCCACCACGCGCTGCTGCTGCACGCGCCAGTCAATGCCTACCACAAGGCGAAGATCCAAATCGGCCTTGGCCGTGGGAGGAATCACATTGGCGGAACGCGCCCCGGTTTGCCCGGAGGACATGCCATTGATGTTCAGCGAAGGAAGGTTGAGGAGTTCCAGCAGATGCGCCCCGCCCCCATCCACATGCCCAAGCCAGAAGGCCTTCTCCAGCATGGCATCATTCACCGGGGCGCGCTGCAGTGCCTCCTTTTCCGTCTGCGACAGCGGAACGATGCCATCGTAAAAGTGCGGAATCAGGACATGCCCCTGCGCATCCTTCATACCCGCAAGCAGCTGCGCCAGCATCATGGCAGGGTTTGGCGCCCAGTTGCCGTAGTGTCCGCTGTGCAGCCCGTGATGCGGACCATATACAGTGACTTCCAGATGCGCATCCCCGCGCGCTCCAAACACCACGGTCTGCTTCCCGCTCTGGTCCACCGGACCATCGCACACCAGCCACACGTCGCCGTGCACCAGCTCACGATGCGCCATCAGAATCTGTTCCAGATGCGGCGAGCCAGCTTCCTCTTCCCCTTCCCACACAAACCGAATGTTGGCGTGCAAAGGAATATTCGCCGCGTGTAGTGCATCCAGCGCGGTGAGTTGCGCAAAAATGGCTGCCTTGTCGTCTCCCGCCGACCGCGCATAGATGCGCTGCTCGCCATCCACGGTGCGGATCACCGGCTGGAAAGGCTCACCCCCATCCCACTCCGACGGCGTCACCGGCTGTCCGTCGTAATGCGCATAGAAGACGATGGTATGCAGCGCTCCCGGAACGTCCACCTTGCCATAGACCACCGGCGGCGCGCCTTCCGTCTTCAGCAATTGTGCATCCACTCCGCGCTCCCGCAGCATCCCCAGCAGAAAGGCCGCATTGCGCTGCAGGCCCTCGGGATCCGCAGCCACATTGGGCATGGACAGAAAATGGCGGAAGGCCTGCACAAGCTCTGCGCGATGCGCGGTGGTGAACTGGCTCGCGGCCTGCAGGGGTGTTGGCTGCGCAGCCAGCGTGCGACTGGCGAACACGAAGGCAATTGAAATTGCCAGGTTCAGCTTCATCCTCTTGGACATCTCATCCGTCCTCTTTTGGCCTCTCTACCACACCGCCCACAGGAAAATACGTTCATGAAGTCCCGCGCGCCCCGGCATCCTATCGATGGAACCGCGAGATAAGATACAGCACCGCGCTCAGCAGCACACTGAGCAGCAGGCACGTGCCCAGCGGGAAATACACCGACAGGTGCTTGCTCTTGTACGTAAAGTCGCCTGGCAGCCGGCCCAGGGGCACGCCGAACCGCCCTACCAGCAAAAAAACGGCGCCCACCAGTGCCAGCACCAACCCAAACCCGAGCAGCGTTTTTCCAATTTCCTGCATGGTTGAATGTGTGCGCTCCCGTACAGGCTAGAATACAGGGTACCGGGGAAGCCCGTGCACAGGCGGAGGGCTTGCCGCGGCTGAGGTTCCATGCGGACACTGAGTCTGATCGTCGGCACATTGTGCGTTGTGGGTGTGCTGCTGGACGCCTTCCAGACCATCATCTTGCCACGCCGCGCCGCCGGGCGATTCCGCATCACGCGCATCTTTTACATCGTCACCTGGAAACCCTGGGCGTTCTTCGCTGGTCTCATGCATCATCCGCGCAAGCGCGAGACCGTCTTCAGTTACTACGGCCCGCTCTCTTTGATCCTTTTGCTTATTGTCTGGGCAGGCGGGATGGTGGCAGGCTTTGCGCTTATCTTCTTCGCGCTGGGCACACCGTTTCATGACGCGAGTGGGCAGACTCAATTCTTCACAGACTTGTACGTCAGCGGCACCACGCTCTTTACGCTGGGGCTGGGGGACGTGACTCCCCACACTGCGCTGGCGCGCGAACTCATCATTCTTGAGGCGGGAACCGGCCTGGGTTTCCTGGCTGTTGTCATGGGGTATTTCCCCGTGTTGTACAGCGCTTTCTCGCGGCGCGAGGTCAGCATCTCTCTGCTGGATGCCCGTGCCGGCTCGCCACCCACAGTCGCCGAGCTGCTGCGCCGCCATGCAGACGCCGATGCGGAGAGCGCGCTCACTATTCTCCTGGTGGAGTGGGAACGCTGGTCGGCGGAATTGCTCGAGAGCCACATTTCCTACCCTCTGCTCTGCTACTTTCGCTCGCAACACAGCAATCAGAGTTGGATCAGCGCGCTGACGGCGATTCTGGACACCTCGTCGCTGCTCATTGCCGGGGTACGAGGGCATGAAGCGCGCCAGGCGCAGTTGACCTTTGCGATTGCGCGCCATGCCATGGTCGATCTGGCTCAGGTCCTCTCGCTTGAACCAGTCAGGCATGCGCCGGATCGCCTGCCACCGGAGCGCTACCAGCAGCTCTACGAGGAACTCTGCCAGAGCGGCGTAAGCATGTGCCGCGATGCGCAGTCGATGGAGCGGCTCCAGACCATGCGCGCCCTGTACGAGGGATATGCGGAGGCCCTCAGCCGCTTCCTCCACATGCCGCTGCCGCCCTGGATCGCCGACCCTTCACGCAAGGACAACTGGCAGGCCGTGGCCAGGCTGCGCGCAAAGACAGAAGAAGCAAATGCGGCGCCCGAACCGGTTGGTCCCAGGCCCAATGCTTCGCAGACCATCGCTTCCATCGTGGATCGCCACCACGACTTTTGACTCGAAGAATGGCATGGGCGCGCCTCTGGAAACCACGCGCCCGTTCAACTCGGCGCGCTGGTGTCACATGCGCAATTTCCCTGCATGGGCGCCATGAGGAATAATGGCACGTGCATCTAAGGCTGCCTTCCTTCCACCCGTGACATGGCCGAAGCACGGAACAGAAAGTCCACGAGGCCCAGATGACCATTCGGATTGCAATCGTTGCCGCCCTCTCTCTCATGCTGAGCGGCGCCGCTCTTAGCGCCCAGACGCGCGCGCAGAAGGCCCCTGTCGATTTTGTCTCGCCCAATATTGGGGGCATCGGTCAGCTGCTCACGGCGACCATTCCCTACGTACAGTGTCCCCACGGCATGGCGCGCCTTTATCCCATCACCACCCCCGGCATCACGGACCGCTATCTGGCCGACAAAATCTACGGCTTCCCTGTTGGACCCGCGATGCTGATGGCTTCTGTCGGGAAGGAAAGCACCGCAGCAGCGGATTACGCATCGGACTTCGATCACGACTTTGAAACCGCCACTCCGTACTACTATGGGGCCGACCTGCAGACCTGGGGCATCCGCGCCGAACTCACCGCCACGCAACAGGCCGGCTACTATCGCTTCACGTTCCCCGCAAATCCGCACGCGCACCTGGCGCTCAGCATGGGAGCCGATGCGTCCCTTCAAGTGGTCGGCGACCGCGCCGTGGAAGGCAGCCAACTCTACGAAGGCCCCATCGCGCACCTGGCCGATGGGGGCAATCAGACACGGCAGTATTTCTACGTCGAGTTTTCCAGACCTTTTGCCTCCTTTCGCACCTGGCAGCAAGACACCTGGAGCCGATCCGCTCCCCGTCAATCCAGCCCGTCGGACGGTCAACTTGGTTTCGTCTCGGATTTTCCCAGCGCGGCAGGGGAACAGGTCGACGTGCGCGTGGGCATCTCGTTCATCAGTACCGATCAGGCTCGGCGCAATCTGCAGCGCGAGATTCCAGCGTGGACGTTCGAACAGACCAAGGCGAGCACGCGCGCCGTGTGGAATCGCGCCCTGGCGCGCATCACTGTCGTTGGGGGCAGTGACCGCCAACGCACCATTTTTTACACCGCACTCTACCGCTCACTCAGCCGCATGACAGACATCACCGAAGACGGAAAGTATTACAGCGGCTATGACCACGCCGTTCACCCCTCCGATGGCCATGACTTCTACGTCGACGACGGCCTCTGGGACACCTTCCGCTCCGAACACCCTCTGCAGCTGCTCCTGAATCCCGCGCGGCAGGAGGACATCATCCGCTCGTACCTGCGCATGTATGAGCAGAGCGGCTGGCTGCCTTCCTTTCCTTCCGCTGCCGGGGAGCAGGCAGTGATGATTGGCCATCATGCCGCTCAGCTCATTCTGGACACCTACGAAAAAGGATATCGGGACTTCAATGTGGAAGAAGCCTACGAGGCCATGCGCAAGAATGCCACGCAGGCCACCATGCTTCCCTGGCAGCGCGGACCTTTGACGAGTCTCGATCGCGTCTACTTTGCCAAAGGCTTCTTCCCGGCGCTTGCCAAAGGCGAGAAGGAAAGCGTACCCGAAGTTACCGGAGAGCTTCGACAAGCAGTTTCTGTCACTCTGGAGACGAGTTATGATGACTGGTGTGTCGCGCAGCTTGCCCGGGCTCTCGGAAAAACGGAGGATGCCGCATACTTCACCCGGTTGGCGCATAACTACCAAAATGTCTTTGATCCTTCCATTCACTTCATGGCGCCGCGCAGCGAAGATGGAAACTGGGTTGCGGATTTCGACCCGAAGCTCGGCGGCGGACAGGGCGGCCGCGATTACTTTACTGAGGTCAACTCCTGGCTATACACCTTCGGCGTGCAGCACGATGTGGCCGGATTGATTCACCTCTTCGGCAGCCGCGACGCATTCAACCAGCGCCTGGATCAATTGTTTGTGGAGCAGTACGGCACATCGAAGTGGCACTTCTTGGATCAGTTTCCGGACGCAACCGGCCTGGTCGGCCAATATGCGCAGGGTAATGAACCCAGCTTCCACATCCCGTATCTCTATGACTTCTCCGGCCAGCCATGGAAGACGCAGCGGCGCGTGCGGGAATTGATGGACGTCTGGTACGGCGCCGGCCCGCTCGGCATTCCCGGCGATGATGATGGCGGCGAGACTTCCTCGTGGTACGTCTTTAGCGCCATGGGCTTTTACCCGGTGTGTCCTGGTTCTCCGGTCTTCGAAATCGGTAGCCCGATCTTCGCCCGGTCCACAATCCACCTGGCCAACGGCAAGGATTTTGTCATCGTGGCCAACCACGTCTCCGCGCAGAACAAGTATATTCAGTCCGCAACTTTGAACGGCGCTCCGCTTAACAAGCCCTGGTTTCGCCAGTCAGATATTGCGCAAGGAGCAACATTGGTTCTGCAAATGGCCGACCATCCGAACGTTCACTGGGGCAGCGCACCCGAGGATGCGCCACCGTCCATGTCAGACCGGCAAGGAATGCCATAACTCCCACAGGCCTCGTCCTTTGCTGCCTGCGGTCATCTAACTGCAGCCGCTCGTGGATCCGCAGCTCATGCAGCGATAGCAGCTGCCGTTGCGCACCATGATGGCGCCGCACGTACTGCAACTGGGCGCGTCGCCCATCTCGTACATGTCGCGCATCGCGTCGGCCGCGTGGTAGAGGCCGCGATCCTGCAGCGCAGGACCGTGCGAAGGGCTCGGCGCTGCCGTGCCGCTTGCCTGAATCTCCGGCGCAATGCCTCCGGCCGGCGCCGACGTGCCACCCATACTCGGAGCATGCGAGCTCATCTGGTTCAGCTTTCGCGCCACCTCTTCGGCAAGCTTTGCCAACTGCCCCTGGGACATGTTGCCCACCTCTTCTTCCGCATCCTGCTCAGCAAGCAGCGTGGGGGCAGCGGGCAGCTGTGGCACCTGCGGGGCCAGCCCCGCGAACAGCGTCAACTGCGTGCCGGAAAGGAAACGTAGATTGAGCCAGCGGAAGAGGTAGTCCATCAGGCTCTTCGCATAGCCAATCTGCTCATTGCCCGTCCAGCCCGAGGGCTCAAAGCGCGTATGGGCGAACTTCTCGCACAGAACGCGCAACGGAACTCCGTGCTGCAGCGCCAACGAGATCGACGTGGCAAAGGCATCCATCAAGCCGGATACCGTGGAGCCTTCCTTCGCCATGCGGATGAAAATCTCGCCGGGCTGGCCATTGGGATACAAGCCTACGGTGATATAGCCCTCATGCCCCGCAATGGAGAACTTGTGCGTCATTGAGGCGCGTTCCTCCTGCAGCCGATGGCGCACCGCCCGTGGAGGCGCGTTCAGGTCCTGTGCGTTCTCTTGGAGAGCCTCGAATGCCGTTGTCTGAAGAATGGGCGCTGCTGCCGCCTTCGCCATCTCCTCAAGGCTCTCCTGGAACGCGACGGCCGCGGCCACCATCTGCTTGGAGGAGACTTCCAGCTTATCGCCAATCTTGGCTTCCAGGGTCTTCAGGTCCGCATCTGCAGCGGCATACCCCGCGGCCAACTGCGCAAGGATGCGACTACCGGCGGCATCCAGCGCGGAAGGCTCCCGCTTGGCGTCAAGGCTGGTGTTCAGCGGCTGCGTGCCCTTGGATCCATCACGGTAAATGGCCACCGCCTTGATGCCCTGGCGCCAGCTTTCGGCATAGGCCTCGGCCACATCTTCCACCGTTGCTTCGTGCGGCAGATTCACCGTCTTTGAGATGGCTCCAGACAGGAACGGCTGCGCCGCCGCCATCATCTTGATGTGCCCCATGTATTGAATGGAGCGCGTACCCTTGGCAGGCTTAAAGCTGCAGTCGAACACCGACAGGTGCTCCGGCTTGATGCCCGGCGCGCCTTCGATTGTGCCGGTCGCATCAATATAGCTCACAATCGCGTTCACCTGGTCGTTGTTGTAGCCCAGCTTGAACAGCGCGGCGGGCACAGTATTGTTCACAATCTTGATCATGCCGCCGCCCACCAGCTTCTTGTACTTCACCAGCGCAAGATCCGGCTCAATTCCTGTGGTGTCGCAATCCATCATGAAGCCGATGGTGCCCGTCGGCGCCAGCACCGTGGTCTGCGAGTTGCGATATCCAAAGCGCTCGCCATAAAGCAGAGCCATGTCCCAGCACTCGCGGCTCGCCTCAATCAGTGCATCCAGCTGCGGCACCACAAACGGCTCCGTGATCACGCGCGACTTGCCGATGTTGTTCACCTCGGCCCGATGCATCCGGATCACGTCCAGGAACGGCTCACGGTTCACATAGAAGCCCGGGCATGCGCCGCCCTGCCGCTCCACGCTCGCCGTCAGCTCCGTCGCCGAGGCAATGGGCTGGCCGCCTGCCGCCAGAATCGCGGACTGCAAATACGCCTGACCGCACATGATGGCTGTCAGCGCTCCCGCCAGGTCGCGTCCCGCCACCGAGTCATACGGAAGACCGAAGGCCATCAGCAGCGCGCCCAGGTTCGCATAGCCCAGGCCCAGCGGCCGGTAGTCATGCGAATTCTTGGCAATCGCCTCGGTCGGATATCCGGAGTTATCCACCAGAATCTCCATCGCCGTAATCACCACAGAAATTGCGTGGCGATAGGCAGCAATGTCGAACGTGCCCGCCGGCGTCACAAACTTCAGCAGGTTAAAACTGGCCAGGTTGCAGGCCGAATTGTCGAGGAACATGTACTCCGAACACGGATTCGACGCGTTGATGCGCGCCGTGTTCTTGCTCGTGTGCCACTTGTTGATGGTCGTGTCGAACTGCATGCCTGGGTCGCCGCAGAGCCACGTCGCCTCGGCAATCTTGCGCATGATTTCGCGCGCCTTGTAGGTCTTTACGGGCTGACTGCCCTTCACCGTGCGGGTGGTAAAGTCGCCGTCGCGTTCATAGGCGCGCATGAATTCGTCACTCACGCGAACAGAGTTGTTTGCGTTCTGGAAGAAAATGGACGAATACGCCTCTGAGTCCGGACCCGATCCGTCATACCCGGCCTTGATCAGCGTAAAGGCCTTGGCCTCTTCCTTGGCCTTGCAATCAATAAAGTCCATGATGTCCGGGTGGTCCGCGTTCAGAATCACCATCTTGGCCGCGCGGCGCGTCTTACCGCCGGACTTGATGACCCCCGCAAACGCATCAAACCCGCGCATGAAGCTCAGCGGGCCGGAGGCCTGGCCGCCGCCGGAAAGCAACTCCATCGATCCTCGAATCGAAGAAAGATTGGTGCCCGTGCCCGAGCCCCACTTGAACAACATGCCCTCAGTCTTAGCCAGCGTCAGAATCGAGTCCAGCGAGTCGTCCACTGCGTTGATAAAGCAGGCCGAGCACTGCGGATTGCGATAGCCAGTAGCCGAGAACTGCACCCCGCCCGTCTCCGGATTCCAGTGCCAGTTCTGCCCGTCCGATTGCGGCTCCAGCCGGTCACAACCCACGTTGAACCATACCGGCGAGTTGAAGGCCACCCGCTGCGTCAGCAGCATGGATGCCAGCTCGTCATAGAACACCGCCGCATCCTGCGCCGAAGCAAAATATCCGCCGGTAATACCCCAGTCGCGCACCGTCTCCGCCACGCGCTCCACCAGCTGCCGAACGCCGGTCTCCCGCTCCGGGGCTCCCACCTGCCCGTGCAGATATTTTGAGGCCACAATGTTGGTCGCCGTCATCGACCAGTCCAGCGGCACCTCCACGTCCTTCTGCTCAAAAATCGTGTTGCCCTTGCTGTCGGAAATCAGCGCGGTGCGCCGCTCCCACTGCACCTCGTCGTAAGGCGAAACGCCCTCGCGGGAAAAGCGGCGGCTAAATGTAAGTCCGCTCTGGTTAAAGTGGGTTTGGACGGAAGTGGCGGTAGTGGGAAAATTGGCCTCGCTCATCGGATTCCTCTCGGTCGGCAAAAAATGGTTGAATCCGTTGCCTATCCGGGGCTTGCGATCACCCTGAGATTCGGCCCTGTGGACTCTTACAGCGTCTGGAAAAACTGGGGCTCAAGTTGTGCCGTGAGTCGCTGGCGCCCAACGGTTGGACTGCGACCTTGGAAGCTACGTTTCTTTACGGTTTGTTAACAGCCGCAGATGAAAAAATAGCGCTGTCTATGGTGCAAGTCAACAGGAAACCACAACATGTTGTATTTTGTTCGCATTCCTGGTGCCCAGTCCCAAAACAGTGCGGTTTTGCCTGTGGAAAGCAGAAATGGCCTTGCCAGGCGCGGCTCATTGTGCTCTCAAATGCACCAGAACCGGTGCGCGAGGGAAACTTTCCCGTCATCTCCCGTGCTGTCTTTCAGCCTATGCCGTGCCCCGGCCCCATTCAAGGCAAACCAGCGGTGCAAAAGGGCCCTGAATTGTGCGAAACCGGGATATTGCTGCCCGCCGGCCCCATCCCGCGCCCGAATCGCATCCATCAGCCCTGCTGTTAGGCTGTTTGCGTGACCGAATCATCCACACAGTCGCTCCATTGGAAGCCCGTCGCGCTGCCCCACCCCGTCCACATGGAAGGCCGCACCGTCACCCTCGAACCCCTCGATGCGAGCCGCCACGCCCAGCCCCTCTGGCAGGCCATGCGCGGTCACGATGAGCTGTGGACCTGGATGCCCGATGGCCCCTTCCCCACCGAAGCTGCCCTGCACCAGGCCCTCACCGCCAAACAGGCTGCCGCCAACGCCGCCTTCTTTGCCCTGATGCCCGCAGCCACGCAAATCGTCGCCGGCTACGCGAGCTTGATGCGCATGGACCCGGCCAACGGCGTTGTGGAGGTGGGAAACATTCTGCTCAGCCCCGCCCTGCAGCGCACCACCGCCGCTACAGAGGCCATGTATCTTCTGGCCCGGCACGTCTTTGACGATCTCGGATATCGCCGCTACGAGTGGAAGTGCAATGCGCTGAACGAGCCCAGCCGCCAAGCCGCCCTGCGCCTTGGCTTCACCTTCGAGGGCATCTTCCGCCAGCACATGGTCGTCAAAGACCACAACCGGGACACCGCATGGTTCTCCATGTTGGACCACGAGTGGCCCGCCCGCAAGCGCGCCTTCGAGGCCTGGCTGCGACCGGAAAACTTTGACGCAGACGGCCGCCAGCGCGCGAGCCTTACAGCTTTCACCTCCGGCAAACGCTGAGCGGGACGCGACGCCGGCAAAACGCCGCCGGCGCTGGTTGCACCGGCGGCTTGCAAAACAGGTTCACATTAGGATTAGTTGCTCCCGATGCGCATGCCGTAAAACGAGCGGTGCACGAAGAAGAACGATACCGCGAAGAAGACCGCCGCAAGCACGTGCGTCAACATCGGGTTGCTGGCAGACAGTCGAACCGCCAACTCGACAGCGAGCAGGCCAAAGAGCGTGGTGAACTTGATGACCGGATTGAGTGCCACGGCAGCTGTGTCCTTGAATGGATCGCCCACCAGGTCGCCTACTACCGTCGCTTCATGCAGAGGCGTTCCTTTTTCATGCAAATCAACCTCGACGATCTTCTTGGCGTTATCCCAGGCTCCTCCTGCGTTCGCCAGAAAGATGGCTTCGTACAGCCCGAAGATGGCAATGGAGATCAGATAACCGATGAAGAAGAAGGGGTCCAGGAAGGCAAAAGACAATGCGGCAAAGAACAGCGAGAGGAAGATGGTCAGCATCCCGCTTTGCGCGTATCGGGTACAAATGGCCACCACCTTCTTGCTGTCTTCCGTCGATGCTTTCTCGGCTCCTTCAATGTGCATGTTCCTCTTGATGAACTCCACGGCGCGGTAGGCGCCGGTGGTCACCGCCTGGGTGGAAGCGCCAACGAACCAATAGATGATTGCACCACCCGTGACCAGTCCGAGCAGGAAGGGGGCGTGGAGAATCGAGAGTTTGTCCATATTGGCGGTAAGCGAGTTGGTAAGCGCCATAATGGTGGCGAAGATCAGGGTAGTGGCGCCCACCACGGCGGTGCCAATCAGCACCGGTTTGGCGCTGGCTTTGAAGGTATTACCGGCGCCGTCGCCCGCCTCCAGCATCCTCTTGGCGCGCTCGAAGTCCACTTCCACGCCGAACTGCTTTTTGACTTCTTCACGCACACCGGGCTGGCTCTCAATGAGCGAGAGCTCGTAGATGGATTGCGCGTTGTCCGTCACCGGACCAAAGGAATCGACTGCGATGGTCACCGGCCCCATGCCCAGGAAGCCAAAAGCCACCAGACCAAAGGCAAACATCGGCGCCGCCAGAATCACCGGGTCAAACCCCAGCGTACTGAACCCGTAGCCAAGGGCCATGAGAGCGGTGACCGCCAACCCCAGGTAGTAAGCGGAAAAATTTCCATCGACAAACCCGGACAGGAGACCGAGAGCAGCTCCACCCTCCCTTGCCGACGCCACCACCTCTTTCACGTGGCTGGCCTTGGTGGATGTAAACACCTTGACAAGCTCGGGAATGAGAGCGCCCGCCACGGTCCCGCAGGAAGTAATGGTCGCGAGTTTCCACCAGAGGGATGGGTCTCCACCCAGATTGGAAAGCAGGGCATAGGTGACCGGATAGGTTACTGCAATGGTCACGGCGGAAGTGATCCACACAAGCGAGGTGAGCGGCGTTTCGAAGTTAAAATCTTGCGCTTTGCCGTACTTCGCCCTGGCAATGAACTCGTTGATGTAATAGCCCGCGACCGCGGCCACCAGCATGGCCACGCGAACTGCAAACAGCCAGACAAGCAATTGCACTCCAACAACAGCACTCTTGGCGCCCAGAATGATGAAGGCGATGAGGGCGACCTGGACCACCCCGTACGTCTCAAAACCGTCGGCCGTGGGACCGACCGAATCGCCGGCATTGTCTCCGGTGCAGTCGGCAATCACGCCGGGGTTTCGGGCATCGTCCTCTTTCACATGGAAGACGATTTTCATAAGGTCGGCGCCGATGTCGGCGATCTTGGTGAAGATTCCGCCCGCAAGTCGGAGCACAGCGGCGCCGAGCGACTCGCCGATGGCAAAGCCGATGAAGCACGGTCCGGCATAGTCGCCCGGAACAAGGAGAATGATGCTGAACATCATCAGCAGCTCGATCGAGATCAGCATCATACCGATGCTCATGCCCGACTTCAGCGGGATACTGAATGCGCGATATGGATTACCACCCAGCGAAGCCCAAGCGGCGCGCGAATTAGCCAGCGTATTCAACCGGATGCCAAACCACGCCACAAAATAGCTGCCGGCCATCCCCAGCACGCTGAACGCAAGGATGATGGTCACTCGCAGCGCGCTGAAGTGGAGCAACAAGGCGAAATACGCGAGGATGACGACCGCAATGAAGCACCAGAGGAGGAGCAGGAATTTGCCCTGATTGATGAGATAGGTTTTGCAAGTCTCCCAGATCAACTGCGAGACTTCCTTCATCGATCGATGCACCGGCAGGCCCTTCAGGTGGATGTACATGAAGAAACCGAAGACCATTCCCAAGACGCAAAACAGGGGTCCGAACATTAGCAGGCTGTGTCCGTTCATCCCCAAGAACTGAACCTGACTCAAATCCGGGAGTTGCAGATTGGCTTCGCCTCCAACCTGACCAACAGGCTCTGCAAACGCCGCGACTTCACCCAGCAGCATCAGCGCGGCAAGCACGCTGGCGAATCTCCCCCAGCGCCGCGAAACCCGATTTCCCCTCATGCACTCGCCTGTGCCCGCCCGTCGGCTTTGGGCCCCCAACTGCGGCATTGACGGTGTTCCGTTGATCGCTCCCTGCACCCGATGCGCGAAGAGCCATGCCACAAGGGGCGAAAGCACGCTCACGCCCAAAAAGAAAATCACCCAGCCTTGTACGGTCACATATCCTCCCAGCGAAAGGTTTTTAACCCTCAAAATGCCAGTACTTGAAAATCAAGACCTCCAAAAAACGGGGAAAAAGTCACCGGAAGCGTATCATCCGGTTTGGACCCTGTCGAGTGATTGCAGTCACACGCTTCAGCGCCCTCTGGAACCGCCCCAAATGCTTCCTTATCCCGGGTAATTTGGCACGGCACCATGTACAGTACTGGCCAGGGAGTTAGTCACGATTCATGAATGCATCCACCTTGCTCACACCCCGCCAGGCGGCCGGGAAACTCGGCATCAGTTACCCGGCGCTCAAGCACTGGATCCTGAACGGCCGCATCCGCACCGTCAAGACGCCCGGTGGCCATCACCGCATTCCACTGGAGTCGCTGGAGGAGTTCCTGCCCGCGCCCGCGCAAAAGGGCGTCCCGCGCATCAGCGGGCGCAACCAGCTGCTGGGCACCGTGATGGAAGTGACCGTGGAAGGTCTTCTGGCCAAGGTGGTACTTTCCCTGGGCGGCCAGCAGGTCACGGCCATCATCACCGCAGACGCCGTGCGTGACCTCGCGCTCCAACCCGGCGACTCCGCCATGGCGCTCATCAAAGCCACTGAGGTCATGATCGCCCGTCCCTGATTCAGAACCGGCTGCCCTCGCTTCTCCTCGGCGCGCAGGGCAACTATTGCACGGAAATCGCAATTCTGTCACCGGACAAAGGAATCTCCAGCTCCTCGGCATCCTCGTCGCGGACCTCGCCATTCGGCAGCGGGTGCAGCTTGAACAGCACCAGCACGTCCCGGTCCGGATCATCGAAGGCGTGAAAGCTCGCCACCTGCTCCGCAGAGAAGTGCGTGCTCAGGTCCGCCAGCGTGCCCGGATCCACGTCGTTCCACGTGGCGTACCAGCCCGGCCGATACACACCCAATTTGGCTCTCAGGTCCGAAATCGTCGCGGTCGGCGCGCAAAAAATCGGCGCTCAGGTGCAAGGCATGCCGGGCCGCAAATCCCAGAATCAGGAGCAGCCAAAGAAAATACCCAGCGCGTTGGAGGCCCTCGGAAACGCCAAAGGTTCTAGACAAATGGTTCGATAAAAAAAGAACGAGAATGGCCGGAGATATTTCTTTGTCCGCGTCTCACCCTGCCTGAGTGCGCGCCTATTCGTAAGCCAGCGCGTCAATCGGGTCTTTGCGCGCCGCCATCCACGCCGGGTACAGCGCGCCGCACAGGGACCCGGCAAAAGCGATCAGCGCGCCCCAGCCAATCCAGGCCAGGGTCAGCTCAAAGCTGAAGGTGGCAAACTTCACGTGCAGCAGCGCCCGCACCAGGAATGTGGCGCCAATGCCCAGCACCACACCGATCACCGCCAGCACAGCTGTCTCGCGCAGTACCACACTCACAATCGTCGCCCTCGACGACCCCAGAGACTTCAATATGCCAATCTCCCGCGTCCGCTCCAGGACCGCCGTGTACATCGACTGGAAGATCACCAGAAAGCCCACAATCACGGCAATCGAGATCACCACGTTCAGCGCCATGTCAAACCCCGGAAAACGCGACGGCGTGTACAGCGAAATCAGGTCCGCCATGGTCCGCACCTGGTAGTCTCCCAACCCCTTGGCGCCATGGATTTCCTGGCGAATCAGCCCCACGTTGGCTGGGTCGTCGCTCTTCAGGTAGATCACCGTCGCCTTGCCTTCAGAACCCATCAGGCTGCCCAACGTGGAAATCTGCAGCAGCTTGCGCCCGCCTTTTCCGCTCTCCACAATGCCGCAGATGCGGAAAGGATGGTTCAGAATCTTGATCGTATCGCCGGTGTGATACCCCTTGCCCGAGTGCGCAAACACGTCGTCCACAATCACGTCATTCGGTTCCTTGAACGGACCGCCCTCGAGAAACACAAACGGCTTCAGCGCGTTATAGCTCTTGTAATCGATGCCGTAGATCACCTCCACCGAACCCGCCATGGAGAAATCCGAAATCACCGGCGAGGCCACCGCCACGTGCGGTAGGCGCAGCAGCACGTCCGCCAGTTTGGCAGACATCGGCGCGCCGCTCACGCCGTTCATAAAGCTCGCATTCGGCGGACTCACCACCAGGTCAGCGCCGATACCGTTCGTCCGCGCCTTCTGGTCATCCAGCATGCCCATGAAAATGGCAACAATGGACAGAATCATCACCACCTCAATGGCCACGGCAGAAATGCTGATGAGCGAGCGCAATGGGCGGTGCAGCAGATTGGCGACTACGAGCTTATTCATTCCCCAGACATACTCCTGTGCGGCGCGGCATTGTGCGCGGCCTCTCCAGGTTAAGGGTATCAGCCCCGGCGTCCGGAATCGGCGTCTGCCACGCGGCCAAACCGCCGTCTCGCATTCCTCATTCCTATTGCCTTATTTTCACGCAGTGTATAGTTGGTTAATAGGGTCACGTCTGACTAAGGTAATCCAGGTGAATGAAAATAAAGGGAAAAACCGAAGAATCGCTTTGACGGGAGCCTTTAATCGGTTTATCTTAAAGTGGAAAATTTCCTCGGGCTTACACCCGGTCTTTGGTAGCGCATGGGCAACTTTGGAGAAGACCTTCGCGCAGAGCGGCTATCTCGCGGCATCGCGTTGGAAGACATCACCGAAGTGACAAAGATCTGCCAGCGTCATTTGGTTGCGCTGGAAGAGAACAAGTTCCGTGTGTTACCCGGCGGCATCCTCAGCAAAGGCATTGTTCGCGGTTATGTTGGCGCCGTCGGACTGGACGAGCACGACTGGACAGACCGCTTTCTACGTGCCTCCAGTGACTCAGGAGCCTTCACAGACGATGAGCAGGGCTGGACAGCTTTCGCGTCCAATGTGGGCAAAACCCGCATCCGCGAGCGTGAAGAAGCGTCCCTTCGTGCCCGCTGGGTCGGTGCCATCCTGCTTCTCCTGTTGGTCGGCGTTACGGCATTCTTCACTGTGCGCTTCTTCGGCATGCGCGCAGGCTGGTGGAGTTCTTTGATGCCTGTCCACAGCGTTACCGCCAGAGCGCAATCCGTGCTCTCGCACATCGCCTCCTGGTTTCAGTAGGCCGCCGGCTCTCCTTGTATCCCCTCTGAAACGCCTCTGGCGCCCATCCCGTTTCCGGCTTCTGCTGCGCTTCCGGCAGCCCTGCGCCAGCAGCCCATGAGCGGTTCACCCCGCTCATTGCTCCCCTCGGGCGGCTCAGGACCCCATTCGCTCATGAGCCTTTGCCCCCATGCCCTCGGCCCAATTACCATTGGAAGATACGCCCCAGGGTTTCGGCCCGCAGGCGCAGGCCAACAGCCGAAATCCCTTAAGTGGGGAGGAATGTGAAGTTGAGCGACCGTTTTTTGTTTACCTCTGAGTCCGTGACGGAAGGTCATCCGGACAAGATTGCCGATCAGGTTTCCGATGCGATCCTGGATGCCTGCCTGGAACAGGACCCCTACAGCCGAGTTGCCGCGGAAACCCTCACGGCTACCGGATTGGTCGTCATCGCCGGCGAAATCACCACCAAGGCTTACGTCGATTTCCAGAGCCTGGTCCGTGGCGTCATCGCCTCCATCGGTTACGACAACGCGCTGTATGGCTTTGACTCCAACACCTGCGCGGTCATCTCCACCATCAACAAGCAGTCGGGCGATATCGCCCAGGGTGTGGACACAGGCGGCGCCGGCGACCAGGGCATGATGTTCGGTTATGCCACCAACGAGACGCCGGAGCTGATGCCGGCGGCCATCTCCCTGGCCCACAAGCTCACCCGCCAGCTCACCGCTGTGCGCAAGAACGGCAAACTGCCCTACCTGCGTCCCGACGGCAAGAGCCAGGTCACCGTGGAGTACGACGAAAACGGCAAGCCCGCACGCATTGATGCCGTGGTCATCTCCACCCAGCATGCGGAGACCGTCAGCAACGAGGATCTGCACGCCGACATCCTCAAGCACGTCATCCAGGCCGTGCTGCCCGCCGAGTGGCTCGACGAGCACACCAAGTACCACATCAATCCCACCGGCCGCTTTGTCATCGGCGGTCCCATGGGCGATACCGGCCTCACCGGGCGCAAGATCATCGTGGACACCTACGGCGGCGCGGGCCGTCACGGCGGCGGCGCCTTCAGCGGCAAGGACCCGACAAAGGTCGACCGCTCGGCTGCCTACGTCGCCCGCTACATCGCCAAGAACCTCGTCGCCGCGGGCCTGGCAGACAAGGTCGAGGTCCAGCTGGCGTACGCCATCGGCGTGGCAGAGCCGGTCAGTGTCCTCATTGATACCTTCGGCACCGGCAAGCTCAGTTCCACGCAGCTCGCTCAACTCGTGCGCAAGAACTTCTCGCTCACGCCCAAGGGAATCATTGAGAGCCTGAACCTGCGCCGGCCCATCTACCAGAAGACCGCCGCCTACGGCCACTTCGGCCGCGATGAGGCGGAGTTTACCTGGGAAGCCACGGACAAGGCGGCCCCCCTGGCGGAGCAGGCCGGCCTGCTCACGGCAGCCAAGTAGGCCCCGGCTCACCCACTTGCAAGTCATGGGACTCCGAAAACGGGGTCCCATCCTTTTTTGCGCTCAGGCGTCGATGAAATAGAATTTCGGGGACAACTACCCGACCTGCAATCGAGGAGCATCGGATGCGTAAACCCGTACTGTGTGCACTGGCCCTGGCTCTCACCTCTCTGGCTGCCGCTCAAACTCCCGTGCCCTGGGCCTACAAGGGAAGAACAGGCCCGATGAATTGGGGCAAGCTGGACCCCGCCTACCGGGCATGCTCGGCAGGCCGTCAGCAGTCGCCCATCGACATTCGCCATGCCCACCTGAACAAGGCCCTCAAGCCCATCGACTTCCACTACCTGGCCGGGCCGGCTACGCTCGAAAACACCGGGCGCACTGTCATGGTCCACGTAGATCCGGGCAGCTACATCCTCGTCGATGGCGTCCGCTATAACCTGCTCGGATTTGACTTTCACAGTCCAAGCGAGGAAGCCGTAAAAGGCCGCCTCACGGACATGGACGTGCAGCTCATCCACAAGAGCGCCGACGGCAAATATGCCATCATCGCCGTCCGGCTCGTTGAGAACATGGATGCGCCCAACGCCACGCTGGCCATGCTCTGGGAGCAGTTGCCCACCACACCCGGCGCCAAAGGGCAAGTCACAGCCATGGTCAACGCCGGTGGCCTGTTGCCCGCCGACCGCGGCTACTGGACTTATACCGGCTCTCTCACCACTCCGCCCTGTACCGAGGGTGTGCGCTGGTTTGTCATGGAAAACTCGATCAGCATTGGACGGGCACAGTACCGCGCCTTCACGACGCTTTATCCCATGAACTCCCGCCCCCTGCAGGACTCTCACGGACGTCGCATTGAGGCCAACGAATAGCTTAGCTGCAGCGGCGTAAACCGCAGCTCCAGCCCCTCCGCAAGCGCGTTCACGCGGATTCCGGTCAGGTCCGTCACCAGGTACTGCGCCGCCTCCAGGGACTCGATCGAATGCGAGAACGTGGTGGCAATCACGGTGCAGCCGGCTGCGCGGCCCGCCATTGCGCCGCTGGACGAGTCCTCAAACACCACGCACTCCTCCGGCGCAAAGCCCAGCAGCGCTGCCCCGGCTAGAAACGGCTCCGGATGCGGTTTCCCCCGGGTCACCTGGTTGGCCGTCACCAGCCGCTGCGGCACCGCCAGCCCGCCTACGGCCATGCGCACCCGCGCCAGCCGCTCCGTGGCGCTGGTCACCACGGTCCAGCGCTCCCCCGGCAGCCGGGAAAGCAGTTCCGGCACGCCCGGCAGCACCGTCAGCCCTTCGTTGTCCGCCACTTCAATATCTTCAATGATCTTGAGCTCGGCCTCGCTGTCCAGGTCCGGCCGCAGCTTCGCCACCGTCTCAATCGCGCGGCACCCGTGCGCAATCCGGCAGGCATGCTCCGGGTCCACCCCGCGCATCTCGGCCCACTTGGTCCAGCTGCGCTCCACTGAGCCGAGGGACGAAATCAGAATTCCGTCCATGTCGAACAGAATTCCTTTGCAGCGGACAGTTACCGGGAAAGCCAGAATGGTGGAAGTCATGCCTCATTGTAGCGGCGGCCAAACCCTCCGTTACCGCTTTGCGGTCTTCACAGGCGGCACCGGAGTAAAAGCCACCTTTGGCGGCTTGCCAAAAGTGATGGTCGCCTCCACCGGCGCGACATGGGAGCCCCGTCGCACCTGGTTCTGTTGCAGCGTCACCGTCCCGTTCGCAATGCTGGCTTCGCCGGTCCACCGGTCAAAGCGCCCCAGCGCCGCGGGGATTCCGTCGCCAGCCGACAAGGCCACCTTGCCCCGGCGCCAGTCAAAGTGCAGAGTTCCCTTGGCCGTTGCCGACAGATCCTTGCTGGAAAATCCTGAGAATTCCAGCTTCCCGTCGCCGCTCACCGCGCCGCCCTTGCAGCGCACTCCCAGCACGCTGCACACCGCCTGCGGGCTCAGCTTGGCAAAGCTGCCTTGCAGCGCGTAGCCGGGCTTGTCGCCCTTGGTCACCGTGCCGCTGCCTTCCAGTTGTCCGCCCAGCCACTCGGCATCAAACCCGTTCAAGTCCGCCTTGGCCGGCTGGACCTGCAAAGTCGCCGTCACATTCCGCAGCGTAAACGGCCCCAGAGCCAGCGAGTCCGCCTTCACGACTCCGTCCACCTGCGGCCACACCGTCGACTTTGAGGATGTCAGCTGCGCCAGCAGCGTGGACAGCAGTGTGTTCGGCTTGCGCGCGCCCAGCAGGCTCGCCTCCAGCCTGCCTGCGTCCAGTTCGCCGAAGTGCACTTCCAGCCTCGGAGGGCATGGCGCATCTTCTTCGCATCCCATCGGCACCTGCAGGCTGGCAGTCCCCTCCACTGGACCATAAGTAAACGCCACCGGATCCCAAACCAGCATGTTGCCGCCCAGCGTCAACGTCGCCTGGGATACCTCTAGATCGCTGGCCAGCACGCCCGAACTCCACTTCACGTCGTGGAACTCCATCGTTCCGCTCAGCCGGTCTCTGGCTGCATCCGGCGGGGCGGGCGCAGTTCCCTTCACGCCGCCAACTGCTCGTATGGGAAAGATCGCCTCCGGCGCCGGAAGCCACGGACCCTGTGCGTTCAGGTTCAGAATCGCCGCATCTCCGCTCAGCCCGCTCAGCGCGGCCGCATTCCCCAGCCCTGCAACACTGGCCCACTCGCGCAATCGCGCCAGCGCGGCCGGCCCCTGCAAACCGGCATCATAACCCGCCAGTTCCAGCCGCAGCGTGGCGCTCAAGGGAGAAGCCGCGCCCGCGGGCAGCGCCACTTCTGTGGTCAGCGCCTGCGACAGGCCCGGCGTCGCAGCCGCAGGCTCCAGCGTAATCCTGGGAATCTGAATCGGCTGGCGCAACGCTCCGCCCCGCAGCACAAAACGCTGCACCACCAGGCTTCCCGACAGCGGATTCGGCGCTGCGTCTTCCACCGCTTGCGCGTGCTTCCGCCTTCCTGCGTGCCCGGCCTTGCCCTTGGCTGCCATCGGCGCAGCCGGCGTGGTCCCAGCGGCCACATCGTACTTCAACTCGCCGCTGACCGTGCCTCGCGCTTCCAGGTCTTCATCGATTCCGCCGCGCAACGTCCGCAAAAGATCCAGCCCCGCCTGCACCGGAATTCCCTGTAGCGCCAGCGTCAGGCGCGGCGGCGCTCCTCCCGGCAAGTCGCCCGCCAGCCGCATCTGGCCGTCGCCCAGCGGCGAGTCGCACGCCAGGTCGTTCACTGTGCGCCCCGCGTAGTGGTACACCAGGCTGCAGTTGACATCAAAATCCAGCGGCGAAACCGGTGCGAATTCCGCCCTGTGCACGCCAGTGGCGCGCAGCCGCGCCGTCACCTTGGCCGCCTTCACCGTACCCTGCACATGCAGGTCTGCCGTCAGATCGCCGCGCCAGCCCGGGTCCGACCCCACGATCAACCGGCTCAGTTGTCCCAGCTGCGCCTCTTTCCATTCCATGTCCACCTGGATGGGCATTTCGCTCAGTTCCGGCGCGCGGCGCATGCTGGCTTCCAACTCCACCACCCCTGTATCGGCCAGGTCCAGACTCACGTCCGTACGCGCAGGTTGACCGCGCAGCCTCACCCGCCATTCGCCGGGATTCGACTGCCAGAAGGAAAGGTCCGCATCCACAAGCGAGAACGGCAGCTTCTCCAGCCCGTTCATGATGTTCACGCGCGAATTGGTCGCTTCCAGATAGGGCAGCGGACGCACCGCATTCTGCCCTTGGATTTTGGAATGCGCGGCAGCCGTGCGGAACAACGAATCTAGATTCCAGCGGCCTTCTTGGGTGCGGACCAGGTTCAGGCTCGCCTCATCCACGCTGATGCTGCTGATGACAAGCCGTCCCTGCCACAGGGGCAGAAGCTCAATGGCGGCGGTAACCGTATTCGCATACAGCACCGGCTCGGCCCCGTAGGCGGGGTCACCCTCCACCGTCAGGTTCGTCAGCACAAACTCCGGCCGCGGAAGCAGGCGAAGCTCCACGGAGGACAAGTGCACCGGCCTCCCCAGCGACTCCGACATCAGCTCCGTAATCCGCGCCTTGTAGCGCCCAATGCTGATCATCGGCGGCACAATCAAGCCGGCCAGCAGAACCGCCAGCACGACCGCGGCCAGCCACAGCCGTCTCGTCGTTCGCCTCCGGCGTTGCGCGTCGTCCATCATGGGTCTTCTATGCCAATTCGGTCTCTCCGCCTGGCCTCAGCGGATGATGTGCAGCGTACGCGACCAGCGAGTATCCGTAAAGAAGTGCAGGGCCACGTGGCCCATCCAGGCCAGCCGGTTCCCCATCCCCGTCTGGTTATACTCGTCCTCCGGCGTCTTGAACGACCAGTAGTTGAACAGCGGCCTGCCCACAATGTTGGCCCGCGGCACAAATCCCCAGTAGCGCGAGTCCAGGCTGTTGTGCCGGTTGTCGCCCATCATGAAGTACATTCCCGGCGGAACCACCAGGTCCCCATCCCGGATGTACTGCGGCTCGGCCACTGCCCAGGCCTCTGTGGCCAGGGGCTGCGTGGCCGCCGGCACCGAGGGAAACTCATCCAGATAATCGGAGTAGTTTTCCGGCGTGGTGGGCTGCGCATGCGGCTGGTACTGCGCCACGCCGTTGATGCTCACAATCCCGTTGTGCAGATGGAGGTGGTCGCCCGGCACCGCAACCAGCCGCTTCACCAGGTACAAATACTGCGGCTGCCCCTCCGCGTCGTAGTCCGGAACCGGCTTGAGGAACACCACCACGTCGCCGCGCTTCGGCTCGCGATAGTACACCAGAGGCATCCACTTAGCCGGCGGCGCCAGCGTAACCCGGTCCACCATCAGGTGGTCGCCCACCAGCAGCGTCTTCTCCATCGAGCCCGATGGAATCACAAAGTTCTGCGCCAGGAATGTGAGGATATACAGGCCCACCACCAACACCGAGCAGATGCTGGCCAACGCCTCAAACGGCGTCTCTTCCACTCGCTCTTCCACCGGGTCGGCGGGCGTCTCTTTGGGTGTCGTGGCAGGCGGCGGCGTCTTTTTGGTCATCCTGTGGCTCTGTACTCCGGGGTTGACGCCGGGTTACGGTGCTTCTCCGGTCAAATGCTAATGCACCACCCGGAAAATCCGCTTCCAGCGCGCAAAGCTCGCAACGTGCGCTGAGAATCCTATATCGTGTCCGAGTTTATCATTCGCGGCTGGCCGCAAGTCTGTGGCAGAAGGCCTGCGTAGAGAGAAGTAAATCACCAGCGGACGCGCCACAATCGCGTCCCGCGGCACCAATCCCCAAAAGCGCGAGTCCTTGCTGTGGTTCCGGTTGTCGCCCATCACAAAGTACATCCCCGGCGGCACCACCAGTGCCCCATCGTGCGTCAATCCCTGCAACTCCCTCCACCACGTCGGGTCCACATTCGGGTCAGTATAGATGCGCGCAGGAAAGTTATCGCGAGAGGAATTCGGAGGCGCCGGCTCGTACACGACGTACGGCTCCGTCAGCGCCACACCATTTACGCTCACCTGCCCGTTCACAATGCGCAACCGGTCGCCCGGCAGCCCAATTACGCGCTTGATCAGATACGCGGGATCCGGATGATGAAACACCACAATGTCGTCCCGCTCCACGTTCCGATAGGGCAAAATCCAGTGGCTCAGCCTTCCCGCCGGCGCAAAAATCTGCTTGTTCACCAGCAGAAAATCACCCACAAGAAGCGTACGCTCCATGCTCTCTGAGGGGATGAGAAATGGCTGCAGCACAAAAGTCAGCAGAAACAGCGCCACCACAATGGTCCGCAGCAGCGAGGCCAGCGCCTCCGGCACGGTGGGCAACTGGGTCCACAGCCGCCAGAGTGGTCCACGCACGGGGCCCGCAACCTGTGCGGTCTCCGTCATCCCTTGGCCTCTTCCCTGCCCTTGCCTTTGCTCTGCTCCGTCTGCCCCGCCGCAGCGCGCAGCCTCGTCAGGGCTCGCCGCGCCGCATCCTGCTCCGCGTGTTTCTTGGTACTGCCCGCTCCCCGCGCCAGCGCCTTGCCGGGTTCGCCGGGTGCCGGCTTCAGACGCACTTCCACCATAAACCGCTTGCGGTGGTCCGGCCCGCTCTCGCTTTTCACCGTGTACACTGGCGCACCGGCCTTTGCCGCCTGCAGATGCTCCTGCAGTGCCGACTTGTAATTCCCCAGCGCAGCCCCTGAGCGCAGTTCCTCGGCCAGCAGATCCGCTGCTTCGCCCATGACAAAACGGCGAATAAACGCCCGGACCGGATCCAGCCCGCCATCCAGATAGAGCGCACCCAGCACGGCCTCCATCGAGTTGGACAGCACGGTACTCTTGCCCCGCAGGCCGCTCCGGTCCTCGCCGCGGCTTAGCCGCAGATGGTCGCCCAGCCCGACGGCCGCGGCCACTTCCGCCATATGTTGCCGGCTCACCAGCTGGGCTCGTACGCGCGTCAGCTCGCCCTCGCTCCACTCCGGATGCAGCAGAAACAGCGCCTCGCCCACCGCGAGCCCCAGCACCGCGTCCCCCAGGAATTCCAGCCGCTCATTGTCGCCCGCGGCCTCGCCGCCCGGCGCGGGTTCTTCCACGGCCCGCTGGTTGGCCAGCGAGCGATGCGTCAGCGCGCGCAACAGGAGATCCGGCTTGGCAAAGCCATGCCCGAGCGCAGCTTCCAGTTTCGTCAGGTCTGCTTCCACGCACTCCTCGACAGGCTTTCCTCATTCCGCCGAATTCGACAGCGTTGCCCGCTCCACCATTAGACGTCACGCCAGTCCACGTCGCAGGGCCTTCCCCGCTTATTGGGGCTTCGGGGTCACCGGTTGTGCATCCCCTGGAGCCGCTTTCGGCGCGCCGGCCCCAGTCGAATCGTCATCCGCGTCTTCGTCGCAACTGTGTCCGCGCACCGCATAGGCCTGCTTCACGCCCCGCTCGGCGGCCAGCCTGGTATCCTGCGCGCCGTCCCGCGCCGCCAGCGCCTCCTTGTACTCGGCCATCGCCGCTTCGCGCTTGCAGTCCAGATCAAGCATCCGACCAAGGTAGATGTGCGACCAGGCCAGAAGCCGCGGCTCCTTGCTGGTGGCCAGTGTCTGCTGGAACCGGTCAATCGCCTCGTCCGGATGCCCGGACATAATTGCCACCCGAGCCAGGATAAAGTCGGCGCGGGCCGCATCGGCCTTCGCGCCCGGCGTGCCTGCCGGTGCGGCAAGCACCTTGTCGGCCATTGTCTTTGCCGTGGCCACGTCGCCGGCTTCCAGCCGGGCCTCGGCCAGGTCCAGCCCCTGCAGCACGCGCGGCTGGTTGTGCTGCAGCACGTCGCCGTCTTCTTCTTTATCAAATTCCGTCTGGCGCGCGCGATGCACCTGCTGGTTCACGTCCATGCCGTACACCAGCTCGCCAATCGTGTCAGGGAGACTCACCGAATCCTTTTCAAACTGGATCAGCTGCTCAAAGAAGTATTGCGTCAGCACAAAGCCCTGCCGCATGTCGTGCTTCACCAGATCCAGCTTGATGCCCTCCACCTTTTGCTGATAGAGCTGCAGCTGTCGCTGATAGCGCGGCAGGTCCGACCGGTCCACCCCCGCCGGAATCTTGTACACCGGAACCCCTGTCTCCAGCGTCCTGGCCTCAATCGCCTTGATCAGGCACTCCACCACAAACGAAACCGGGTCTGACCGGTAGCGGTAGGCCAGCGGCGAATACTGCGTCTCTTTCAAAATCGGCTGAATCCGGTTGATCGCATTCGTCCGCGCATACAGCAGCGGCTCAATCATGTAATGCAGATACGTGTGCCGAACATCCGTCAGCGGAATCTTCCCGTTCACCGGCGAAACCACCACCACGTAGTCCACCCCGTACACGCGCGCATTCACCAGCGAGGGCGAGAGCATCGGCTCAATCACCACGATGAACCGCCGGCTGTTGTACGTCGAAGCCGGCATCTTCAGGTACAGGTTGGTGTTCACAATCATCTTTGACAGCGGATCGTGCAGCTGATCAATCTGCCCGTCGTAAATGCGGTGCACCGTAAGCCAGATGCCGTTCAGGTCCACCGCCGCCGCAAAGTCCTTGAGCAGCGGCACAACCTCCACCACCTGGGTCGCGTCCGGCGGCATCTCTGTCAGTTGCGCCGTCGTCTCCAGGTCCGGAGGCTGGCTCAGGTAGAGCGCCAGCGAAATGTACTGGGAGATGTCCTTGGAGGTCCCCGTCATCCGGTGCTGCGCAATAAAAAGACACAGCTTGTCGCGCTTGGCCCGTGCATCTTCGCTCGCGGTCAGAGCCTGGTTTATCTCACTGCGCACCTGCTGCCGAACCGGCGAACTCTGCGCCAGCCCTTCATCGTACCCACAGGCATTCAACGCAGACGCCATGAAAAACACCGGTTCCGAGCTCACCAGCGAGATCATGGGACCGGCCGGGTCTACCAGCGAAGGCGCCTTCTCCTGCACCGCCTCCTGCTGGCCAGGCACATTGGTCGAGGAGGACGACGAGCTCTGCCCGGCAGCCGGTTTGCTGCTGCTTGAGGACTGGCCAGAGACGGGAACCGCGCAGAGCCCGGTCAGCAGGCACACGGCTGCAACAGCGCTTACCGCGCCCGCGGCCACAAAGGATCGAAGTTTTTTGAACGGCATCAGGAAACCCTGCCTGCAAGTCTAGTTAGACGCACGGGCAGGGTCAAACGGAAGGCGAAAACACTCCACTTTCTAGCCGCGGACAGAAACTCCGGAGAACGACAGCACCGCCAGGCCCCGCACCGGCTGGCCAAAGAACCGGGCCGGCGCAAACCGGCTGAGCACCAGCATGTTCTCAATCTGGGCCCGCGTGGCGGCGTCATGCGGTCCGGAAACAATCCGGTAGTCGTACACTTCGCCCGCGTTGTTCACGTAGGCCTCCACCACCACCGGCCCGGAAATTGCATGCACTTCATCGCTGCTGCCTGAGCCGCTGGAAAGGTAGAGCAGCCGCGGCGCCGTCGCATCCCCCAGGGGCGTGTCGCCCTTGGCCTGCGCAACCTCTGGCTGGGCAAACATGCCCACCAGCACCGTCACCGTGCCCAGCAGCAGTACCGCGCTGGCAAAGCCCGCTCCGGCCTGCAGCAGAAACGGACCCACCGTGTTCTTCCACGCCAGTCCCCAGCCCTCAAACAGACCCCGGCGCTGCCGAGCCCGCTCGTGGCTTACCGCCACGCGAATCCGCAACAACAGGTCCTCCGGCTCCGCCGCCGGACCCAGCGCAGACAGAGACGACTGCATCTCCTGCAGTTCGCGCCACTCCCGCGCGCACTCCGGGCACGCTGCCACATGCGCGGCCATTTGCTGCATCTCGTTTCCCGTCAACCGGCTGTCAAGATACTCCGAAAATCTTGTCTGAATGGCGTTGCAGCCGTTCATCGAGCCTCCTCTCTTAGGGGCAATTCGAATCCCGTGCGTGACTCCTGCGTTTCGCCCACCCGGTCCGCCATCAACTGTGCCTTCAGATAGGCACGTCCGCGCACTAGTCTGGACTTCACCGTCCCCAGGTTCACGCCCTGCATTTCAGCAACTTCCTCGTACACAAATCCTTCAATATCCCGCAAAATCAGGGTTGTCCGGAAGGGCTCGGGAACCCGGCTCAGGGCTGCTTCCACCCTCGCCCGGTTCTCCGCATGCACTGCCATGTCATACGGCGACTCGGCTGGGTCCACCAGCACCTGCTTCAGACGAACCGGACCGCTGGATTGCTCGTCCTGAATCTCCTGATCGATCGGCACATCCCAGTGCGTGTGCCGCATCCACCAGCGCCTCTGGTTGGAGGCTTCGCGCAGCGCAATCCGGTAAATCCAGGTGCGCAAGGACGACTCGCCGTGGAAGCTGCCCAGGCCCCGAAAGACCTTTACGAACACTTCCTGCGTTAAATCCGCTGCATCCGTGCGGTCGTACACAGAGCGTGCCAGCAGCGAGTAGATGGGCTGGTGATAGTGCGCGATCAGCCACGCAAACGCCTCTTCGGAACCGGCTCGAAGTTCTGCCACAAGAGCCGCTTCCTCTGACTCGAGCGTAAACGCGCTGGCAAGATTACCCATGGTGAGGCCCGCCTGCAATTCAGTGTCCTCCCACCTTATCGCAATCCGCGCACGGTTGGCACCTTTCCCGCCTGCCTCCGTCGCCGAAAGCCCCGTTTGCTGTTGCTGCCGCTCCGGCGGCCCTCTTGTGCCCACCGGAACACGTCGCTGCCAGGGCGAGCCGCAATCCAAACCCGGGTTCCCTGCCGGAAATTCCCCGGCAAAAGCCTGTTAGTGCTCGCCCTAACTACTTAGACACCACACCCCAACCAAAGTGTTCCCGGACTCTCAGCACTTTATCGTTTGACCTCGTGGTGCAACCGTCCCGCACGTTGACGAATTGACCCCGACCGGAGACAATAAAGAAGTTGCATCCCACCTGAAAGTGGGCCTGTGGCGCAGCTGGGAGCGCGCTTCCATGGCATGGAAGAGGTCATCGGTTCGATCCCGATCAGGTCCACCAAACAACCCCAAGCAAATCAGCTAGATCCGGCCAATCGGACAGGTGCGTCCGCGACTCTGTTTGAACCCGCGTTTCACTGTCGTTCCAAGGCAATCCTGACTTGCACTTCGCGCGGGCTCTCCGCCGTCAATTCTGCGCTTTCGCAGCCCGGCAAGGCCTCTACCGGGCCACTGCCTGCTCCGCCGGATCATAGTTCAAATTCGGTCCGAGCCAGCGCTCCACCTCTTCCAAACTCATCCCCTTGCGCGCGGCGTAGTCAGCCGCCTGGTCGCGGTCAATCTTGCCCAGGCTGAAGTAGCGCGACTCAGGGTGCGCAAGATAGAGTCCGCTCACGCTCGCCCCCGGCCACATGGCAAACGACTCCGTGATTCGGATGCCCGTCCTCGCCTCCACGTCCAGCAGGCGCCACAACGCGCCCTTCTCCGTGTGATCGGGGCACGCCGGATAACCCGCAGCCGGCCGGATTCCGCGATACTTCTCCTGAATCAGCTCTGCCGGACTCAGGCCCTCGTCCCGCCCATAGCCCCATTCGTCTCGAACGCGCTTGTGCAGGCACTCGGCAAACCCTTCCGCCAGCCGATCCCCAAGCGCCTCCGCCATGATCGCGTTATAGTCGTCCTGCGCGGCCCGGAACCCGTCGCATAGCTCCTTCAGTCCCACGCCTCCGGTCACGGCAAATGCGCCGATGTAATCCGGCAGTCCTGTCTCCTTCGGCGCCACAAAGTCCGCCAGAGACCGGCACGGCTCGCTGCCTTCGCGGTTCGCCTGTTGCCGAAGAAAGTGGAACCTCTCCAGCACCGTCTCGCGTGTCTCATCGGTGTAGAGATCCACGTCGTCGTCCACGGCATTCGCGGGGAAAAAGCCGTACACGCCGCGTGCAGTAATCAGGTCCTCGTCCACAATCCGGTCCAGCAACGCATTCGCCTCGGCAAACAGCTGCTGAGCCTGGCCGCCATATTCCTTGTGCTCAAAAATGCGCGGGTACACGCCCTTCAGTCCCCACGTGTGGAAGAAGGGCGACCAGTCGATATACTCCCGCAGCGTGTCCAGCGGAAACTTGTCCAGCGTTCGCACGCCTGTAAATGCCGGCTGCGGCAGGTCCTCCGCGCGCCATGCAATCGGCGTCCGCCGGCTCCGCGCCGTTTCCAGTGAGACGACGCTCTGCTTCGGGCCCGCATGCGACTTGCGAAGCGCCTCATACGCGGCTCGATGCTGCGCCACAAACTCATCTTTGCCCTCGACGCTCAGCAGGCTCGTAGTCACCGGAACCGCGCGGCTGGCGTCCAACACATGCACCACCGGCTCGCTGTAGTGCGGCGCAATCTTGATGGCAGTGTGCGCCCGGCTCGTGGTCGCGCCGCCAATCAGCAGCGGCTGCTTGAATCCCTGCCGCTCCATCTCCCTGGCCACGTGCACCATCTCGTCCAGCGAAGGCGTAATCAATCCGCTCAGTCCGATCAGGTCCGCGTTCTCTGCCTTCGCGCGCTCCAGAATCTTCTCAGAAGACACCATCACGCCCAGGTCAATCACCTCGTAGTTGTTGCACGCCAGCACCACGCCCACAATGTTCTTGCCAATGTCGTGCACGTCGCCTTTCACCGTCGCCAGCACAATCTTTCCCTGCGCCTTCACCGCGATGCCTGCCGCGGCCATCTCCGCCTTTTCGGCTTCCATGTAGGGCGTCAGGTGGGCCACGGCCTTCTTCATCACGCGGGCAGACTTGACCACCTGCGGCAGAAACATCTTGCCCGCGCCAAACAGGTCTCCCACCACGCTCATCCCGTCCATCAGCGGGCCTTCAATCACCTGCAGAGGCCGACCCAGCTTCACGCGCGCCTCCTCGGCGTCGCTCTCAATATAGGTGTCAATCCCCTTCACCAGCGCGTGCGAAAGCCGCTCCTCCACCGTGCCGCTGCGCCAGGCTTCCGCCTTCTTCTCGCTCACCGCGGTGTCCGTGCCCGTGGCCTTCAGCGCTTCGCCGTACTCCACCAGCCGCTCGGTCGCATCGGGCCGCCGGTTCAGCAGCACGTCTTCCACCAGTTCCTTTAGCGCCGGTTCAATCTCCTCATACACCTCCAGCATTCCGGCATTCACAATGCCCATGTCCATGCCCGCGGCAATGGCATGATACAGAAACGCCGAGTGCATCGCTTCGCGTACTTTGCTGTTACCTCTGAAGCTGAAGGAGATGTTCGAAACGCCTCCGCTCACCTTGGCGTGCGGCAGATTCGCCTTGATCCAGCGCGTCGCCCGCAGAAAGTCCAACGCGTAGTTGTTGTGCTCTTCCATGCCCGTTGCAACGGTCAAAATGTTCGGGTCAAAGATGACGTCTTCCGGCGGAAACCCCACCTCGCCCACCAGGATTCGGTAAGCGCGCTCGCAGATGCGGATCTTGTCCTCGTAGGTCGCAGCCTGCCCCTGTTCGTCAAAGGCCATCACCACCGCCGCCGCGCCAAACTTCCGCACCGTCGCCGCATGCTCGCGAAACTTCTCCTCGCCTTCCTTCAGCGAAATCGAGTTCACGATGCCCTTGCCCTGCAGGCACTTCAGCCCTGCTTCAATGACCTCCCACTTCGAGGAGTCCACCATGAAGGGCACCTTCGCAACCTCCGGCTCGCTGCCCAGCAGTTGCAGATAGCGGCTCATCGCGGCAACGCCGTCAATCATGCCCTCGTCCATGCAGATGTCCAGAACGTTCGCGCCGTTCTCCACCTGCTGCCGGGCAATGCTCACCGCCTCCTCGAATTTGCCTTCCTTCACCAGCCGCGCAAACTTCGGCGAACCGGCAACGTTCGTCCGCTCGCCAATCAGAATGAAGACGCCCTGCTGCTGTGTGAATGGCTGCGAGCCCGACAAACGCAGCGGCTTCGCCTGCTCCGGCAACTTCCCGTTTGCGCTCATGCCGCCACCTCGCTCCGGACCAGCCTTCGCGGAGCCTTGCCTTCCAGCGCCCTGGCAATCGCCGCAATGTGCTCCGGCGTATTTCCGCAGCAACCGCCCGCAATGTTGATCAGCCCGTCCTTCGCAAAGTTGCCCAGAAACCGCGCCATGTCCGCCGGCCCCAGGTCAAAGCCCGTCTCCGACAGCGGATTCGGTAAACCCGCATTCGGATAGCAGGAGATCGCCACGTCCGCTTTCTCTGAGAGTTCGCTCAGAAACGGGTACATCAGGTCCGGACCGAGCGAGCAGTTCAGCCCAACCGAAAGCGGCTTCACGTGCTGCACCGCAGTCCAAAAGGCCTCCGTCGTCTGCGCGGAAATCAGCGTCTCCCCGCCCCGGCCCACCGCCGCAGAAATCATCACCGGCAGTTCTTTGCCGCCCTCGTCAAACACCTCGCGAATGCCCACCAGCGCCGCCTTCGCATTCAGCGAATCAAATATCGTCTCCACCAGCAGCAGGTCGGCGCCGCCGGAGATCAGTGCCCGCACCTGCTGCTTGTAGGCCAGCCGCACCTGGTCGAATGTGACCATCCGGAAGCCTGCGTCCTCCGCATCGGGCGAGTTCGAAAGCGACACCGTCAACGGCCCAATCGACCCCGCCACAAACCGCTGTCGCCCCGTTGCCGTGCCCACGCGCTCCGCCCATTCCCGGCACTGCTGCGCAGATTTCTCGTTGATCTCCCACGCCAGTTCGGTCAGCAGCGGATTTTCAATCACCTTTTGGAAAAACTCCGGGTCCTTGCGCGCCCCGTGCTCCCTCGGGTCATCCACAAAAAACTCGCTCTGCGTAATACTCGTCGCGCCAAACGTGTTGGTCTCGATAATGTCCGCGCCCGCCTCCAGAAACCGGCGATGAATATCGCAGATCATCTCCGGCTGCGTCAGCGAAAACAGGTCGCCGTTGTTCAGCAAGTCCTTCTTCGAATCCTGAAACCGCTCTCCGCGGATATCCGCTTCCTTCATGCCATAGGTGCGGATCGTCGTGCCCATCGCTCCATCCAGGATGGCGATGCGGCTCTCCAGAATCTTCTCCAGCGGATGTTGACGCGTCTTGCTCATATCCCTCTCACCGCCTTCCACTCAGCCAAGCGGAAGCAAACCTGCGAACTCAAAGGCCCGTGACCCCGCCTGGCATGTAGGAGCGGCCTCTGCTCCACATTATAGCTAGATGGTAAACATCCCCATTCCGGCTCAGCCAATCGCCAAAATATCCAGGAGCGGCCTCTCCGCTACGAATGGAAATCTCCGGCATATGCAATCCACTCGCCTTGCCAAACTCCTCCATTTGCCTAGAATGATTGTCGGTGCGCTTGAACGCAAAGGCCGCACAGTCAGCCGGGGAGCCCGGCCAGCCATGCCGAATTCACCGCAACCCGCACCTGCTTGGACCAAGCTTTGGCCCGACGCCGAGAGCGCCCTTCGCGGCATCGTGCAGGATGGCATGCTGCTCGCCATCGGCGGCTTTGGCCTCTGCGGCATTCCAGAGGCGCTCATTCTCGCCTTGCGCAACAGCGGCGCGCGCAACCTCACCATCGCCAGCAACAACGCCGGCGTCGACAACTGGGGCATCGGCCTGCTGCTTCAGACGCGCCAGGTCCGAAAAATGATCTCCAGCTACGTTGGCGAAAACGGCGAATTCGAGCGCCAGTTTCTCTCCGGTGAGTTGGAAGTCGAGTTCTGTCCGCAGGGCACGCTGGCCGAGCGCATGCGCGCCGGCGGCGCCGGAATTCCAGCCTTTTACACGCGCACCGGCATCGGCACCCTGGTGGCGGAAGGCAAGGAGCACAAGGACTTCGACGGAGTCCCCTATATTCTCGAGCGCGCCATTCACGCCGAAGTATCGCTCGTCAAAGCGTGGAAGGCGGACACGCATGGCAATCTCATTTACCGCCGCACCGCGCGCAACTTCAACCCGCAGGCGGCCTCCTGCGGCAAAGTCACCATCGCGGAAGCCGAAATCCTCGTCGAAGCCGGACAGCTCGACCCCGACGAAATCCACACCCCCGGCATCTTCGTGCATCGGCTCGTGCACAACCCCCATCCGGAAAAACGAATCGAAAAGCGCACCACGCACAAGGAGTAAATTGTGGCCTGGTCTCGAGAGCAAATGGCCGCCCGTGCCGCGCAGGAACTGCGCAGCGGCTTCTATGTCAACCTCGGCATCGGCATCCCCACGCTCGTCGCCAACCACATTCCGCCCGGCATCACCGTCACCCTGCAGTCGGAAAACGGCCTGCTCGGCATGGGCCCGTTTCCGCTGGATTCAGAAGTCGACGCCGACCTTATCAACGCCGGCAAGGAAACCGTCACCTTAGTCCCCGGCGCCTCCGTCTTCTCCAGCGCCGACTCTTTCGCCATGATCCGCGGCGGCCACATCGATCTCGCCATCCTCGGTGCCATGCAGGTCTCCGAGCGCGGTGATCTGGCCAACTGGATGATCCCTGGCAAAAAGGCTAAAGGCATGGGCGGCGCCATGGATCTCGTCTCCGGCGTGCGTCGCGTGCTCGTTGTCATGGAACACACCACGCCCGCCGGCCAGCCAAAACTGCTGCGCGAGTGTACCCTTCCCCTCACCGGCGCCGCCGTGGTGCATCGCGTCATCACGGACCTCTGCGTGCTCGACGTAACTCCCGAAGGCTTTGCCGTGATGGAAATCGCCGAAGGAGTCACCCGCACGCACCTGGAAAATCAGACGCAAGCCCCGCTGCTCTTTCGTGACACCGACTGAGCCGCATCAACCCTTCCACACGGGCTTGCGCTTGGCCAGGAAAGCCGCAATTCCTTCGTGGAAATCCTCCGTCTCGCGCGCCTGCGTATTCGCCTCCACCGCAAGCGCCGTCGCCGCATCCAGCCATGCGCGGTTCTGCGCGGCCATCAGCCGCTTGGTCGCACTCAGAGACTGCGGACTGTTGGCCAATAGCGCATCCGTCAATGCCTCCACCCGTCCCGCCAGTTCCGCATGCGGAACCACCTCGTTCACCAGCCCCAGCCTGCACGCCTCCTCGGCGTCAAACACGCGCGCAGTCAGCAGCAGGTTGCGGCTCCGCTTGTCGCCAATCTGCAGGGCCAGATACGCCGACACTAGCGCCGGTACAAACCCGATCCGCGCCTCCGTAAATCCAAACCGAGCCTCCGGCGTGGCCAGCGTAAAGTCGCAAATCATTGCCAGTCCCGTGCCCCCCGCCATCGCCGCGCCCTGCACCGCCGCAATCGTCGGAATCGGCAACTCGTACAGCGTGCGGAACAGCTCCGCAATCCGCTCGGCATCCGTCCGTCGCTCGGTGGGAGACTGCGCCTCCAACCCCTGAAGCGCAGCAAGATCCATGCCGGAGCAGAACGCGCCGCCCGCGCCCGTCAGCACCAGTACCCGGCTGCCGCAGCTCGTCACCGTCTCCTTCAGCGCGGCAATCAGCTCCTCCTGCATGGCCGTGTTCATGGCGTTGCGCCGCTCCGGCCTGTGCAGCTCGATCGTGCGCACCAGCCCGCGGTCCTCCACCACCAGCGTCGAGTAGTCCATTCGTTCCTCCTGCCCGCTGTCGTTCAGCGTTTGCCTTCCGCATCCCGCAGCGGCTCGCGCTTGCCAAACTCGCGGGCAATCTCCGCGCTCTCCCGGCACAGTCCGTCCACATCGCGCACACCCGGTAGCTCCGCCGTCCGCTCCGCCAGCGTCGCCAACAGCAACTCCGTCGGAATATTTCCCACCATCTCATCCTGCGCGAACGGACATCCACCCAGCCCGCCCAGCGCCGCGTCAAATCTGCGGCAACCCGCATCATACGCCGCCAGAATCCGTGCAGCCGCCTCGCTTCGCCGCGCATGCAGGTGCACTCCGATCTCTGCTTCCGCATGCGCCGACCGCACCGTCGCCACCGTCTCGGCAACTCGCTCCCCGGTCGCTGCGCCCACCGTGTCCGCCAGCGAAATCTCCCGCACACCCGCGTCCAGCAGCGCATCGCACGCCTCGGCGGCGGCCTCCGCGCTCCACGCCTCCCCGTAGGGATTGCCGAAGGCCATCGAAACATACGCCACCACGTTCAACCCCGCTCCACTTGCCTGTTCCACAATCATCTGCAGCACCTGCAGCGCCTCCGCCTGCGTCTGCCGCTGATTGCGCCTCAAAAATTCTGTCGAGATGGAATACGGAAACCCCAGCGTCTGCACTCTACCGGTGCGAATTGCGCGCTCGGCCCCCTGCGCATTCACCACAATGCCCAGAATCTCCGCGTCCGCAGGCGCTTCCAGCAGCTCCAGCACCCGTTCAGAGTCCGCCATCTGCGGAACCGCCGCCGGGGACACAAAACTCACCGAATCCAACTGCCGAAACCCCGCATCCAGCAGCCGGCGCAGGTACGCCGCCTTGCGCTCCGCCGGAATCAGCCCGGGCAGGCCCTGCCACGCATCCCGCGGACACTCCACAATCTTGACGGCATCTCCCATCGACTCTCCCGCTCTGCCATCCCGCCGCTCATCCGCGGGACGGATGCACCTTCAGAATCTCCCGCGCAATCACCATCCGCTGAATCTCGCTCGTCCCCTCGCCAATCGTGCACAGCTTCACGTCGCGATAAAACTTCTCCGCTGGATAGTCCTTGATGAAGCCGTAACCGCCAAACAGTTGCACTGCTTCGTTGCAAATGTGCACCGCCGTCTCGCTGGCAAACAGCTTTGCCATCGCCGACTCCCGCGTCACTCTCCGGCCCGCGTCCTTCAGCACCGCCGCCCGCTGCGTCAGCAGCCGCGCCGCATCCAGTTCCGTGGCCATGTCCGCCAACTTCCACTGGATCCCCTGAAACTCCGCAATTGCCTTGCCGAACTGCCGCCGCTCCTTCACATACTTCAGCGCCGCATCCAGCGCTCCGCGCCCAATGCCCAGCGAGAGCGCGGCAATCGAGATGCGTCCGCCGTCCAGCACCCGCATCGCATCCACAAAGCCCTCGCCCTCGGCGCCCAGCAGGTTCTCCGCCGGAATCTCGCAGTCCTCAAAAATCAGTTCGCTCGTATCGCTCGCGCGCAGGCCCAGTTTGTTCTCCTTCTTGCCCGGCCGGAATCCCTTCGTCCCCTTCTCCACCACAAACGCCGAGAGTCCATGCGTACCCTTGCTCCGGTCTGTCACCGCAATCACCATCGTCACGTCGGCATAGTGCCCGTTGGTGATGAACGTCTTATTCCCGTTCAAAATGTAACGGTCGCCCTTGCGCTCCGCAGTTGTCCGCGCATTGCTCGCGTCAGAGCCGGAACCCGGCTCCGTCAGCCCCCACGCCGCCAGCCACTCTCCCTTGGCCAGCCGTGGCAGATACTTTCGCCGCTGCTCCTCATTCCCCGCCAGAAAAATATGATTCGTTCCCAGCGAGTTATGCGCCGCCATCGTCAGTCCCAGCGATCCGTCCACCGCCGACAGCTCTTCAATCGCCAGCACGTAGTCCACATAAGTCAGCCCCGCGCCGCCGTACTCCGCCGGAACAATCACGCCCAGCAGGCCCATCTCCCCCAGCTTCTTCACCGTCGCCAGCGGAAATTCGCTGGCTTCGTCCCACGCCATCACGTGTGGCGCAACCTCGCGCGCGGCAAACTCCTGAATCTCTCGCCGCAGCAATTCCTGCTCTTCCGTCAGCACAAAGGGATACAAACTTTCCACGGTCTCCAACGCAACGCCCATCGCCACACTCCTTGGTCACCGGTTGTTTCCGCTTACTTGCTCTTTCGCTCTGCTTCTTTGAATTCGCAACTTCCTCAGGTCTGCATCACACCCGGATTGAAGCGCGCAATCTCCGTATTCCGCGCGCACGCCTCCAACGCCGTCATCAGCGCCTCCCGCGTCTTCGCCGGGTCGATGATCGCGTCGATCCACAGTCGCGCCGCGCCGTAGCGCGGGTCCGCCTGCGCGTCATACGTCGCCACAATCTCCTCGCGCATCGCCGTCTTCTCCGCCTCGGAAAGTACTTTGCCTCCGCGCTCCAGTTGCCTCGCACGCACCTCGGCCAGCGTCGCCGCGGCAGACGCGCCGCTCATCACCGCGTAGCGCGCCGTGGGCCACGCAAACACAAATCGCGGATCATACGCCTTGCCGCACATCGCATAATGCCCCGCGCCAAAGCTCCCGCCCACAATCACCGTAATCTTCGGCACCACGCTCGTCGCCACTGCCGAAACCATTTTGGCCCCCCCACGAATAATCCCCGACCACTCCGCGTCCTTGCCCACCATAAAGCCGTTCACGTCGTGCAGAAACACCAGCGGCACCAGGCTCTGGTTGCAGTCCAGAATGAAGCGTGCCGCCTTCTGCGCGCCTTCCGTATAGATCACCCCGCCCACTTCAATCCGCTTGGCGCCCGCGGCTGGCCCCGTCGCCACCGTCTGCATCTGGTTCATCTTCTGGTTGGCCACCACGCCCACCGCGTGCCCGCCAATCCGCGCATACCCGCACAGCACCGTGCGCCCAAACTCCGCCTTGTACTCATCCCACTCGCTGCGGTCCACCAGCCGCGCAATCACCTCACGCATGTCGTAGATATTCGTCGCCCCGGGCGCCGGATCCAGCATTCCGTAGAGATCCTCCGCCGCATACAGCGGCCCATCCTTCGCCGCATCGTAGGCAACTCGCGAAAACACCTCGCCCGCCGGCTGCTCGCCCAGCTTGTCCACCAGTGACCGCATCCGCCTGAGGCAGTGCTGGTCGTCCGGCTCCTTAAAGTCCACCGTCCCGGAAACCTCGGCATGCATCGCCGCGCCGCCCAACTCCTCCGCGCTCGTCCGCTGCCCAATTGCCGCCTGCACCAGCGAAGGCCCCGCAAGAAACAATCCCGACCCCTCCGTCATCAGCACCGTGTCGGTCATCACCGGCAAATACGCGCCGCCCGCCACACACATGCCCAGAATCGCCGTAATCTGCGGAATCCCTCGCGCGCTCATCACCGCGTTGTTGCGAAAAATCCTTCCGAAGTCGTCCGTATCCGGAAACACATCCTCCTGCAACGGCAGAAACACACCGGAGGAGTCCACCAGGTAGAGCGTCGGCAGCCGATTCTCCATGGCAATCGTCTGCGCCCGCAGCACCTTCTTCGCCGTCATGGGAAAAAACGCGCCGGCTTTCACCGTCGCATCGTTCGCAATCACCATGCACTGCCGTCCGCATACGCGCCCCAAGCCCGTCACCACGCCCGCGCCCGGCGCTCCGCCATATTCCTCATACATGCCGTGCGCCGCCCAAAGCCCCAGTTCCATCAGCTCCGTACCTTCGTCCAGCAGCAGCTTCAGCCGCTCCCGCACCGTCAGCCGGTGCTTGGCATGCTGCGCCGCCGCGGCCTTTGCGCCGCCGCCCTGCCGAATCCTCTCCTCCGTCCCGCGCAACTCCGCCAGCTGCGCCCGTAGCGCCTCGCCGTTCGCCTTCGCCCTGGCAGATTGCGGATCCCATGCGGATCGCAGCGTGTTTTCCAGCTTCATAGACTCCGCCATTCCGGCATCTCAAGAAACTCGCAGACTATAGCACCACCGGCGCCATCGCCGTCTATTCAGTATCATTTCCCCATGCGCTTCCGTCTCCTGCTCGCGCCCACGCTGCTCGTCCTCGCCTGCGCGCTCGTCTCCGTTCCCACCTCTGCCCAGCCAGCTTCTGCCCAGCACGACTCTGCCCAATTGGATGCATTCCACGCCCGTTTCGAAGCCGTCCTCTCCCGCCACCACATCGTCGGCGGCGGATTCGCCTTCGTCCACGCCGGGCAACCCGCCACCGAATTCTCCTTCGGCAGTGCCCGCCTCCAACCCAGCCGCCGTGTGGACGACCACACCGCCTACAACTGGGCCTCCATCACCAAGACCTTCACCTCCATCGCCATCTTCCAGCTCCGCGACCGCGGCCTGCTCTCGCTCAACGACCCGGCCGTCCGCTATGTCCCCGAGCTCCGCCAGATCCACGACGCCTTCGGTCCCGTCGACCAGATCACCATCCGCGACCTGCTCACCCACAGCGCCGGTTTCCGCAACTCCACCTGGCCCTGGGACTGCGACGACCCCAAAGACTGCAACTGGCAGCCCTTCGAGCCCACCCGCTGGTCCCAGGTCGCCGCCATGCTCCCTTACACCCACATCGCCTTCAAGCCCGGAACCCAGTGGAGCTACTCCAACCTCGGCTACGTCTTCCTCGGCCAAATCATCCAGCGCCTCTCCGGCGACGACTTCGAGGTCTACATCACCAAGAACATCCTCATGCCCCTCGGCATGACCGAAAGCTACTTTGACCGCTCGCCCTATTACCTTGAGCCGCACGTCTCCGCCAGTTACCTCCGCTCCGGCGCCACCCTCACCCCCCAGCCGTTCAACTTCGACACCGGCATCACCACCTCTAACAGCGGGCTCAAAGCGCCCATCCCAGACATGGTCAAATACGCCCGCTTCCTCATCGGCGACCCAGCCAACCCCGTCGACAACATCGTCCTCAAACGCAGTTCGCTGCAGGAAGCCTGGACCGGCGTCCTGCCCGCCCTCCAGCGCGGCCAGCCGCCCACGCCATACACCTCCGGCCCCGGCGGCGCGCAGCCTCTCATGGGTCTCGGCTTCTTCGTCCTCCATCTCCAAGGTCATCGCTACGTCTTTCACGACGGCGACCAGGGCGGCTTTTCCTCTGAATTGATGATCGATCCCGCCGGCCACACCGCCGCCATCCTCGCCGTCAACACCACAGACACCGGCGCGCCCTCGCCCGCTTCCACCCTGCATCCGGAGTCAAACACCGAGCCCGACCCCAACTCCGACCTGCGCCTCACCCTCCGCGACGACCTCATCCGAACCCTCTTCCCCGCCTTCGCCCAACGGCCCGTGACCCCACCGCGGTAATCACGCTGCTCTCCGCCGCACGCTATACTTGAGAGGTCCAGCTCCACCTTCGACCTCATGTCCGCGCTCGATTTCACTCTCGTTGTCTGGGTTGTCGCCGCCGTCGCCGGCTTCCTCGGCGCGCTCACCGGCTTGGGCGGCGGCGTGGTTGTCGTGCCCGTCCTGGCTCTGGTGCTTGGCGTAGACATCAAATACGCCATCGGAGCCTCCCTCGTCTCGGTCATTGCCACCTCCTCTGGCGCAGCCGCCGCCTACGTCAAGGAAGGCTTCTCCAACATCCGCATCGGCATGCTGCTTGAAATCGCCACCACCGTCGGCGCGGTCTTGGGCGCATATCTCGCCGCCTTCACCAGCACCCACATCCTCGCCATCATCTTTGGCCTCGTGCTCCTTCAGTCCGGCTGGCAGTCCCTCGCCAGTTCCGAGCCCGATCACGGTCCCGCCATCCAGTCGGACCGACTCGCCCGCTTCTTTCGCCTCGGCGGCGACTATCCGCTCCTCGACAAGCGCCAGGAATACGGCGTCCACAATGTTCCCACCGGCCTCGGCCTCATGTTCGGTGCGGGCGCGCTCTCCGGCCTCCTCGGCATCGGCTCCGGCGCCGTCAAGGTCATCGCCATGGACCGCGCCATGAAGATTCCCTTCAAGGTCTCCACCACCACCAGCAACTTCATGATCGGTGTAACCGCCGCGGCCAGCGCCGGCGTGTACCTCAGCCGCGGATACATTGACCCGCGCGTCGCCATGCCCGTCATGCTCGGCGTCCTCGCCGGAGCCTTTCTCGGCACCCGCGTCCTCGTCCACGCCCGTGTTCGCACCCTGCGCATCGTCTTCGGCGTCGTGGTCTTTGCACTCGCCATTGAAATGATCGTCAATGGATTTCTGGGAAAGGTCTAGCGAGCATGGACGATCGCCATCTTGAGAACATCATCGGCAACCTGCTCCGCGCCGGCGTCCTGCTGGCCGCGGCGGTCGTCTTCTCCGGCGGCGTGCTTTACCTTTTCCGCTTCCATGCGCAGCCGGTCCATTACGGAGTCTTCGCGCCCGGCGGCGCGGAGGTGCGCACCCTGCCCGGCATCTTCCGTTCCGCCATGCATGGAGACAGCCTGGGCCTCATGCAATTCGGCCTTCTGCTGCTCATCGCCACGCCCGTTGCCCGCGTCGCCATGGCCGTCGCCGGCTTCGCGCTGGAGCGCGACCGCATGTACGTCGTCGTCAGCCTCATCGTGCTCGCCGTACTTCTGTTCAGCCTCATGCACGCCACATAACGCGCCGCGTTACGTCAGGCGCCGCCCTTGCCGATGTCCATTGACGGCGCCATAGGATTCCGCTCATCGATGTACGCCTCGATGCACTTCCCCAGAATCCCCTTGGCCTCCAGAATGAACTCCACCGTGTCGCGCCCCGCCCCGCGTCCGCCCGCATTCGGCGTCACGTAATGCGCCGCCGCCTTCACCTGCGCCCGCGCATTCGCCACCGCCACTGCAAAGCCGCATTCGCGCATCACCGGCAGGTCAATTACGTCGTCGCCCACATACGCAATCTCTTCGAGCGTCACGCCTTCCTTTTCCATGATCTCGCGCACCGCTTCCATCTTGTACGACTGGCCCATGTACACAAACTCCAGCTTCAGATCGCGCGCCCGCAGCGCTACTGTTTCGCTGATCCGCTTGGTGATGAAACCGCACTTCATCCCACCCAGCCGCGCCAGGGAGATCGCCGTCCCGTCGTGCGCGTGGAAGCCCTTGGCCTCCACCATCGTCGTCGATTGAATTCCGAATCCGGCCTCGCCGTCCTTCTCCGCCAGTCCCGGATGGGCCACCGAGCCCGCAGGCGCGGGCACCAGCCAGATGCCGCCGTCCGTCAGCACTCCATCCACGTCGAAAAGAACAATCTTGATGCGCCGCGCGCGCTCTTCTGCGGAAATCGTCATGGCTTCATTCTACCCGCGGCACAACGGCCGCAAATCCGCGACAATATCTCCATGGACCGCGACGCTCCCGCCAGCGCCACCGACGCCAATACCCCACTCGCGCCGGAGGACTACTACTTTGAAGGTCCGTATCTCGTCTTCACGGCGGCTTACCATCTCAAGCGCGGTTCCTGCTGCAACTCCGGCTGCCGCCACTGCCCCTACCGGTCCCCGGAAGCCACGGCCGGCGCACCCGGCGACGCCGCTCCCTGAGCCGCTGGCGCCCGCACCAGCCGCGTCTCATACACCTTCGCGAATCCCCGCATCCACTCCGGGCTGCTCAGCACATACCCTCCCCGCTTCCTCGTCTCCCTCCGCACAACCGCCTTCGAGTACAATGCTCCGCAGGCCCGCCGGAGCCGTCTTCCCCGCGCGGAATGCTCCCACGTGCATCACCCGCATTGAGGTCACTCATGAAATCCTTCCGACTGCTTGCCACCTCCGCCGCGCTTCTCGTCGCCGTCTTCACCCTTCCCGCACACGCCCAGCAGCATGTCACCTTCCCCAGCGGCAGCGGCAATGGCGAGGGCGTCCTCTACCTGCCGCACACCCCCGGCCCGCATCCGGCAATCGTCGTCATTCATGAGTGGTGGGGCCTCACCGACTGGGTCAAGCAGCAAGCCGCCGGCTATGCCGCCCATGGCTATGTCGCGCTCGCCGTCGACCTCTATCACGGCCAGGTCACCTCCGACCCTGAAGTCGCCCACGAGCTCTCACGAGGTCTTCCTCAGGACCAGGGCATCCGCGATCTCGTCTCCGCCGTCCACTTCCTCCGGGCACGCAAGGACGTCGATTCCCATCGCATCGGCGCCGTCGGCTGGTGCTTCGGCGGCGGCTATGCACTCCAGCTCGCCATCGCCGACCCCAATCTCAAAGCCGTCGCCGTCAACTACGGCGCGCTCGCCACAAGCAGCGCTGACCTCGAACGCATCCACGCCGCGCTCCTCGGAAACTTCGGCGGACTCGACCGCGGCATTCCGCCCACTGCAGTCCACGCCTTCGTCGGCTCCATGCACGCCATCGGCAAATCCGTCGACGTCAAAATCTATCCCGACGCCGGCCACGCCTTTGAAAATCCTGGCAACAAAATGGGCTACCGCCCCCAGGATGCCGCCGACGCCCTCGCCCGCATCGACCGCTTCTTCGCCGAGAAGCTGAAATAGGCGCCCCGCCGTCTGCCTCCGGCCGGCCCTTCAATCCGCTTCGCATTTTCCCTTGCATTTCCCCACAGCACGTGTTAACTATTAAGCCAATAACTCTATGGTAGCTACCGCATCAGTAAACGGCGGCGGGCACCTCGATGATTGGACCTCTCCCATGATGAAAATCGGCACCACCATCCGCGCATACCGGCTCCAGAAGGGCCTCTCGCAGGGCGACATCGAAAAAAAGACCGGTCTGCTCCGCTGTTACCTCTCCCGCGTGGAGAACGGTCACACCGTGCCCTCCCTCGACACGCTTTCTAAAATCGCCTCCGCTCTCGATGTGCCCATCGCCCAGTTCTTCACCGAGGAGGCGGGCAGCCGCCAGCTCAACACCCAGCGCCTCTCCGACGAGGAGTTGCGATTCCTCACCCAGATCCGCCGCTACTCGACCAATCTGAATGAGAGCGACCGCAGGCTCCTGCTGGCCATGGTCAAAAAGTTCGCCGCCACGGCCGTTCGCTAGAGCATTTTTCGAAAATGCATTAGCCGCTCCTCACTCCGTCTTCCAAACGCAAAAAGGGCGCAGCCTCGGCCGCGCCCTGCTGCCCTTTTCGTGTTCCCGCCGTTACACGTCGTTGCCCAGGTGGAAGATCGGCTCCGCTCCCTTGGCTCCCGCCAGCAGTGCCTGCTCTTCGTGTGGCTCCAGCGGCCTGTAATCCTGCGCCACGTCCATCGCCAGCCGGAAATACCGCTCGTCTCCCGGAGGAATCGCAGCCGTAATCGGGTGCCCCAACGTCCAGCGCAGACCCATCGCCGCCTCGTGCGGAAACGCCGCCGGCTGATACCAGCACTTCGGCTCCGGATGATCTTTCTGCTGACCCTCCGGCCAAACCGTCTTCGCCATGCTCTTCAGGCACAGGATGCCCATCTGCTTCTCCTGCGCCTTCTTCAGAATCTGTGGACCAAAGCCCGCCTGCGTCACCAGAACAAAGTTCAGCGGAAACAGAATCGTGTCAAACGGGTACCGCTCCATCGCCGCCACCGCCGTCTCCGCCGAGTGCACTGAGAAGCCGATGTAACGAATCTTGCCTTCTTTCTTCGCCGCCTCCATCGTCTCCATCGCGCCGCCAGGTGCCAGCACTTCGTCCAGTTCCTTCATCTTCGTCAGCGCGTGAAACTGGTACAGGTCCAAATGGTCCGTCTGCAGCAGTCGCAGGCTCTCCTCCAGCGCCTTCCGGGATTCTTCTTTATTGCGCGCTCCCGTCTTGCACGCCAAAAAGCAATCCTTCCGGTAGGGCTTCAGCGCCGGTCCCAGCCGCTCCTGCGCGTTGCCGTAGCTCGGCGCCACGTCAAAGTAGTTGATGCCCCGGTCCACAGCCTCCGCCACAATGTTTTTGGATTCGTCTGCCGACTCATTCATCACCACAATGCCGCCAAAGGCGATAATCGAAAGCTGCTCGCCCGTTTTGCCCAGAGTGCGTTTCGCAATCGGCTGGCTCGGAGTCTTGGCTGTGGCCTTCAGTTGTTTTGCGGATGCCACCGCAGCTGCGGTCAGTGCGGCCTGTTGAAGAAAGTCACGGCGTTTCATTCGGTTTCCTCCCGTTGCGGTGAAGTGCTCAGCGGCCTGCCAACTGCCATCATTCTTTCACAGCTCCGCGGGGCCCGCGCTCGGAATTCCGCCCAGCTCTCAGCCCGGCAGCTTCGAAAGAAAATAGGCAAACAGCACCAGGATGCCCGCCACCAGCGCCACCGCCCGGCCCAGCCGCGATCGAAACATCTCCCGCGGCGAACCCAGCCTCGGCACCATCGGCATTGCAAACAGCAGTCCGCTCGCAAACCCGCCCAGATGCGCCCAGTTGTCAATCTTCAGTCCGGACTGCATCACCGACGCGCCCACGTTGATGCCCAGGCCCAGAACCAGGTTGATGGCGGCAAAGTAAATCACGGACTTGCGCAACTTCCGCAGTTCCACCGGCGGCACTGGCAGCCGCGGAGATTTCAGCAGAATAATCAGCGCTCCCGCAATCCCAAACACAGCCCCGGAAGCGCCCACGCCCACCGGGAAGAACACCAACCCGCCGTCGTGCATCGGCCAGGTCCAGCTCACAAACGTCGAAAGCAAGTCCCCCGCCGCGCCCGTCAGCAGATACGCCGCCATCACCCCGAACGAGCCCATCAGCGGCTCCGCCAGCAGGGCCAGGTTCCATAGGCACCACATGTTCAGCGCAATGTGCAGTATGCCTGCATGCACAAACATCGCCGTCACAATGCGCCACCACTGCCCGCCCAGCAGCACCGCGCCGGCGTTGTCCGCGCCCCATTGCATCAGTTGGCCGACCGTCGGTTCCGTTGCGCTTACCCCGCGTGCCACCATCGCCAGGTACACCGCGCAGTTAATGCCCACCAGGATGTAAGTCGCCGGCGACGTGGCCCAAAGGGGCCTCCTGCGTCGCGGCGGTGGCTGGGGATTCGCAGCGTAGCCGGGGCCCGGCGGCAGAATCTCCGGCTCCCATCCGGGCTCCACGCGCACCGGTCTCTGCCCATCCATCCGTGGAACGCCGGAATCACTTCCCATAGCTTTCATCGTACTGCATCTCCGCCCTCGTCACCGACTGCCCGTCCCCGCAGGTTGTAGTCTGTTCTTTGGTCCTCCTGCCCCTTCGGGCTCAGTCCCGCACCGGGCAAATCAGGATGGCCGCCAAGGAGCAAATCAGGGTGAGTCACTCAGGCGCCGGCCACACCAGCGGAAAGAACGAAAGGCGCATTTCCCGCGCGCTTCTCAGCGTCACAGACAAAATCGGACTCGTCGAACTGGCGCAGGTCCTCGCCGGCTTTGGCGTCGAGCTCGTCTCCACCGGCGGAACCGCCCGCACCCTTCGCGAGGCCGGACTCGCCGTCCAGGACATCAGCGACCTAACCGGCTTTCCTGAGATGCTCGACGGCCGCGTCAAAACCCTCCATCCCCTCGTCCACGGCGGCCTTCTTTATATCCGCGGCAACGCCGAGCACGAAGCCGCCGTCGCAGCCCACGGCATCCATCCCATTGACATGGTCGTCGTCAACCTCTACGCCTTTGAGAAAACCGCCGCGCAGCCCGGTGTCGCCTTCGGCCACCTCATTGAGAACATCGACATCGGCGGCCCCTCCATGGTCCGTTCCGCCGCCAAAAACTTCGAGGACGTCGCCATCGTCACCCGCGTCCAGGATTACCCCGCGCTCATTCAGGAACTTCAGTCCACCGGCGGCGCCCTCAGCCGAGAGTCCCGCTGGCGTCTGGCCAAGCAGGCCTTCGCCCTCACCGCGGCTTATGACTCAGCCATCGCCGGCACTCTCGAGCGCATCGCAACCGCCCCTGTGCCCGACGCCCCCGCCGCCCCCGACACCGACGCCCTGCCTTCCACACTTCGCGTCAACTTCCCGCTCGCGCAGTCCCTCCGCTACGGCGAAAATCCCCACCAGCGCGCCGCGCTTTACTCCGACGGCTCCGGCCTCGGCATCGCCAACGCCCGCCAACTGCAGGGCAAAGAGCTCAGCTTCAACAACCTCGTCGACCTCGAAGCCTGCTGGGAGCTCGCCCAGGAATTCGACGAGCCTATGGTCGCCATCATCAAGCACACCAATCCCTGCGGCGCCGCCACCGGCTCCTCCGTCGCCGAGGCTTACACCAAGGCTCTCGCCTGCGACCCCGTCTCCGCCTTCGGCTCTGTCATCGGCATCAACCGCCCCGTCGACGCTGCAGCCGCCGACGAAATCGCCAAACTCTTCGTCGAGGCCATCGCCGCCCCCGCCTTCACACCTGAGGCCCGCGAGCGCTTCGCCGCCAAGAAGAACCTCCGCCTCGTCGAAGTCCACTCCGCCCCGCCCCGCCCCGTCGTCAAGCACGTCTCCGGCGGCCTGCTCCTGCAAGACGCCGACACCGGCCGCGTCAACGAAGGCGAGCTCGACGTCGTCACCTGGCGTCCCCCCACGGCCGAAGAGCTCCGCAGCCTCCTCTTCGCCTGGCGCGTCTGCAAACACGTCAAGTCCAACGCCATCGTCTACGCCCGCCTCGGACAGACCATCGGCATCGGCGCCGGCCAGATGAGCCGCGTGGATGCCGCCCGCTTCGGCGCGCAAAAAGCGATCCTGCCCCTGGAGGGCACCGTTGCCGCCTCTGACGCCTTTTTCCCTTTCCCTGACGGGCTTGAAACCGTGGCCGCAGCCGGGGCCACCGCCGTCATCCAGCCCGGCGGCTCCGTCAAGGACCAGGACGTCATCGCCGCCGCCGACAAACTCGGCCTGGCCATGGTCTTCACCGGCATCCGCCACTTCCGCCATTAAGGCTGAATTTCCGTCCTTTTCCACCCGTCGGGAACCGCTTTGTCCCGCCGTCGGTAACCGCCCGGGGGCTAAAATCAGGCTTTCCCCCGTGCCGATGCGACGAATCAAAGGTAAAATCGTCTTTAAAGAGGTGGGTCGGCCCGGCCATCCGCCTGTTTGCCTTCGAACCAACCGGGATAGCAGCACAGCCGGCTCGCCCGGCTCAAAACCCGGACCAAAAGGCATGGATTCCCCAGCAATGATGACTTCAAAATTCCGTTTGCCGCTCCTCTGGTTGTCCTCGGCAGCCCTGTCGCTGGCGCTTCTGCCGGCCCTCCAAGCGCAAAGCGCTGCCACTGCCACCTCGGACGCCGCCCTGCCCTCCCAGGCAGCCAAGCCCGCTGCCCAGGCCGCCCCCGCACACGTCGCTCCCGTTCCCGAGCGCGCCAAGGCCTACTTCCATGCGGCCATGGCCGGCGTGGATGAAGAGCGGGCCATCGAATCCGGCAGCATGGAATACATCAGCCACGCCATTGAGGAGTACAAGACCGCCCTCAACGCGGACCCCAACTCCCCGGAGCTCAACAACGCCCTGGCCGATCTCTACTTCCGCGCCGGCAAAATCAGTGAAGCCGAGGCCACCGCGCACGGCCTGCTCAAGATTGCCCCCGACAACCTGGATGCCCACAAGCTCCTCGGCCGCATTTATCTCCGCCAGCTCAGCAAGGCACAGAACGCACCTTCTTCCTCATCGCCCAGCGGCAATACCCTTGACCAGGCCATCAGCGAGTACGAGAAAATCCTCGCCCTCGAGCCCAAAAGCGTGGAAGACCACATGGTCCTCGGGCAGCTTTACACCGTCCGCCACGACACCCAAAAGGCGGAGGACCAGTTCAAGATCGCCGAGGGCATCAACCCCGACTCGGAAGTCGTGGTCCTGAACCTCGCCCGCCTTTACGCGGAAAACAACAACATGGATCAGGCCGTCAAGGTTCTGGAAGGGGTAAAACAGGACAGCCGCACGCCCAAGATCGAGTTCGCCCTCGGTGCCGCTTATGACCAGCTCAAGCGCCCCAAGGACGCCATCGCCGCCTACCAGCGCGCGGCAGATCTGGCCCCCGGCGACCCCCGCACCCTCGCCGCGCTCGCTCAGGCACTGTTCACCGACAATCAGTTGGACGCGGCCCTGAAGCAGTTTCGCGACCTGGCACAGGCCGACCCGGAAAACGCCGGCGCCCAGGTCCGCATCGCAGAAATCCTCCGCCGCCAGGGCAAGTATGAGGATGCCCTCACCGCCGTTCGCAAGGCCTCCCAGATTGACCCCAATTCTCTTGAGGCCGGCTACAACGAAGGCCTCCTTCTCGATGTCCTCGGCCGCTACGACGAAGCCGCAAAGGTCTACCAGCACATGGTCGACCTCACTTCGCATGCCAATGGCGCCTACACCGCGGAGGAAAAGAACAACCGCGGCATCTTCCTCGCGCGCCTCGGCGGCGTTTACCACGAGCAGAACAAAGTCAACGACGCCATCGCTGCCTACCAGAAGATGGTCGATATGGGCGGCGACAGCGCCATTCATGGCTACCAGGGCCAGGTCGATGTCTACCGCGACGCCAAAATGTTTAGCAAAGCCATCGACGTCACCGAGAAGGCCGTCGCCGCAGACCCCAAAAACTCCGACCTCAAGCTCCTGCTCGCCAGCGAACTGGCCGACGACGGCAAAGTGGACCAGGGCATCGACATGGCCAAGGGCCTGCTCACCACCACCGACGCTAACTCAGAAGCCAACGCCAACAAGAATCGCGCCGTCTGGCTCACCCTGGCCCAGATGTACACCCGCCTCCACCGCTGGAAGGATGCCGGCGAGGCACTCGACAAGGCCGAGCCCCTCAGCACCAAAAAGGACGACCGCATCTATCTCCTCTTCCTCCGCGGCGCACTCGCTGAGCGGCAAAAGCATCTTGAGCCCGCCGAGCGGTACTTCCGCCAGGTGCTGGCCCTGGACCCCGACAATGCCATGACCCTCAACTACCTCGGCTATATGCTTGCCGACAAGAGCAACAAGCTGCCACAGGCACTCCAGCTCATCCGCAAGGCCGTCCAGTTGGAGCCCATGAATGGCGCCTACCTCGACTCCCTTGGCTGGGCTTACTTCAAGCTCGGCCAATACGAGCTCGCCGAGCAAAATCTTCTCCAAGCCGTCGCGCGCGACCAGACCGACCCAACCGTCCACGAGCACCTCGGCGATCTTTACGAAAAAACCGGGCGCATCCGTCTGGCCGCCGCACAGTGGGAGCTCTCGCTCGCCGAGTGCGCCAAGTCCGTGCCCGCCGACCTTGACCCCGGTGAAGTCTCCAAACTGCAAAAGAAGCTGGAGAGCGCACACGTCAAGCTGGCCAAGGAAGAAAGCCTCGTCGGTCCCGGCAAGGCCAACTAGGGCATTCTCCCTTCACGTATCCACAGTGCCGGCAAAAAATCATGGCGGCCCGCTGCGCTCAGCCGGGCCGCCATCGTTGTCTCTGCCGCACAGGCTCCCCGCCCGCGCTTCGCGTTTCTACTGCCCGCCTTCAGGCCCTACTTAGCCTGTGCCGCAGCCGCCAGGTACTGGTCCACGTTATCCTTGTCCACCAGCGAAGTGCCCGTGTCCACAAAGTAAGGATACGGCGAAAACGGATCCGCGCCGTAGTCCTTGTCCAGCGTCTTCGGCGGGTTGTGGAACACCGCATCCAGCGCCTTCAGCCCGTAGGAGCCCATCGTGTACGGCTTCTGCGCCACCGTGGAATCAATCACGCCCGCCTTGATCGCATCCAGCGTGCCCTGGTCCACATCCCACGCAATCACCGTCCGGTCGGTCACGTTCATCCGTTTCACCACCTCGGCCACCTGCTTGCCAGAGGAAGCCTCCAGACACACAAACGCATCCACCTTCTTCGCACCCTTCAGCGCAAGGTACTCCTGCGCCTTGTCAAACGCCACGCGCGCATCGCCCTTGATGTCCACCACGTCCGCGATGTGGATGTCCGGATGCCCATCCAGCACGTCCTTGAAGCCCTTCAGCCGCTCCTCGGTGTTCGGCTGCCCGCTGATCGTAAAGAACACCACATTCCCGTGGCCGCCCAGCCTCTGGATCAGCCGCCGGCCGCCCAGCCGCCCAGCCTCCAGGTTGTTCGTCCCGATAAAGAACAGCCGCTTGCTGCCCATCGCGTCGGAGTCCATCGTGATCACCGGCACGCCCGCTGCAATCGCCGCATCAATCTCCGGCTGCAGCACCGACACATCCGAAACCGAAATCAGGATCCCCGCCGGCTTGGCCGCCACCGCACTCTTCAGCTCAGCCAGCTCGGCCTGCGGATCGTAGGTCTCCGGACCCACCACCCTGGCCGTCACCCCAAGTTCCGCCGCCGCATGGTTGAATCCGCTCTCCGCGGTCTGCCAGTAGGGCAGATTCACGTTGTTAGAAACCAGGTAGTACACCTCCTTCAGCGAGTGCCGCTTGCACCCGGAAGTAAATGCCACACCCAGCGCCAGTGCGCCCACAGCAATCCATCTCATGGTCTTCATCGTTTCCTCCCGGCCCTGACGTGAAAAAGTTTGCGCGCCTGCCCGCCGGGGCATCTTGCGCACCTTCAAAAAGTTCGGCTGGATGGTACTCCCCATGCTTCGGCCTTGTCCACATCCAGTCTTCCCCGCTTCCGGCCGCACTCCGCGCCGTCGGAGACATTCTCCCGCGACCGCCCTGGCTTCGCCCGTGATGTAAAACACACCATCGGCCCCCGGAGGCGCTGGGCAGTCCATCTACGATATAACCAGATTGGAGTCAGGCAGAACTGCCTGGCTAGGTATACAGATGACATCGGCCCTCAACCCGGTTGCCTCGCTGCCTCCCGGAATCGCCGTCGACGGCTCCGGCGAGATGTCCCGGCGCGCCTTCCCAGAGCCGCCCCACCCTTACCGCACACCCTTCGCGCGTGACATTGCGCGCATCCTCCATGCCCGCGCCTTCCGCCGCCTCGCCGGAAAAACCCAGGTCTTCTCCCGCCTCCCCAGTGACCCTCCCAGCGACCACTTCCGCAGTCGCCTCACCCACACGCTGGAGGTCGCCCAGATCGCCCGCACCCTCGCCCACGCCCTCGGCCTCAACGCCGAGCTCGCCGAGGCCCTCGCCCTCGCCCACGACATCGGCCACCCGCCCTTCGGCCACGCCGGAGAAAAGGCCCTCGATCGCGCCCTCCGCGCCCACGGCCTCACCTTCGATCACAATCTCCACGCCCTCCGCATCGTCACCTGGTTTGAGGAGCGCTACGCCGCCTTCCGCGGACTCAACCTCACCCTCGCCGTCCGCGAGGGCATCATCAAGCACTCCCGCGACTACCCGAGCGCCCACCACCCCGAGCTGGCCCACTACTTCCTCGACCAGTTTCCGCCCCTCGAAGCACAACTCATCGATCTTGCCGACGAAATCGCCTACCTCACCGCCGACCTCGACGACGGACTCGACTCCGGCATCTTGTCCCTCGCTCAAATCTGCGACGGCGTTCCCCTCTTCCGCCGCTTTCACGACGAGGTCCGCCGCCAGTACCCCGCCGCGTCCCTCAAGCTCCTCGCCAATGAGACCCTCAAGTGCATGCTCAATGCCCTGGTCACAGATCTGGTCGCCGAAACCCGCGCGCAGGTCGCCGCTCTCGGCGCCACCCAGCTCCAGCACATCCGCCGCGCGCCGCTCCGCATCGCCACCCTCAGCCCTTCCGTTGAGGCGGAACGCGCCGCTGCCAAGCAATTTCTCTACGCCAATTTTTACAATTCTCCCGGCATGGAGGAGGTCCACGCCCACGCCGCGGATGTAGTGGAGTCCCTCTTCCGCACGCTGCTCGACAATCCCGCCCTGCTACCCCCCGATCACCAGGCGCAGATTCCCCACGAGGGCCTTGCCCGCACCGTCGCCGACTACCTCGCCGGCATGACCGATAACTACATTGAGCAGCTCTGGCTCCGCTGCGACCGGCCCTAGCTGCGCTCAGGACGCCTTGGCCAGACGGTTATACAGCCAGCTGAATACCATCCCGCCAGCCAGCCCGTCCACAAAGCCGTACACCGTCACAATCGCCACCTGCACAATGCTTTGCGTCGCGTCGTACCCCGGATAAAACGACGCTACATCCTCCAGGAACCGCTGGCCGTAGCCGCTCCAGACCAGATTCACCAGGCCCACAACCAGCAGCGCCCCGCCCCACAGAATGCCGCAGGCAAGCCCAAACGCCCTTGAATTGAGTTTCATCGCATCCCTCCGCCACGTTTTCCGTTCGGAGAGTCACTTTAGTCCATTTTCCCGCTCGGCGCTGCCATTGCAGCGACATCCCCACCCCGCGCCTCCGCTTACTGCACCGTCCCCGGTGGCCTCAGCCGGCGCAGGTCCATCGCGCATTCCACCGCATTCTGCACATAAAGCCGCAGATTGTCTGAGGCCGCCCAGACCCACAGCCGCTGGGTCTCCATCGGATTCCGCACGCCCGTCTCCGGCCGCAGCCGCACCAGCACGTCGTTCTGTCCCGTCGCCGCCAGGTTCGCCGGCGAATCCGTATCCTCCAGCACCAGGTCCACGTGGTCCCCGCTCAGCGCCTCTTCCAGCGCGGAAATCTCCACCGGGTGCTCCAGTTCCACCACCATGGAGAACGCGTGCCCGTGGAACACCGGCGCCACCACCGTCTGCAGTGCCAGCGCCGGCCAGCGATTGCCCCCAAGCGCCGCAAAATGCCGCCGAACCCGGCCATCCACCGCGCCTAGGTCCACCGTCGCGCTCTCTCCCAGCCCCGCCAGCAGGTTAAAGGCAGTCTGCGCGTCAAACACCACTCGCGGCACTCCCTGAAAGCTCAGCAGATTCACCGTCTGCTGGTGCAGCTCATCCATCGCCGCCCGTCCAAACTCGCTGGCCGGCAGCAGCAGCGTTGCCGCCGCCAGCCGCACCGGCGCGGCATCCTGCAGCCGCTCCATCACCATCGCCAGGGCCAGCGCCGCCGGATGCGCCGGAACCACCGCCGGCGTAAACAAATCCGCATCCCCGGCCACCGTCCCAATCCACGGCGCACGCACCAGCACCCCGGCCTCCTGATCCAGCGCGCCGGATAGATCCAGCACCGTCGACCCGGCCGACAGCGCCGCACGCCAGTGCCGCAGCGTCATCGCCTCGGATCCGCAGAAAAATGTGAAGTCCATGCGGTCAAAGGTATCCGCCAAAATGGGCTGCACGAACGTCACTTCATCGCCCACCTGGTCCAGTTGGCCCAGCCCTTCTGCCTCGTCCAGCAGCACCAGGTCCGCCGCCGCAAACGGCGATTCGGTGAGTGCATCCTTCAGTTCCTTGCCCAAAAGCGTCGACGCTCCGGCAATCGCAATCTTGTACACAGCAATCCTTTCTGGAAGGTCGAAAAATCAATCAGGAGCGCGTCGCCGGGTCCGGGTCCGCATGGCTCGCACTGCTCTGCTCCGCGGCTGCGGGGCGTCTCCGCCGCCGCGACCACGAGTACGCCGCGCGCGCCCAGATGCCGGAGAACGTGTACACCAGCGCGCCTGCAAACAGCACCACCTGCGAAAAACGCACACTCAAAAACATCACAATCGCAAGCAGCAGCAGAACCTGAAACGGATGCCGCCGCGTCAGGTTAATCTCCTTGCCTGACCAGAACCGCCACGTACTCACCATCAAAAAGCCCGAAAGCCCCACCAGGATGAGCCACGGAATCGATACCCACCAAGCCTCCACCGGGTACGCATTGAAAAAATGCACCGTCGAGGCCAGTAGTCCCGCCGCCGCGGGAATCGGCATCCCCACAAAATACTTCCGCCCCGGTCGTCCCGGGTTCCTCGGCTGCGCGTCCGGGCTGATGTTGAACCGCGCCAGACGCGACGCACCGCCAATCAGAAACAGGAAGCAGACAAACACGCCCGCATGCAGCAGGTTCTCCCGCAGTTGCGGAGCCACGGAGTCCGGAAGAAACGAAAATCCCCAGATGTACGCCAGCAGGCTCGGCGCCACGCCGAACGTGATAATGTCGGCCAGCGAATCCAGTTCCTTGCCAAAGTCGCTGCACGTGTTCGTCAGCCGCGCAATCCGACCATCCAGCGCGTCAAACGGAATCGCAAACAGAATCGCAATCGCCGCCCAGTCCAGATGCGAGTGCGCATCCCCGTTGCTGCCGATCGCCGCCATCGTCTGCGTGATCGAAAAGTATCCTGCTCCGATGTTGCACGCCGTAAACAGAGACGGCAGCAGATACATGCCCCGGCGCACCCGCGCATGGTTTCTCGCCTTCGCCAGTTCCGGGTCCTGGTGGTTCATCCGCCGGCTCCATCCGTCGCGGGTGGCAACGCAGCCAGCACGCTTGCCCCGCCCTTCACTCGCTGGCCCACCTTCACGCGCAACTCGGCCTCCGCCGGCAGCAGCACATCCACGCGCGAGCCGAATTTGATCAGCCCCACGCGCTGCCCGCGCTCCACCTGCTCCCCTTCGCGAAGCCGAAACACAATCCGCCGCGCCAGCAGTCCGGCAATCTGCTTGAACGTCACCTCGTAACCGTCCCCGCGCACCGTCACAATGTTCTGTTCATTCTGCTCGGCAGACGCCGGATTCATCGCGTTCAGGTACTGCCCCTTCTGGTACCGAACCCGGCTCAGCACGCCGCCAATCGGCGCGCGATTCACGTGCACGTTAAACACGCTCAGAAAAATGCTGATGCGCTGCCGCGGACCCTCCGGCGTGGCAATCGTGACCGTCTCCGTCACCAGCCCGTCACCCGGAGACACCACCAGCCCCTCGCCCGTCGGAACCGTTCGTCGCGGATCGCGAAAGAACCACAAAAAAAACACGGCCAGCAGCACAGGCACAATCGCCCAGCCCCAGCCACCCGTAGCCCACAGCAGCACTCCGGCCGCCGCCAGCAGACTCACCCCGTAGATGTAACCGTCACGAACCATAGTCCTCAACGATTATACGAGGGAATCATCCCGGCAGCTTCACCCATCGCGCACACCACCCGCGCGATTGCCGTTCCCGGCCGCCTCTGCACCATTCGCCTGCTTCTGCCCACTGCCTCAGCAGTATGCTTACGCCACCGCCGCAGCGCCGTGTTCCAAAGCGCCGTGCTCCAAAGCATGGATCAGATCCTTGGCGTGGAGTTTCAGCTTCTTCAGCCGAACCTCCTCCAGCTGCTCCTCTGCCGATAGGTACGGCTTCTGGAGCAACTCCTCCAACCGCTGAACGTAGCGACCATGTTCTGCGTGCAGACGATCAATCTCTTCGCTCAGCGTGGAATCCTTTACCTCGTCCATCAAGCACCTCCGTTGTTGCGCAGGTTACTGAACACTTACGTATAGCGCTCCCGCACAGGGTAGGGCAAGCGGCAAGCGCACGAAAAAGCTTCGGGCCTGTGGATTTCCTTCCTTGGCTGCTTCCAGGTGTGACCCAAATCACCCTTTGCGGCCCCTGCAGTTCTTGGACGACCTCAATCCATCGTCCGGCGCATCACCACCGCATCTTCCGGCGGATTAGCATAATACGCCCGCCGCCGCCCGGCTTCTGCAAACCCCAGCCGCCCGTAAAGCGCCAGCGCACCACGGTTAGACGCACGAACCTCCAGCAGCGTTTCGCGCACCCCCTCGCGCCGCAGCGCCTCGGCCAGACCAGCCAGCAGCGCCTTCGCCACTCCGCGGCCCTGCTCCTCAGCCGTCACCGCCAGCGTCTCCAACTCCGCCTCCGGCGGCGTCACGCTGGCCACCAGAAACCCCACCACCGCGCCTGCCGCGTCTTCGGCCACCAGAGCCAGCCGCCGCACCCCAGCCCCCGCATCCAGCGCCGCCTCGTAGGCCCCACGCTGCCACTGCGGAGCCTGCCGCAAACTCTTCGCAATTTCCGTGACGCAATCCAGGTCCGCCGCCCCCATCGGGCGGATCCGCAGCGACCCGGCATCGGCACTCATCGCTGTCCTGCGGGGCCTTCCGGCACCGCCGGCTCGCCAACCGTCTCTGACCCAAAAATCTCCGCGTCCGACCGCCGCAGGTAGTGCCCATCCAGCAGCGCCACGTCCGCAAACTCACCTGCCTGCACCCGCCCAGCCGCCATCCGCAGCGCATCGATCGCCGTCGGAGACTCGATTTTCTTCAGCTCCGCCTCCGGCCACGCCGCTTTCAGCAGCGCCGCCGCATCCTCGTCGCACACAGCAACTTGTCCAGGTTTTCCATCCAGAGCCGCCAGCTCCGCCGCGCCCGCCAGCAACTCCCGCGCCTCGCCGCCCGCCACACCGAGCCGCAAAAACACCTCGTGCCGGTGCGCATCCAGCGCCGCGCAGCCCGTGTCGGCCTTCGCCGCCAGCACTTCCAGCCGAGACACCGCAACCACCGCCAGCCCAGCAGCTTCCGCCAACCCCTTGGCCGCGCTCAGCCCCACGCGCACCCCCGTAAAGCTGCCCGGCCCGCTCACCGCCACCAGCGCGCCCAGTTGCCGCAGCGCCACGCCGTGCTGTTCCAGCAGCTCCCGCACCGCCGTCACCAGAGTGGCAGAGTAGCTCCGCCCCGCCAGCTCCGTCTGCCCCAGAAGCTCCACTTCCGCGCCCCACAGGCGTCCCAGCGCCACGGAACCCGTCGGCCCGCAGGTGTCTATCCCCAGCACCAGCATCGCTTCCGTCCTTGCTACCCTGTGCTCCCCTGTGCAGGGTCGCTCCGCTTACACCGCGGCCAGCGCCTGCTCCAGGTCCGCCATCAGGTCTTCCTTGTCCTCAATGCCCACGGAAAGCCGGATAATCCCCTGCGTAATCCCCGCCGCCGCGCGCTCCGCATCCGTCAGTGCCGCGTGCGTTGTCGTCGCCGAGTGCGATGCCAGCGACTCCACTCCGCCCAGCGATTCCGCATTCAGAAAAATCTTCAACGCGCCCAGGAACCGCCCCGCCGCCTCGCGCGAGCCCACGTCAAAGCTCAGCATGGAGCCGAACCCCGTCTGCTGCCTCACCGCCAGTTCATACTGCGGATGGCTCTTCAGCCCCGGATAATTCAGCCCCTTCACCTTCGCGTGTCCGGAAAGAAACTCCGCCACCGCGCGCCCGTTCTCTTCGTGCTGCTTAATCCGCAACGGCATCGTCTTGATGCCCCGCAACACCAGGTAGCAGTCAAACGGCGACAGCACCGCGCCCACCGCCTTCTGCACCAGCAGAAAGCGTTCCTTGTGCTCCGGCTTCGATCCAATCAGCGCGCCGCCAATCCCGTCCGAGTGTCCGTTCAGATACTTCGTCGTCGAGTGCATCACAATGTCCGCGCCCAGTTCCAGCGGCCGTTGCAGCACCGGCGACATGAACGTGTTGTCCACGCTCACTTCCACGCCCTTCGCATGCGCAATCTCGCTGATCGCTCGAATATCGCTCAGCACCATCAGCGGATTGCTCGGCGTCTCCAGATGCACCAGCTTCGTGTTCGCCTTCATTGCCGCCGCCACTGCCTCCAGATTGCTCGTGTCCACATACTCAATCTCGATCCCGTAGTGGCTCACAATCTGGTTGAACAGCCGCACCGTCCCGGCATACACGTTGTGCGAACACACCACGTGGTCGCCCGCCCGCAGCATCGTCACCAGCGCGGAAATCGCCGCCATGCCACTGGCAAACGCGTGTCCACTGCTGCCGCCTTCCAGCGCCGCCAGCGCCGTCTCCAGCCGGTCCCGCGTCGGGTTTCCCGCGCGCGTGTAGTCCCAGCCACGGTCTGTCCCAATGCCGGTCAGCTCAAAGGTGGAGGAAAGGTAAACAGGAACATTCACCGCGCCTGTCTGCGGGTCCGGGTGTTGTCCGGCATGTACGGCAAGGGTCGAGTACTTGTAAGAGGACATAGTCAGGTTTCTTCACTGGCTCCTGACTTCTAGCTTATCGCGCCGAAAGGGAAATTGCTGAAATCCGTTCCCTGCGCTCCGCCGGGCCGTTCAATCGAGGCGGTATCAAAGCCTCACTCGCGTTCACAATGCGTCGTGGCTTCGTCCACCAGCATCAAACGCGTCGCCCCGCCCTGCAACTGAAATTCCAGCGAGCAGACATGCCACCTGCCCTCGGTTTCCTGGGCCCATTCAAACAGGTTGCCTCGCCCTTTCGGGCCTTCAATCCTCACCGTCAAATCCACGGTCCCGCTGCCCCCGCTTGAAGTCAGACTCCCCCTGGCAAACTCGCCCACGCGCATCGGACTGCCAATCGCCGCCCGCACCTCATCCGAGCCTCTCGCCGCGCTCGCCGCCAGTCTCAGCGGCGCCTGCGCCTGGCGCTCAAACCAGAAAAACCACCCTGCGCCCATGACAATGACCAGCGCTGCCGTAATCGCCAGAACCGCCATAAATCTGCGCCGTTTGAGAAAGTTCTTCATGAGTTTGCCAATTACCGCATTTTACCGCGTCGTCGCTAGCGCTGCGCCGCCCCTTGCTTCGCCATCCGCGCCACCGGAAAGTATCCCGTCCGCGTCCGCACCGTCAGCTTGCCCTTCCCCTTCGCCTCCGCCGTCACCTCCACGCGCCGGAACCCCGGCACGCTCGGCGGCTTGGTCGAGCGATACCCGATGGTGTACTGGCTGCGAATATCCCGCGCCACCTCGGCCGCAATCTGGTCCACCTGCTCCAGACTCTTGGGGAAAAACGCCATGCCGCCCGTCTCGGTGGAAAGCATCTCCATCGCCCGCCGCGCGTGCCGCATCTCCGAGTGCGACATCTCATCGCCAAACAGCAGGCCGATCGAATAAATCTCCGGTCCTGAAAGCTGCTGCACTCGCCGGATCGTCTGCTCCAGCGTCAGCGTCGACGCATTATCCTCGCCGTCTGTAATGATGATCAGCACCTGCTTGGGCCGCTTGCCATCGGCCACCAGCTTGTCCGCCGACGCCACAATCGCGTCATACAGCGCCGTTCCGCCGCGCGACTCAATGTGCGAAAGCCCCTGCCGCAGCTTGCCGATGTCCGATGTAAAGTCCTGGTCGATATAAGCTTCGTCGGAGAAGTTCACCACAAAGGCTTCATCGTCCGGATTCGACGCCTCAATCAGGTCCAGCGCGCTCTTGTTCACCGCCGGCCGCTTCTTCGCCATCGAACCCGAGTTATCCACCACCAGCCCGATCGACACCGGCAGGTCCGTGTGCTGAAAGCTCAGAATCTTCTGCCGGACCCCATCCTCGAACACCTGAAAGTCGCTTCCCTTCAGGTCCTCCACCAGCCGGTTGCCATCCAGCACCGTCGCGTTCAGCACCACCTCGTCCACGTCGGTGCGCAGAATGTAGCCCTTGCCCTGTCTTTCCAGCGATCCAACCGCCGTCGTGCCCACCGAATCCGGCGAGGCCACCGGGTCCCGGTCCACCGTCAGCGGCGGAGCCTGCCCCGGCCCCAGCCCTGGCACACGCGCCGGTGCCTGCTGCGCCCCCCAGCCTGGCGCCGACGCAGTCAACAGAACAAGAAAAGCAATCACATTATTGCAGTGGCGCATAATACCCGGTGCGGGCATGAACCGTCAGTGGTGGCAGGCCCGGGGGAGGATTCAGCTTCACCTTCACTTTACGCCACTTGCCGTTCCTCGACAGATCCTTGGGCGTATACCCGATCACATACTGATTTCGCAGCTCCGTGGAAATCTTCTCCGCAATATCGCCCATCTCTGACAGATCGTCCACCCGGTACATCCGCCCGCCCGACTCCTGGCAAAGATCGTTCAGCAGCATCGGCCCGTTTCGCTCCTCCGGGGTCGCCGCATAGGGGTCGAAAATCCCAATAGAATAAATCTCTACATCCGACTCCCGCACTTGCGACCGCACCTCGCCCTCCGTGTACCGCGACCGGTTGTCCCCGCCGTCCGACACCACCAGCAGCGCCTTACGCTGGTGCCGCGCATCGCGCATCTTTTCCACGCCGTAGTAGATCGCATCCAGCAGCGCCGTCCTGTGCCCGCTGCGCACCGTCGCCAGTCGCGCCTCAATCTGCTCCACCGAGCTCGTAAAATCCTCAATCAGCTCCGGCCGGTCGTTAAACCCAATCACAAAAAACTCATCCTCCGGGTTGGCCGTCTTGATGAACTGCAAAATCGAGTCCCGCGCCCGAATCAACTTGGACGTCATCGATCCCGAAAGGTCAAAAATAATCCCGATTGACACCGGCGCGTCCTCTGCCGCAAAGCTGGTGATCTTCTGTCGTGAGTTGTTTTCGTAAACCTGAAAATCCTCCCGCTCCAGCCCCGTCACCAGCCGGTTCATGGGGTCCGTCACCGTCACCGGAACCAGCACCAGGTCCACGTTCATCCGGATCAGCGATCCGGCCCGCGCCTGCGCAGCCGCCTTGCCCGTCAACGCAGGTGCTTGCGCCCCGGCCGGAGCGCCCGTGCTCTCCGTCGCGCTCTGCGGCGGCTTCACATGTACCTTGTTCAGCGGGTCTTCCTGCGCCCCGGCCACCGCCGCGCCTGCCAGCAGAGCCACCACCGTCACCCAAACCCACGTCCGCACACTCCCCCGGCCTCGGCGTTTGCCTGCCTGGGTCCTGCGCTGGTTGGGCACCTTTTTCATCCCGGAACCTCTTGAATTGATGGCGAGTGTAGCACGCTCCCCATAACCCTGGCCTTCGACCAGCACCGCTGTTCCTGCGCCTGCTTCCGTCTCGTCAAAACCTGGCCGTCCGCGTTGCTGAGATACAATCTTCGCAAAGCGCGCAGCGCCCCGGGCATTGTCCCTCCGGGGCTTCGGAAGCAACTTCCGCCGCATCTCCGGGAGCACGACCCTTCGCATGGCCTCCAAATTCCCATCCCGCGTCCGGCCCGCTTTATTGGACGCGTTCCAGCGCCAAAGCGTCGCCTTGCGCCTTGCGCCTTTCGTCGCCGCGCCGCCTTCCCTCCATTCCTCGCCTCAACCGTCCAACGGACAGTCCCTCTATGCGTTGGCTTAGTCTCCTCGTCCTCGCCGCTCTCGCAGCGCCTATGCCCGCGCCCGCCCAACCTCCGTCTCAGCCCCCGCCTCAGCCCCCGCCCGCCGTCCGCTTTGTCGTCGTGCTGGACGCCGCACACGGCGGCTCCGACCCCGGCGCCGCGCTCGCCAGCGGCCAGCCGGAAAAGGTCGTTACACTCGCCCTCAGCGTCCGCCTCCGCTCCTTGCTCGCCGCCCGCGGCATCCCCGTAGTCACCACCCGCGAGTCCGACGTCGCACTCGACCCCGACCAGCGCGCCGCCATCGCCAACCGCGCCAATGCCCAGGTCTGCCTCATCCTCCACGCCACTGAGAGCGGCTCCGGCATCCACCTCTTCACCTCGTCCCTCGCGCCCGCACCCACCCAGCGTTTCCTCCCCTGGAAAACCGCCCAGTCCGCCTTCGTCTCCCGCAGCACCGCCCTTGCCGGCGCGCTCAACTCCGCCCTGCTCCACGCCAGCCTCAATGTCACCCTTGGCCGCGCCTCCCTGCCCGGGCTTGACAGCATGACCTGCCCCGCCCTCGCCGTCGAAGTCGCCCCCCAGCGCGGATCAGACAACTCCATCCTCGCCGAGCCCGACAACCCCGATTACCAGGCGCAGGTCGCCTCCGCCCTTGCCTCCGCCATCCTCGACTGGCGCTCGGAGCCCCGCCAGCCATGATCCCCCGCTACCAGAAGATCCTCTTCATCTTCCTCCTCGTCGCCTCGCTCGCCATGGCCGCCGAGCTCTGGCACCTCCGCCAACGCGCCCATCAGCGGCTCCTCGCCGGGGAGGACTCCGCACCCACCCGCGCCCCCATCGTCGCCCCCGCAGAAGAAGCCACTCTCATCGTCGCCAATGACGCCGACGGCTCCCTCCTGCCCCAGGCCCGCGCCCTGCCCCTGCCCGCTGACCCCGAGGCCCGCGCCCGTGTCCTGCTCGGCAAACTGCTCGACCTTTACGCCAGCCCCGACTCGCCCCATCCCGTCCCCGGCGGCGCCTCCGGCGTCGCCCAGGTCTTTCTCATGCCCGTGCCAGGCCCCTCGAAAGTCGGCCCAAAAGATTCCCAGTACTCCGGCCCTCAGCTCGCCGTCGTCAACCTCACCGGAGCCTTTGTCGCCTCCCACCCCTCCGGCATTGAGACCGAGTCCCTCACCCTGCTTTCCGTCTGCGGAACCCTCCGCGCCAATCTGCCCCGCGTCACCCAGGTCCGCTTCCTCGTCGACGGCCAGCCCCGCCCCACCCTCGCCGGTCACGCCGACCTCACCCGCACCTACCTCACCGCGGACACCGTCCCCATCGCCAGCCCCGACGGCATCACCACCACCATCGCTCCCGAGGGCTCTCCCCAGTGACCCAGCCCGAATCCTCCACTCCGACCAACGACACTCCCACCATCGGCGTGTTCGACTCCGGCTTCGGCGGCCTCACCGTCCTGCGCGCCCTCCTCGCCCGCATGCCCCGCGCCCGCTTCGTCTTCCTTGGAGACACCGCGCGCCTCCCCTACGGCTCCAAATCCCGACGCACCATCGCCCGCTACGCCGCGGAAAGCGCCCAGTTCCTCGTCCGTGAGCAGCGGGCCGAGTTCCTCGTCATCGCCTGCAACACCGCCAGCGCCCTCGCACTCGACGCCATCCAGGCCGCCGTCCCCGTTCCCGTCCTCGGCGTCATCCAGCCCGGAGCCGCCGCCGCACGCGCCGCCTCCCGCACCGGCGAGGTCCTCGTCATCGCCACCGACGCCACCGTCCAAAGCCACGCCTACTCCGCCGCCTGCCACGCCCTCGGCCTCCGCACCCTGGAGAAAGCCTGCCCCCTCCTCGTCCCCCTCGTCGAAGAAGGCTGGACCACGGACCTCTACACCAGCACAAGAATGGGTGCCCCGGGTGCCTCGCCTTTGGGCACCCGGGAAAGCGATACGAGCCTTCAAATAGACGCCCCCCAGGTCGCAGTCACTCTCGAAGTGATCCGCATTTACCTCGACGAACTCCTCGCCGACGCCAAAGCCCACGGCCTCCAGCCGGACACCCTCGTCCTCGGCTGCACCCATTACCCGCTCCTCCGCCCGCTCATCCAGAAGGCCCTGCCCCCCGGCATCCGCGTCATTGACTCCGCCGACGCCGCCGCCGAAGCCGCCGTCCACCTCTTCAACGGCCGCGCTGCTCCCCTCGCCTCGGACTCACCTTCTCCAGAAAGCACCGCCGGCGCTCCCGCTCACATCCGCTGCTTCGCCACCGATTCGGTCGAAAAATTCCAGCGCCTCGGCTCCCGCTTCCTCGGCCGCCCCGTCGGCCAGGTCGGCCTCGTCGACCTCGGCGGCTGATTCCCGCCCTCAGGCTGATATTCTAAGTAGTGGCTGGACTGCTACTTCCCTGATCCGCACCGTCCGCCAAGCTAATCGGGGAATGGAATAAGGATGAGCATGATCGATCTCAAGGGGAAAACCGCTGTCGTCTTCGGCCTCGCCAACAAACGCTCCATCGCATGGGGCATCGCACTCAAACTCCACGCCGCCGGAGCCACGCTCGCCATCTGTTACCAGAACGAGCGCATGAAGGCTGAAGCTCAGGGCCTCATTGACGACCTGCCCGGTGCCGCCGGCTTCCAGTGCGACGTCTCCAGTGACGCCGAGATCGAAACCCTCTTCGCCGCGCTCCAGCAGAAGTACGGCAAGCTCGACATCCTCGTCCACGCCGTCGCCTTCGCCCCCCCAAACGACCTGCGGGGCGACTTCATCAACACCAGCCGCGACGGCTTCCGCGTCGCCATGGACGTCAGCGTCTACTCCCTCGTCGCCGTCTCCCGCGCCGCAGCGCCCCTCATGACCGAGGGCGGCAGCATCATTACCCTCAGCTTCTATGCCGCAGAGAAGGTCGTCCCCCACTACAACGTCATGGCCCTCGCCAAGTCCGCCCTCGAGTCCGCCGTCCGCTATCTCGCCTACAGCCTCGGCAGCAAAAACATCCGCGTCAACGCCATCTCCGCCGGCCCCATCAAAACCCTCGCCGCCCGCGGCGTCGGCGACCTCAGCGACATGATGAAGGCCCACGCAGAACGCGCCCCGCTCCACCGCAGCGTCGACCAGCTCGAAGTCGGCGGCGCAGCCCTCTTCCTCGCCAGCGACCTCTCCTCCGCCATCACCGGCGAAGTCATGTACGTCGACTGCGGCTACAACGTCATGGGCTTCTGAGTCCGATTTGAGGAGCGAATCCAATGCCGGCGGAACCGGAATCCGTTCTTCGGAAAGCATCAACCGAAGACCACCCCGCGCTCACCGCCTGGCAAATCATCCTCTGGTGGGAGAAGCGCCGCCTGCTTTACAACGCGCTTCTTTGCGTCATTGGCGCGGCTTCCCTAGGCATCTTCCTTTTCCTGATGGACAAGGCGCTTCCGCCCGCCGAAGACAATATCGAACCTTTTCTTGGAGTGGTCGCCTACGCCTTCATGGCCAACGTTTGTTACACGCTCGGCTGGTTCATCGAACTTGCTTCGCGTAATGTAGATGCCTTTGCCGCTCGCCGCCGTGCCCGCTGGATGTTCCGCGCGGGCCTTATCTTTTTTTGCTTGCTCACTACTGCGCCCGCGTGGTTTGCTCTCGTTTTTTACCTGTTGCACCCGAACCACTCCGGCTAACGGCGACCGCATCTCACCCGCACCCGCACCCTTCCCCGCGCCAGGTCCGCCGCCCTTCCACCACCAGCACCGGCACCGCCAGCAGCGCCGCCGCCGTGTCCACCCACACCACGTGCCACACCGCAAACGCCGCCAGCCCCGCCAGTGTCACCGCCGCCAGGTACGCGCACGTCGCCGACTGCGCCGCATCCGCTCCCAGCGCCCCGTTGTCCATCTTCCGCGCCTCGCGCCGCTTCAACCACGCCAGCACCGGCATCGCCACCAGCGCCGCCGCCGTAATCCCCATACCCATCCAGCTAGTCGCCATCTTCCGGTCAAACATCTGCGGCGCGCCAAACTCCAGCGCCGCAATCCCCGCCACCACCACCGCCAGCGCAAACAAGAGCACCGCCGCCGACTTCTCCGCCCGAGTTTTGTTCAAAGGAAACCGCGGCAGAAACTGCAGCAACACCACCGTAGCCGACAGCATCTCAATCAAGCTGTCCGCGCCAAACGCCAGCAGCGCCACGCTATGCGCCCGCGCCGCTGCGGTCAGCGCCACACCGCACTCCACCGCCATCCACGCCAGCGTAATCCCCTGCAGCCACGCCACCGCACGCGTCATCGCCAATTCCGCCGCGCATTCGCAATCGTGGCAGCAGTCCGCTTCCTGTTCAAAATGAGAAGCCACGTCCATCCTTCCCTCAGCCTAAACCCGCGCTCCCGCCATCGCCAGAATCTCCGCCCACACCGCCGCGTCCACCGGCACGCCCAGCCGCCGGTTCACCGCGCGCGTCTCCAGCGTCTTCTCGCCCGGATGTCGCACCCGGCCGCCTTCTTCCGCCGGCGGACACGCATGCACTGAGGCCACAATCTCATCTGCAATCCGCTCCGTCGTCTCAGCGGGCCCAAACGCCTCCGGCGCAATCGCCACAAACACCTGCGACACCCCCGCCTCCCGCAGCGGATCCATCGGCACCTCGTGCGTCGCCTTGCCCATCGCCGTCATCGCAGCAATCATGTCCAGCACCATCGCCAGCCCCGATCCCTTCCAGTAGCCCGCCGGCAGCGGCCGCTGGGACGCCTCAATCGCGCCCGCATCCCGCGTCAACCTGCCCTCGACATCAAAGCCACCCTCCATTGGCAACGGCTCACCACGCTGCCGGTAGCGCTCCAGCGCACCATAGGAAAACTGCGACATCGCCATGTCCAGCACCACC
>DATKTQ010000316.1:0-7424 GCA_035531055.1 Occallatibacter sp. | reverse complement strand
GCCGAGGCCATGCGCGAGGATGCCGTTGTGGCGCACCTGGAAGGCCTTCTTATCCGGCAAATGCATCCCCGGCGCAAAGCGGCCATCGAGATAGCCGAGGTCGGTGAAGCAGATGAACTCATTGGTCGTCATGAAGTGGTGCACGCGGTCGCCGAGGTGCTTGGCGATGTACGCCGCATAATCGCCAAAGGCCTTGGAGGTGTCGCGATTCTGCCAGCCGCCGGGCAACCCGGCCGGCAGGTCCCAGTGGAAGAGGGTGACGTACGGCGTGATGCCGTTCTTGAGCAGCTCGTCGACCACGCGGTCGTAGTAGTCGATGCCTTTGGGGTTCACAGGCGCTTTGCCGGTGGGGAAGACGCGCGACCATGAAATGGAAAATCGGTAGCCGCCCACGCCCAGGTTCTTGAGCAGGCCGATGTCTTCCTTATAAAGGTGGTAGGAATCGTCGGCGACGTCGCCGGTTTCGCCGTGGTAGGTTTTACCGGGCGTGTGGGAGAAGACGTCCCACACGGAGGGTCCGCGGCCGTCGGCCTTGGCGCCGCCTTCAATCTGGTAGGACGCAGTGGCGCATCCCCACAGGAAGCCTTCGGGGAAGGTGAGCATCTCGGGGTGCGGCTCTCCAAAGGCTAACTTTGGAAGCAAGGAGCTGGCAGCCGCGGCGGCGGCTGTGGCAGCTACGGTTTTGCCGAACTGGCGGCGGGTGATGGGTCTCATCGTTCTATCTCCTGTTCCCAAACACGCAAGGCTCTTGGATGCCAAAACGTTTTAGCAGAGCCCTGATTCCAAAATCAAGCGAAATTCTAGCAGACGACGGGGAGGCCTGGCTCTTTCGGCGGTCCGGCTTGCAAAAGACAGCCTTACGCCGCGTTGACCGCAAAGAAAAAGCCGCGACCCGAAAGCCGCGGCTTGTGCTGTTTCAGAGGTGCAGCCGGAGTTACATCTCTTTGACGCCTTCGACGAAGGCCTTGAGCTTGCGGCTGCGCGAGGGGTGGCGCAGCTTACGCAGAGCCTTGGCTTCGATTTGGCGGATGCGCTCGCGGGTGACCTGGAAGCTCTGGCCGACCTCTTCCAGCGTGTGCTCGGAGCCGTCTTCGAGGCCGAAGCGCATCTTGATGACGCGCTCCTCGCGCGGCGTGAGCGTGCGGAGAACCTGCGAGGTGTACTCCTTGAGGTTGACGCTGATGACGGCCTCGGACGGCGAGACGGCCTGGCGATCCTCAATGAAGTCGCCGAGGTGCGAATCTTCCTCTTCGCCGATGGGCGTCTCGAGCGAGATGGGCTCCTGGGCGATTTTGAGGACCTTGCGGACCTTGGCGACAGGGATGTCCATGCGGCGCGCGATCTCTTCGCTGGAGGGCTCGCGACCCAGCTCCTGCACCAGCTGGCGGCTGGTGCGGATGAGCTTGTTGATGGTCTCAATCATGTGCACCGGGATGCGGATGGTGCGGGCCTGGTCGGCAATGGCGCGGGTAATCGCCTGGCGAATCCACCATGTGGCGTAGGTGGAGAACTTGTAGCCGCGGCGGTACTCGAACTTGTCGACGGCCTTCATCAGGCCGATGTTGCCCTCCTGAATGAGGTCAAGGAACTGGAGTCCGCGGTTGGTGTACTTTTTGGCGATGGAGACGACGAGGCGGAGGTTGGCCTCAATGAGCTCGCGCTTGGCCTGCTCGGCGTCCATGTCGCCCTGAATCATTTCGCGCTGGGTGCGCTTGAGCTCGGCGATGGCGACGCCCGCGTCACCCTCGATCTTTTCGAGGTCGGCGCGGCAGTTCTTCTGCTGGCGGCGATATTCCTTCTTGAGCTCCTCGCTCTTGCTGGCCTCGTGCTTCTGGTCCAGCGAGCGAATCTGGCGCTCCAGCGTCCGCATGGTGTCGACAGTCTTGTTGACCTTGTCGAGAAGGCGCTTGCGCTCGAGGCCGGTATACTTGAGTTCGCGGACGATGCGGGAGACCAGCACCTTTTCCCGCGCGATGGCCCAGCGCGTGCGGCGCTGCTCGCGCTGGCTGGTCTTGCTGTTGGCCGCGGCCTGCTTTTCTTCGAGCTGCTGAATCTTCTTCTGGTGCTTCAATAGCGCGTCAATGCGAGTGACTGTGGCCCGCACACGCGCCTGCACCACGTCTTCGGTGAGCTCTTCCTCGTCGAAGACCACGACCTCTTTCACGTTGCGCACGCCGCGCTTCAGGTCCTCGCCCAGCGCCACAATCTCGCGAATCACGATGGGCGAACGGGAAATGGCCTTGAGGACGCGCATCTGCCCGCGCTCAATGCGCTTGGCGATTTCGACTTCGCCTTCGCGGGTGAGCAGGGGCACAGTGCCCATCTCGCGCAGATACATGCGGACCGGGTCGTTGGTCTTTTCCAGCGTGCCGGGCGTCAGGTCCAGCTCAACGTCTTCGCCTTCTTCGAGGTCAAAGTCCTTGTCGGCGCCGAACTTCGGTCCGTCCAGCAGGTCAATGCCCTGCGTGCCGATGGTCGTGATCAGATCGTCCAGATCGTCGGCGGAGGCGCCCATCTCTTCCGGCAGCATGTCATTCACGTCGCCGTAGGTGAGATAGCCCTTTTCTTTGCCAACTTCGATGATGCCGTCAATGTCGTGTTCGAATTTTTCGTCGATTGCCAAAATGCTCCTGCTCTCCGTCGCGAATGAGATTTTGCACCGCTTCGCGCGACGGTGCACGTCCGGGCGCATCCAAAACGGATTTCCCCGTGGAAACCCTGATGCGCGGACGCAGTCCTGCGGTTGCCCGCAAAAAAATAGCGGTCCTACGTGGTGGCTCGGAACAGGATGATCGCGCTTCAGGTTTCGCCTGGGTCGCCCGCGAGCCGCAGCTCATGTATGGGGCAAAAGGGGCGCTCATCCTCACAGAGATCAGTAGATTACCACAATCCACCCGGGCCTCCCAAAGGAAAAGCCCACACCTGACTCAGGGTTTTTACCTGCACCCCGGAGTCGGACGGGGACCGAGCAGGGCGGCTCCAGTATCCCTGCCCTTTGCGTTCCCTTCTATTTAGACGCCTTTGCGGCGGAATCGACGCAGAGATTCAGGCCTTTCCGCGATCCGGATCAGGTGCCCTGCGGCTGGTGTGCAGCTGCCGGAGCGCCCGGTCCAATTCGAGCTTTTTCTGGGTCAACACGGCCAACTCGGCAAAGTCGCCCCGCCGCTCCGCCTCGCCAATCCGCGCCCGCACCTCTCGCAGACCCTGCTCCATGGCCCGCTTCTCCAGGCTGGCGATGGAACTGCGGACACCGGTCTCGGTGGGCGGGTCGGTTTCTCCCAGCAGGGCCTCCGCCAAAAGCGCGCGCTGGGCTGCATCTTCCACGGCATCCATCGGATCCCTTGTGCCCCGGCTGGCCAGCGCCGTGAGCGCGGCGCAACATCCAAGCCCCTCAAACCATTGCGGTTGCTTCTCCAAGGCCTCTGCAGCGAGACGCCTGGACTCGTCGAACTCCGGATCCTCAACCGCCAGCGCCCGCAGCAGCACACGCTCCACCTCAGTGAGTGTTGTGGCCCGCAATTCCACGTGATCGCGCCGTTTGAGCGCGGCCTGGCGAAGCTCCTCGCGCAGCACCGCGGAGTCGATGCCCAGCTTTTGAGCCGCATCGGCCGCAAACTGGTCTCGCGAGAGCCTTTCCGGCATGCGCCGGATGTGCGGCAGGAGGTAATTCATCGCCTTGACCTTCTGCTCCGAGCTGGCTCCCGGGAACAGGCCCCGGGCCCGCTCAATGAGGTAGTCGGACTGCCGCCGGGCGCCACGCACCGCCGCCATGTAGGCTTCGACGCCGCGCTCGCGGATGAATCGGTCGGGGTCCAACCCACCTTCCAGTGTGACAAGCCGGATGGAAAAGCCTTCTTCCGTAAGCAGCGCGATCGACTTCTCTGCCGCGTTTGCGCCGGCCGCATCAGGGTCAAAGTTGACCACCACGTTGGCCGTGTGACGGTGCAGGATGGCCACCTGCTGCTCAGTAAATGCCGTGCCGCTGGTGGCGATGACGTTCTGGATGCCGCGCAGATAGACGCTGATGCAGTCCATCTGGCCCTCGACGAGGAGGGCGAACTCGGCCTGACGGATTGCGGTTTTGGCCTTGTCCAGATTGAAGAGCACCTGGCCTTTTTGATAGAGCGGCGTCTCTGGCGAGTTGATGTATTTGGGTCCGGCCTTGTCGCCGGTCTCCAGGGTGCGCGCGGTGAAGGCGATGACGCGGCCGCTCTCATTGCAGATGGGAAACATGACCCGCTTGCGGAAGCGGTCATAGAGCGGGCCCTGGGTGCCGTCGCCCTGCTCCTTGGAGCTGAAGAGTCCGCTGGCGCGGAGGGTGGCTTCGTCGGCGATGGGGCTGAGGCGCTCGCGGAGGGCCTTGAAACTGTCTGGCGCGTAGCCGATGCGGAAGGTTTTCATCCCTTCCGGCGTGAGGCCGCGGCCGGCGAGATACTCGCGCGCCAGGGCGCCCTCCGGCCCGCGAAGCTGCTCCTCAAACCAGGCGGCGGCGGCCTCGTGCAGATCGAGCAGTTTGCCGCGCTGGCGGGCCCCTGCTGCTTCCTCGGGCGATGAGAATTCGCGCTTGGGCAGGGGAATGCCGCACTTTTGCGCGACGATGCGCACGGCCTCAGGGAAGCCGACGTTCTCCATCTTGCCGACAAAGCTGAAGACATCGCCAGAGACGCCGCAGCCGAAGCAGTGGAAGAACTGCTTGACGGCGTGGACATTGAAGGAGGGGGATTTCTCCTTGTGGAAGGGGCAGAGGCCCGCGTAGTTGGTCGCTCCGGATTTGCGCAGGCGGATGTAGCCTTCGATCACCTTGACGATGTCGGCCTGCTGCTTGACGGACTGGGCAAAATCACTCATGAAAGCTATAGTTAGAGCATAAGCCCGCCAGTCGGCGACCCATCCCGCGCCCGTGTGGAAGTCGTGGATTCCGAGGCAACTTTCCCCCCGGGGGCGTTCATCGTACACTGGTAGAAGACTTCACTGGATCCGTTTTCCAGACCGTGCCGGCTGCATCTCGTGGGCCGGCATCTTTCGTCAACTTGGCGCAAAACACTGCGCCCACTCGCTCCTACACCCCCTGGAGGTTGCGATTCATGCACATGCAAGCGAATCCCTTTTTGAAAGTCTGCTCGGCTGCGGCACTGTTGGCCGCATTTGCCGTGCCCCAGAGCCTGGCCGCCCAGGCAGTTGCCCCCCTGGTGAGCTCGTCTGACCTGCAGAAAGCTACCGTAGACGCCTCGCACCAGCGTGAGCAGAACCAGAAATCCCTTGACCGCTTTTTCTCCTCGACAGAGGCACGGCAGGCTCTGGAAAGCTCCCACATGCGCCCCGAGCAGGTGCAGAAGGCGGTTTCCGGCCTTAGCGATCAGGAGCTGGCCCAGCTGGCCCGTCGCGCCGACACGGCGCAGAAGGACTTTGCCGCCGGCACCATTAGCAACCGTGACCTGCTTCTGATTATTGTGGCCATCGCGGCGCTTATCCTCATCATCGTCGCCGTGCACTAAGGGGCACGAACGCCATGGCACGCAGCACTCTTCGCGTCGCCGGGCTGATGCTTGCGCTCTGCGCCATGGCCCTCGCGGCGAGTCCTGCGGGCGTGTGGCTCGATGTGCCGTATGTGGCGCAAACGAAGGACGGCTGCGGCGCGGCGACCCTGGCCATGGTGATGCAGTACTGGCAGCGGCAGCAGGGCCGGCCTTCCGGCCCCGCCGCCGACGCAACGCATATTCTCGACTCACTTTATGCAGCAGACGCGCACGGGATTTACGCCTCGGCCATGGTGCGATATCTGCAGAAGAACGGCTATCGCGCTTTTGCCTTTACCGGGGACCTGCCCCTGCTGCGGCACCACCTGAGCCAGGGCCGTCCGCTGATTGCCGCGCTGCGGCCGAGAGGGAGCCGCGCACTGCACTATGTGGTGGTTGCGGGCATGGATCCGGAACGCCACCTTGTGCTGGTGAACGACCCCGCGCGGCGCAAGCTGCAGGAGGAGGACGAAGTTACGTTTGTCCACGAGTGGGAGGCGACCGGCCGCTGGACGCTGCTGGCCGTGCCGGCAGGCGGAGCCCTGCCGCATCAGCCTTGAATCTGACCCGCACGCTATTGATCTTTGCCCGTGCCGCCCTGCTGCTGGCGGCCTTGCCGCTGGCTGCCCAGACGACGCCGCGCGCTTCCGCAACGGAACAAACAGTGGAGCAGTTGCTCGCGGCGCAGCAGTGGCAGCAGGTGGCCGATCGTCTTGCGCCTGTGCAGCCGCGGAGCGCGCAGCAAAGCTACGACTACGGCGCCGCGCTGGCGCACCTGGGCCGCTGGCAGCAGGCCCGGGCGGCGCTCGAAGCCGGCGAACGAATGGCGCCTGGCGACGCGCACTTCCCGATTGAGCTGGCCGGCATCGCTTTCAAGCAGAAGCAGTATCCGCGGGCAGCGGCGTGCCTGCGCCGCGCCCTGAAGCTGAGCCCCGGCAACGACTATGCCAACAACTTTCTGGCCACGGTCTACTACCTTGAGGACAACCTGCCCGCGGCGCTGAAGTACTGGAACCGCGCAGGCAAGCCGCGGCTGGCCGAAGTGCGCGTGGAGCCGGCTCTGCGCGTCTCTCCCGCGCTGCTGGACCACGCCTTTGCCTTTGCGCCCGACAGCCTGTTGACCCCGCGCCAGCTTGCCGACTCAGAGACGCGCGTGGGCGGGCTTGGCATTTTTCCGCAGGCGCATTTCTCGCTGCGCGCCCGCAGCGACGGCAACTTTGACATGGTGTTTCGCGCGCAGGAGAGCAATGGCTTTGGCGATGGAAAGCTGGAAACACTTTTTCTGCTTCTCCGTGGCCTTCCCTTCCAATCCATTGAGCCGGAGTATGACAACGCCGGCGGGCGGGCGGTGAATGTCCAGGCCCTGTTGCGCTGGGACGCGCAAAAGCGGCGCGCCTACGCGCGGTTTTCCGGCCCGTTGGAGGGCAGCACCGTGCATCGCTTTGCCTTCACGCTGGATCTGCGCAATGAGAACTGGGAGATTCGCCGCTCGTTTGCGGGGCCTGCGCCGGTGCTGGCCAGCCTGAACCTGCGCCGCGAGGTGGGCGCGTTCCAGCTTCTCTCCTCCGCAAGCGACCGGCTGCAGTGGTCGGCGGAGGGCGAGCTCTCGCATCGCGATTACCGTAGTGTGGTGCCCGGCACAGTGTTAACTCCGGGCCTGTTGGCGGCGGGTTTCGAACTGAAGCAGACGGCGGAACTCCGCAGCACGCTGCTGCGCGTGCCGGAGCGCCGCTTCACGCTCGCGGCGGAGGGATCTTCGCAGGCGGCGCGACTGTGGTCGCCGCATCCGCAGGCGTTTGAAAAGTTGCAGGCATCGCTTGACGGTCACTGGTTCCCTTGCCCGACGGGCCGCGACTACGAAACGACCGCGTGGATTCGCGCGGGCAGAACCTTTGGCCAGCCGCCCTT
>DATKTQ010000315.1:0-4102 GCA_035531055.1 Occallatibacter sp. | reverse complement strand
CTAGCACCATCGTTGAAAACAAAACAAGAGAATTCTCAAAACAGCAAAAGACACAGGAGTTATTGGTCTTCCTGGACCTACAAACTCAAGTGAGTTATCACGCATCCGAGCCCCCTTCAGGGGGACTTTCAGTCAAAGGAGTACGTCGCTTGCAACAACCGCCGGCGATACGCAACGCCTTTGAATCCCCTCGTATGGAATAATCCCTGCGTGCCCCTGCCGCCGCCGCTCATCTGCACGGAGATATCCTGTGCTACTCCCAAGCACCCAGAAGCCGCCGCAGCAGCACGAGTTCGCCCAGGTGATAGGCGTTGTGATCGGCCAGCAGCAGCGCCTCGCGCAGGATGGTCTGCCCATCGCCGTGGGGAATTTTCGCGAATAGATCCGTCGCCGCGTCCGCCACCAACGCGCACATCGCCTTGCGGTCCCGCCGGAAGGCCCTCAGGGTCTTATCCCAGGCCTTTTCATCGGGAGGCGCGGACTGCGCAGGCCAATAGCCGCCGGGCCACTCCGGAGACTTATGCCGGGCATCCCGCGAAAACTCCAAAATGTCCCTCTGCGCAATCCGCAGGTGCTCCAGCACTTCCCACGCTGAGTGCTTCGCACGCCGCGGACGCTTTCCCCGCAACTGCACTGGAAACTCTTTCACCACCGCCTCAAAATCCGCGTGCGCCTGGCGGCTTGTGAGCAGGTTGACCACGTGTTGCCGCAACGATGCCTCGTTTTCCATTGGAATAGCCCTCTTCCCTTCTGCTGCAAGGATGTACACGACATCGAAAAGATGCCTCAATCTTTTCATTCTCCGCCCGCGGCGGGGACTTTCCTGCCTTTCCCTCGCCACTTTGCCGCGTTAGTCTGGTTGCACGACCACAATTTCTGCCGGAAAGGTCTTTCCCATGACCAGCGTTTCCTCCACTGTTGCCACCGCGGTGCTTGCCAGCCTGGCCGTGTGCGCCGCCGCTCAAGCACCCGCTCAAGCACCCGCACCAGCGCCGCAATACCCCGCCTACCCCAGCGAGACGCCCGCGCAGCTGGTGCCCAAGACCGACAGTTTTGATTACACGCGCCGCGAAGTGATGATCCCCATGCGCGACGGAGTCCGGCTGCACACAGTCATCCTCGTCCCCAAAGGGGCAACCCACGCGCCCATTCTGCTCACGCGCACCCCGTACAGCGCCGACGTGCTGACCACGCACATTCCCAGTGCGCACCTGGGCCCCGCGCTCTACGGCTATGACAACGCGACCGACGTGATTCTGGAAGACGGCTACATCCGCGTGGTGCAGGACATCCGCGGCAAGTACGGCTCCGAGGGCGACTACGTGATGAACCGCCCGATTCATGGCATTCCCGCGGCCCACCCGCTGAATCCCACGCCGGTGGATGAAGCCACCGACACCTACGACACCATTGACTGGCTGGTGAAGAACATCCATGAAACCAACGGCAAGGTGGGAATCCTCGGCATCTCCTACGACGGTTTTCTGCCGTTGATGGCGCTGGTGCATCCGCATCCGGCGCTGAAGGTAGCGGTGCCGATGAACCCCATGGTGGACGGCTGGATGGGCGACGACTGGTTTCACAACGGGGCCTTCCGCGAGCAGAACCTACCGTACATCTATGAGCAGGAGGGCACGCGCGGCAACACGGCCAAGTGGTGGAGTCAGGTGCATGACGACTATGACCTTTACCTGCGCGCGGGTTCAGCCGGCGAGCTGGGCCGCGAACACGGCATGGAACAGATGGGCTTTTGGCAAAAGATTCTGGCCCACCCTGCGTATGACTCGTTCTGGAGCGACCAGGCGGTGGACAATGTCCTCAAGCAGCAATTTGAGCAGAATGGCATCCAGGTTCCCTTCCTGCTGGTGCACAGTCTTTGGGACCAGGAGGACATCTACGGCGCGATGGCCGTCTACAAGGCGGTGAAGCCGCTGGACAAGGACAACGACAAGGTCTTCATGATTCTGGGGCCCTGGCATCACGGGCAGGAGATTGAGCCTGCCGACCACCTGGGCGCGATCCGTTTCGGGTCTGACACGGGCACTTGGTTTCGCCAGCACGTTCTGCGCAACTTCCTTGCCCACTACCTAATGGATAATCCGCCGCCCTTGAAGATTGCCCCGGTGACGGCCTATGAGACCGGCGAAAACAAATGGCAGCGCCTGCCGAGCTGGCCGGTGGACCCGGCCACGAAGCCGCTGTATCTGGAAGCGGAAGGCAAGCTCAGCTTTACGCCGCCTTCGGGGCAGGGATTTGACGAATATGTTTCCGACCCCGCGCACCCGGTTCCGTATCGCGCCCGGCCCAGCCAGCCTGTCGGCTATGACCTGCCGCTCACCTGGCCCCAGTGGCTCGTCGATGACCAGCGCGAGGACTCCGGCCGCACGGACGTGCTGACCTACACGACTGACGTGCTGACGGAGCCGGTGCACATTCTGGGGCAGCCGATTGCCCACCTGGTGGCCTCCACCAGCGGCACGGATTCCGACTGGGTGGTCAAGCTGATCGACGTTTATCCCGACGAGGTGCCGGGCGACGTGGACATGGGCGGCTACCAGCTGCCGGTTGCCATGGACATCTTCCGCGGGCGCTACCGCGAGAGCTTCTCCAAGCCCGAGCCCATTCCGCCGAACAAGCCGCTCACGTACCAGTTCAACCTGCCACCCACGGACCATGTCTTCCTGCCCGGCCACCGCATCATGGTGCAGGTGCAGTCCAGCTGGTTCCCGCTCTACGACCGCAACCCGCAGACGTTCGTGCCGAACATCTTCTGGGCCAAGCCGCAGGACTACAAGAAGGCCACCCAGCGCATCTACCACGCACCGGGCGAGGCCAGCGCCATCGAGCTGCCCGTGGTGCCTGCCAACTAGACACTCGCCAGAAAGGCAAAGCCCGGGTCGCAGCTCCTGCAAAACTTGCAGGAACCACGGCCCGGGCTGTTGTCCTGGCCGGTCTTACTTGCCCGGCGCCATCACTTCCACAATCTTGTACAGAACGGTGTGCTCAATGGTGCAGAGCTTGCCAAACTGCGCCATCGTGCTGTTGATGTCCATGTCTGGATGCACTTTCTTCCAGCCGTTGCTAATGCTGTCGTACTGCTTGAACAGCGCATCCCAGCTGGGATAGAGGTCCACGGAGCTGACCAGGCTCTTGTCTTTGTCGCCGCGCGGAAACACCTGCTCATTGAGTGCCCAGCCATCGGACTCCCCGGCTTTCACCATCTCTTCGGCCAGCGGCTTCCAGACCTTCTGCTCGTAAGCCACGCAGGCGCCTACATCCGGCGCGCTCATGGAGTTGAAGACCAGGTAGTCGCCCTTTTTGGCGCCGCCTACCAGCGTCTGGTATTGCGTGATGTTGGTGGACACCAGCGTGCCCAGTTCGACGCGCTGCTTGAAGAACTCCTCAGCGGTCATCGAGAGGCCCGCCTTTTGCAGATTCTCCCCCACCTCCGCGGCGCTCAAAGGCTCAGGCGGCAGGCCTTTGTAGAACGTGACGAACACGTAGTCGCACTCGGCATCCGTGCCCTGGGGCATTTCAGTCCGAAGCACAATCATGCTGGCATACCTGCCGGAATCCACCAGTTGCTGGCACAGCTTGTGCACCGTTCCGCTGACCCACTCGCGAAACGCGGCACCCTGACCGGTGTTGACTTTGACACAGGCAATGCTGTGGAAACCAGTTGGCTCCTGTTGCTGCGCTGCTAATGGCAACGCGAGTGTCGCGGCGAGCGCGGCGCACAGCAGAAATCTGGGAAATGACATACGTCTTTCCTCCAAGGAAGGGGTTCGGACATCGCTGGAATTCGGGGATTGAGTTTCGAGGTGATTCCGGGGGACCTTCAGGCGACGCACAACAGTACACCCCGGAGAGGGCCGGGGAAAGGAAAAAGGCAGAGAGCCTGACGAGAGCAGAACGAGGAGGCAGTCGATTTGTTGCGGAGGCAGGTGTGCAGGCCGGTGTGGGGCTAGAGTCCCAGCACCAGGCGCTGCGCTGCGAAGATTTCCTTCAGCCCGGCTTCGGCGAGGTCCAGCAGCCCGTTGAGTTGGGCGCGGGAGTAGCTTCCCTTTTCCGCGGTGGCCTGGGTTTCCACGAGGCCGCCGTC
>DATKTQ010000314.1:0-2804 GCA_035531055.1 Occallatibacter sp. | reverse complement strand
GGCGCCATTTTGCGCAAGGCCATCGAGGGCCTGCCGGAGATTTACCGTAACGTTGTGCTCCTCAGGGACATCGAAGAAATGGATATCCGTGAAACTGCGGCAGCTCTCGGCATCAGCGAAGGGGCAGTCAAGGTCCGGTTGCACCGGGCGCGAGCCCTGCTGCAGCGGGATCTGGCTCCGAAATTGAAAGGTTTTGCGCCCAAACGCAAAGGATGGTTTGGAGGGCGCGTATGAGGATCGATTGCAAACACGTCTGGGAGCACATCTCCGCCTACATTGACGGCGAGGTGGATGCTCAGTTGCGCGTCGAAATCGACAAGCACTTGGAAACCTGCGAAATTTGCTCGGCCGTGCTCGACTCCACGCGCAATGTCGTCGTGCTCATGGCCGACGACCGCGTCTTCGAGTTGCCTGCGGGCTTCAGTCAGCGGCTGCACGCGCGGCTGGACAGGGAACTGGAACTCAGCGGCTCCGGCTAGCTCTTCTTCGGTGCAAGCTGCGCGGCCGTGGCGTGAATCGCCGCAGGCGGCGGGCCCTTGCGATGGACAAGGGTATGCGTCCAGGTCTCAAGGCCCACCAGCACCAGCGTCACAATCGCCAGCACAATCTGCAGCCGCTCGCTGCGCTTCTGCCTTGCGGTCAATTCGCGCTTGCGCCATTGCGCGGAGGGGCGTGCGCGCAGGTGGCGAATCCACGCAATCACCGCCAGGTTCACCACCGCGCCCACCGTGGCAACGGCCAGCATGGGAATGCGAATTGCGTCCTGGTGCCAGCCCTTGGCGGGCGCGTAAATACCGCTCGCCGCCGCCAGCGCCGTCAATCCAATGGCCACGCGGATGCCGCTGATGGTCAGCACCGCCGTGCACAGGCTTTGTGCCAGCGCGATCACCATGCTCGCGCCGCCCAGGTAGCGCAACTTGCTCGTTTCCAAGTGGAACAGCCTCCAGCGCCCACGCGAAAAGAAGAGGGAAGCGGGGCGCATTCAGAGTATCGCAAGGGAACCCAATCTCCAATCCAAACGCGAGCTCCAATTCAAAACGTCGGCCTCGCGATCCCGAGCAGAGCGGGGCGCGAAAAGAAAGATTGACTCGCAAAATCATTCGATTGGCTGTAACCTTTCGCGCATGGCCTCTGTCCTAAGAGGCGTAGGACATGAAATGCGGGCGGCCCCAGGGGCCGCGCCCCGCGAGCAGCAACCCGGCGGATCTCTAACTTCCGCCCCCAACCACCCCAAGCGAGGTCAAAAAGAATCCTATGAAGAACCAATTCAATGCCATGCTGTTGACGGCTGCTCTGTCTGGCCTGGTGGGCGGAACCGCACTCGCGGCTCACGCGGCCACCCCTGCCAACAACAACACCAATACCAACCAGCAGGTCACCTCCACCACCGTGGCGAGCGCCGGCGTGCTTTACACCAGCATGGCCGCGGTGGCCAAGCACTCCTGTAAAGGCAAGAACGACTGCAAAGGCCAGGGCGGCTGCAAGTCCAGCGACAACGGCTGCAAGGGCAAGAACAGCTGCAAGGGCAAGGGCGGCTGCGCGACCGACGGCTCCAAGATGCCCAAGCTCGCTTAATCACAACCTGCTTCCCCTTTTCACCCGCTTCACTTGGAATGGGATCGGCCAGTGCCCGCCGGGGCCTCCACTCCGGCGCCGCTCGCGGCCGGTCCCCCTCCCCTTCATCTTCTTTCCGCGAGCTGCCTGCGTGCGCTCTCTTACGCTTCGTTCTGGAGTCCTGAATCTCATGTCCGGCAATCGTTTCAATGCGTATCAGGATCACGGCGTCGGCATCGGGCTGCGCATTCCGCATTACCAGCACATCTTCTCGCGCAAGCCGGTCGTAGACTGGTTTGAAATCATCTCAGAAAATTTCATGATCGACGCGGGCCGGCCGCTGGCCACGCTCGACCGAATTCTCGAGCAGTATCGCGTGGTGCAGCACGGCGTCTCCATGTACTTTGGCTCCGTCACCGCGCCGGACCCCGAGCATCTGCGCCGGCTCAAGCAGCTGGTGCGCCGCACCGGTACGCCCTGGCTCAGCGACCATCTCTGCTGGGGCAGCGTGGACGGCACCTACACGCACGACCTGCTCCCGCTGCCCTACACCTGGGAGGCCGTGGAGCGCACCGCTCAGCGCGTCCGCATGGTGCAGGACTTCCTTGAGATTCCCGTCGCCGTCGAAAACGTTTCAAGCTACGCGGCCTTCACCGCATCCGAAATGACGGAGTGGGAGTTCCTGAATGAAGTGGTGGAGCGCGCCGACTGCGGCATTCTTTTAGACGTGAACAACATCTACGTCTCCGCCATGAATCACGAGTTCAACCCGATGGATTACGTCAACGCCATCCCCGCCCACCGCGTGGCCCAGATGCACATCGCCGGTCACTCGCATTATGAAAAGTACATCCTCGACACGCATGATCATCCGGTCATTGATCCGGTGTGGGCGCTCTACGCGCGCGCCATTGAGCGCTGCGGCCCCACGCCCACGCTGCTCGAGTGGGACGACCACATTCCGTCTTTCGACGAAGTGCACCGCGAGGCCTTGAAGGCCAATCGTTACCTGCACCAGCAGCCCGCAGAAAGCGCTGAGGTGGCGCGATGACCACCATGAGTCTCGAGCAGATTCAGCGCGAAATGGCCGCCGCTGTAATGCAGCCGCTCACACCCGACGAAGACATGCGCTCCACCCGCGTCGACGGCCTCTCCATGACGCAGGTTGCCGAGTCGTTCATTGCGCCCAACAGCCGCCTCACGCCCTTTGAACGCCTGGAGATTTACAACCGGCAATATTGGTATCGCGT
>DATKTQ010000313.1:0-10914 GCA_035531055.1 Occallatibacter sp. | reverse complement strand
GATTATGTGCGCTACCGGCTGACGGGCGAGTTCGCGATTGATGTGCAGGAGGCCAGCGGCACGTTGCTGCTGGACGTGACGCACCGGCGGTGGTCACGGGAGGTGGCCGAGGCGGCGGGAATTCCGGAGAGTTGGCTGCCCAAGGTGTATGAGTCGCCGGAGGTGTGCGCGCGGGTGAGCGAGAAGGCCGCCGGGCTGACGGGGCTGAAGGCGGGAACGCCGGTGGTGGCCGGAGCGGGCGACCAGGGCGCGGGCGCTGTGGGCATGGGAATTCTGCAGCCGGGCAGCGTGTCGGCGACGATTGGGACGAGCGGCGTGGTGTTTGCGGCGACGGCAGAGCCGACGAAGGACCCGAAGGGAAGGCTGCACACGTTTTGCCATGCGGTGCCGGGGGTTTGGCACGTGATGGGCGTGACACAGAGTGCGGGGCAGAGCCTGCGCTGGCTGAAGGAGACGTTTTTTGCCGGAGAGAGTTATGACGCGCTGACAGCGGCGGCGGCGAAGGTTGCGGCGGCCAGCGAGGGACTGGAGTGGGCGCCGTATCTGCTGGGCGAACGGACGCCGCATCTTGATCCGCAGGTGCGCGCGGCGTTTGCTTGCATTGGGCCGACGCACACGGCAGCGCACTTTGTGCGCGCGGTGCTGGAGGGCGTGGCGTACTCGCTGAAAGATACGTTTACGCTGTTCGCGGAACTGGGCATTCCAGTGAGCGCGGTGCGGCTGGGCGGCGGCGGCGCGAAAGGGCCGCTGTGGCGGCGCATCCAGGCAGGCGTGTATGGGCAGGCCGTGGAGATTTTGACGGCGGAAGAGGGCGGGGCGTTCGGTTGCGCGCTGATGGCGGGGGTGGGCGCGGGGCACTGGGCCAGTCTGGACGTGGCGTGCGGGCAGGCGATTGAGGTGGCGGAGCGGATCGAACCCGATGGGGCGGACCTTGCCGCGTACAAGGCCGGATATGCGCAGTGGCGGAAGCTGTATCCGGCGCTGAAGAGCCTGCGCTAGAGAGGCCGCGATGACAACGAAGGAGCCGATGCTTTAGCCTTGCATCCAACTCTGGTTGGAAAGAGGAATGGTCTCATGCGTCTTCCTGTTGTTCTGGTTTCTCTGTTGGCAAGTTGCGTCGTGGCTGCGGCGGCTCAAACTTCACCTGCTGTCGCGTGCGCGGATCTGCATCTGATTCCGGCACCGCGGGAGTGCGTTGCGGTTCGCGCCATCTCCGTGGGGGATTCGGGCGTGGTGGTGGCACACGGGAGAAACGCCGAAGATGAATTTGCGGCAAAGGACCTTGAAGAGGCGCTGAAGGAGCGCGATGTGCATGCCGCCGAGCATGGTGCGGTGGTGGTGCGGCTGGAGCGCGCCGACACGGGGCTGGGGCGCGAGTTGCTGCGGCGGAATCATCTGAAATTTGACCCCGCGATGCACGACGAGGGCTACGTGCTGGTGCCGGAAGGTGAGCACGCGCTGGCCGTGATTGCCGAGACGGCTGCGGGCGAGTTCTATGGTGCGCAGACGGTGAAGCAATTGGTTCGTGGCGGGGGGAAGGATGCGGAACTGCTGGCTCCGACGTTGCGCGACTGGCCGGCGATGGCGCATCGCGGCGTGAGCGATGACTGGTCGCGCGGTCCGCTGCCGAACATGGAATTTCTGAAGCGCGAGATTCGCACGATGGCGGCGTACAAGATCAATACGCTCTCGCCTTACTTTGAGGCGACCTTTGCGTATGCGGCCACGCCGGTGGCGGCGTTTCCGGGCGGCGCCATTACGCCGGACCAGGCGCGGGCGATGGTGGCCTATGCGGCGCAGTATCACATCACGATCATTCCGGAGCAGGAGGCCTTTGGACACCTGCATCACGTGCTGAAGTTCGAGGAGTATTCGCCGCTGGGCGAAACGCCGCATGGCTTCGTACTGGCGCCGGGCGATCCGCGATCGCTTCCGCTGATTACGAGCTGGTTCGGCGAGTTGGCGAAGGTGTTTCCGGGGCCGTATGCGCACATTGGCGCGGACGAGACTTTTGAACTGGGGATGGGCCGGACGCGGGACGAGGTGAAGCAGCGCGGGCTGGGCGCGGTGTATCTGGATTTTCTGAAGCAGATTCACACGGCGCTGGAGCCGGATCACAAGCGGCTGTTGTTCTGGGGCGACATTGCGGTGAACTCGCCGGAGCTGGTGAAAACGCTGCCGAAGGACATGATTGCGGTGCCGTGGCGCTATGATGCGGAGCCGGATTTTACGCCGCTGATTTTGCCCTTTACGCGGGCTGGGCTGGAGACGTGGGTGGCCTCGGGCGTGAACAACTGGAATCGCGTGTACCCCAACAACAATGAGGCGTTGGGCAACATTCGCGCCTTTGTGCGCGACGGGCAGAAGCTGGGCGCAACCGGCGTGCTGAACACGGTTTGGAACGACGACGGCGAAGGCATTTTTGATGAGAACTGGTTCGGCGTTCTGTTTGGCGCGGCAGCCGGATGGCAAAAGGGCGAAAGCTCCGAGGCGGCGTTTGAGGCGTCGTATGGGCTGGTCTTCCACGGGGACACGACGGGCAAAATTGACAAGGCGCAACAGGCGCTGATGGCCGCGCACGCGGTGCTGAAGCAGGTGGGACTGGAAGATGTGGAGGACCGCTACTTCTGGGTCGATCCGTTTTCGCCCGAGGGACAGCAGGTGAGTGCAAAGCTGCTGCCGGTGGCGAGCCAGTTGCGGCTGGATGCCGAGCAGGCGATTACGCTGATTGCCGAGGCACGGGCTGCGAGTCCGCTGCGGAACCAGGCAGCGCTGGACGCGATGGAACTGGGCGCGCGGCGGATGGACTTTGTGGGCTACAAGTTTGAGGCCGCGAACGATTGCGTGACGCTTTACGCGAAGGCGCGTGCGCTGGCGGGGGACAAGTCGCGCTGGGACGAAGTGAGCGACCTGCTGGACACGATTGGGTCCAACAACGGCCGGCTCGAGGATATCCGCGACGGCTACTCCCAGATTGGCCAACTGTTCCGCGAGGCCTGGCTGCGCGACAACCGGCCCTATTGGCTGGCCAACAACACGGCCCGCTATGACCGCGCGGCGCAGTTGTGGGTGGGGCGTGGGATGCAGTGGAACACGGTGGTGCATGGCTGGTGGGATACGCACACGCTGCCCCCTGCCAGCGCGGCGGGTTTGCCGGAGTCGGCGCAGGCTGCGACTGCCAATTGAGGGCCGAGGGCGACGAAGTCGGGAGCGGCGGCATTCACTGGATCTGCGATTGACTGGAGCGGCTGGAAGAGCCAGAATGGAAGCTCCCCTTGAAGGAGGATCTCTATGAAATTTGAATGTGTGACGGCGGCGCTTTCCGCCTGCTGCGCTGCATTGCTTCTGCTGACGCCAACGGGCGCTTCGGCCGCAACCATTTGCGTGAATTCGTCGGGCTCGGCGGGTTGTTCCAAAACAATCAACGGCGCAGTGAGCCTGGCCAAGCCGTATGACGTGATCTTGGTGTGGCCGGGCACGTACAAGGAAGATGTAGTGATCGGGAAGCCGCTCTCGCTGATTGGCGCCGGAGCGCAGAAGACGACGATTGACGCGACGGGGATGGCGAACGGCATCTTCGTCGACGGCTACGACAACGCCGGGCTGGCCCACGTGACGGTGGCGGGTTTTACGGTGGAGAACGCGCAGTGGGAAGGCGTGCTGGTGGTGAGTGCGGCGGATGTGACGATTCGCGAGAACACGATTGCGAACAACACCAAAGCGCCGGCGGTGTTTACCGGCGCGCCGATGGGATGCGACGGGCAGCCGGCTTTCGAACTGGATGAGACGGGCGACTGCGGCGGCGGGCTGCACCTGATCGGCGTGTGGAATTCGACGGTGACCGGGAACACGATTACGCAGAACGACGACGGCATCCTGGTGAGCGACGAGACCGCGGCGAGCCACGACGTGCTGATCTTAAACAACGCGGTGACTGACAATCCGGGCGAGTGTGGCATCGTGATGGCGTCGCATCCGCCGGTGGGCGCAATCGGATCGCCGCATTTCGGGGTCTTCCACATTACAGTGGATGGAAACGACGTGGAGAACAACGGCGTGCATGTGGGCGGCGCAGGCGTAGGCATCTTCTCTGACGGCAATGGGCAGGGACGCGCATCCCAGAACGTGGTGAGCCACAACCGACTGATCGGCAACGGAATCGGCGGCGTGGCGCTGCATACCCACGTGGGTCCGAACTTTGGACGGCCGGCCGACGACATGAGCGGCAACCAGATTATCGACAACTACATTGCGAAGAACCTGGCGGATGAGAATGACACGGCGACGCCGGGCCGCGTGGGCATCAACATCAACAGCGGAGGCGGTGGCTCGCCGGTGCGAGGCACGGTGATTGCGGGAAACACAATCACCGACGAGGACGTGGACATTGCATTGAACACGCCGGCGCTGGTGAACGTGCACGGGAACAATTTGCTGGGCAAGAAGGTGGGCGTGGCCAACATTTGCGGCTTTGACCATGCGGCCTGCACGGGCGGCAGCGTGGCCACGGAGAACTACTGGGGATGCTCGTCAGGCCCCGGAGCAAATGGATGCGCGACGGCAAGCGGGCCGAATGTGCTGTGGGATCCGTGGCTGTCAAAACCGGAGATGGGCGCGTCGCCAGTTCATCCATAACGGCAGACGTGGACGACAACGCGGCGCGGGGTAGAGTCTACTCCGCGCCCGCGGCCGATGGCTCCTCGCACTCTTCGTACTCAAACTTGCGCAGGTTCCGCAGGCACTCGGCCAGGGCGATCATGAGGGTTTCGCCCCATCCGACGGGGTGGAAGGGCATGGAGTTCTGGTTCAGGCACAGGTCGGCCGAGGCGTAGAACTTCATGTCAGTGGTCTTGGAGGTAGCAAACTCCTTGACCGTGATGCGCGCTTCCACTTCGCCCTTCGCATGCTTCTTGTTGATGGAGAAGAAGTGTAACTTCGCAAGAGCCTCTGCGGAATCCTTCTGCAGCAGCTTCCAATCGTTCATTGTGTTCCCCCGCGTGGTGTCTGGTCGACCTCAGAAGCCAAGTGTACCGGATGGGCGCAGGAAGCGCGACCCAGCGCTTTTCGAGACGGATGCGAAAAGACAAGGCCCCGCGAAAAGCGGGGCCTTGTGTCGAGCGTGCGGAAGGCTTTTTACCGGAGCGTGATCTCGTGCTGGAGCGGCGTGTCCTGACTGGAGTCGCCCACGCGCAGTACAAACTTGCCGGGGTCGATCTTCCAGCCGTGGGTGGCCTCATCCCAGTAGCTGAAGGAGCGCGCGTCGAGGGTGAGCGTCACGTGTTTGGTTTCGCCGGGAGCGAGGCGGACCTTGGCAAATCCCTTCAGTTCGCGCTCGGGCCGGCTGACGGTGGCTGAAGGATCGGAGATGTAGAGTTGCGCCACTTCTGCGCCTTCCACGCTGCCGGTGTTGGTGACGTCAAAGCTGACGGGGATGCCGTTCGGATCGATGGTGCCGACGGTTGAAAGCGACGGCGCCTGCAGGTGGGAGATGCGGAAAGTGGTGTAGCTGAGCCCATAGCCGAACGGGAACAGCGGTTTCTTTCCAGTGGTGGTCCAGTAGCGGTAACCCACCATCAGCTTGTCCTCGTACTTGACGTGCGGAATGGTGTAGGTGACAGGCGGGTGGCCTACTTCGGTGACGTGCAGGGTGGTGTCGTCGCCCTTCACGGGGTAGTAGTCCTTGTAGGACGGATTGTCGGGCCAGGTGCGATCAAAGCTGACCGGCAGCCGGCCTTCGGGATCATGCTTGCCGAAGAGGATTTCCGCCAGCGCGGTGCCGCCCTCCTGGCCGGGGTACCAGGTGTGCAGCAGTGCGGGCACCTTGTCCAGCCAGCGTGTCACGTTCATGCCGCCGCCGCCGGTGAGCGCGACGATGGTGTGGGGATTGGCCGCGGCCACCGCTTCCACCAGCGCATCCTGGCCCCAGGGCAGATGGAAGGTGCGGTCCATACCTTCGCTTTCAGTGGACGGGTTGAAGCCGACGGCGACGACAGCGACATCGGCGTGGGCGGCAAACTCTTTGGCTTCAGGAGTGATCAGGTCCTGCTCGTCGGCGATGCCGAGGCTGAGGTGCTCTTCGGAGGCATAGGGAACGTAGTCTGCCACGATGTGAACGGTTTGACCGGCGGAGAGATCAACAGTGGTGGACTGTGGCGCAACGCCCTCCGCGTGGGGCGGCGTCTTCCACTTCTTGCCGTCGATGGTGATGGTGAGTCCGTCGCGGCCGGGGGCAGCGGCTACTACCACGTAGCGGCCCGCACTGGTTGCCTTGAAGGTTGCGGTGTAGCGGATGCTGCGTGGCGATTTGGCCGGAGGAGTCATCCACCAGCGGTCTTGTGTCGAGTTGGCGATTTCGCGCACGTGGGAGGTCTCGGGCGAACCGGTGAAGTCCTTGCTGGGATAAGTGGCTTCCTGGATGGGACCGTCCCAGTGGGTTCGCCGAAAGACATCGCTCTCCTCCGGCAGGCCGCGCGTGTACAGCACGCGCACGTTGGGCCCCAGGAAGTTGGCGATGCCGGTAACGAAGCTGACGGGCGCAAAGGCTGTGGCCTCCGACGAGCCGCCGCCGCCGGGCACCGCCGGCCACGCGTCTGGCCCAATGATGGCAATGGTCTTGATCTTCGCCGGGTCCAGCGGGAGGATGTGGTCTTCGTTCCTGAGCAGGGTGATGCTTTCCAGCGCGCCGCGAAGAGCGACGGCGCGGTCGGCGACCGAGTAGGTGGAGTCGTCGAGGTCCAGCTGGGGACGGTCAAGGAAGTGGAAGCGCAGTGCGAGGCGGAGAATGCGCAGCACCTTGTCGTCGATGGTTGCTTCCTTCACCTGGCCGTCTTTGACGGCCGGCAGCAGGGTTTCGGCATTCATAAAGCGCGGCGAGGGCATTTCGAGATCGAGGCCGTTGTTGGCCGCGGCCACGCCGTCATAGGTGGCGTCCCAGTCCGACATGAGCACGCCGTTGAAGTGCCAGTCGCCCTTGAGCACCTTCAGGTTGAGGAACTCGTTCTGCGTGGCGTGTACGCCGTTCACCAGGTTGTAAGAGTTCATCACCGCGCCGACGTGACCCTGGGTGACTGCCGCCTCAAACGGCGCCAGGTAGAGTTCACGCATGGTGCGCTCGTCCACATCCGCGCTCACGTTGTGGCGGTTGTACTCCTGGCTGTTCATGGCGTAGTGCTTGACGGTGGCCACCACGCCCTGAGACTGCACGCCCTCAATCCACGGCACCACCAGGGCGGAGTTGAGATAAGGATCCTCGGACAGGTATTCGAAGTTGCGTCCGCTCACTGGCGACCGGGCGATGTTGACGCCGGGGCCGAGCAGGAAATTTACGCCGCGGGCCCGGGCGTCGCGGCCCAGGCTTTCCCCCAGTTCGAGGGCAAAGTTCTTGTCCCAGGTAGCGGCCAGGGCTGCGCCACCGGCGTAGGCAGTGGTGGGTCCCCAGGTGCGCACGCCGACGGAGGCGTCCGACATTTTCAGGCGCGGCAGGTCGATGGAAGGTTCGGCGTGGGTGAACATGCTGTCGACGCCGCCGATGAGCTGGATTTTCTGCTCGAGCGTGAGTTGCGACAGCATTTGGTGGGCTTTGGCTTCAATTGCCGGCGAGTCCGGCACCGGCGCCTGCGCCCATGAGGGCACCACGGCGACCGTAAGGCAAGCCAGCACAAGCACCGCCAGAGACGCAAAACGCCTTGACGCAATCGATTGACTAGAAGGTTTGGATACATTTTTCATGGCGCACAAAGCCTAATCCATTTGCCCCGCGCCTGTACACATCGGAGAGCCAGAAAAGTCAGGATGGTGCCAACTGGCTGCGCGGCCGGCGCTGCATGGGGTGTGATTTAGATCACCACGCGGGGTGAACGATGTCACTGCCGTGGGGGCTTGGGAAGCGCAGGCTTGGTATCCAATAGGCAGGAATCCAAGGATTTGCAGGCGATCTGCAGGGGATTTGCAGGGGATTTGCGGCGAGGATTCCACGGACGGTTGGGCGGCCCTCTTGCCTGCGGGGCAGCTTTTCCCGTGCGGTCACCGGGCTTTTTCCTGGATTGGCGTGGCGCTTCGCCAGGAAGGCCGGTTCCGCTGACGGGGTCCATTGTGGCAGCACAGATGCGCAGGCCATGCCGCTGCGCGGGGTAGGAATCGCGAAGCACAAGGCCAGGTTCCGGCAGGAGCGACGGGGGAGGGCAACATGCAACCGGAGACAAGATCCGGGTACGCGGAAGCGGCGGCTCGTCCCTTGGCTGAGCTGTTGGCATGCCCGCCCGCCACCGCAAGCGTGCTGAACGCGGCGGCATGCTCCATTGAATTTGAGTGCGGCCAAATCATTTTCCGTCAGGGCTCTGAGAGCCGCGGCCTCTATCTTGTGGTGGCCGGTACGCTGGTGCGCAAGGCGGAACGGCGCACGACGCGGCTGATTCTGGGGACGGTCCGCGCCGGTGAACTGGTGGAACTGGCGGCTGCCCTTGGCGACGGCCAGCACACCTGTACGCTCACCGCGCAATCGTCTGGCTCACTGATGCTGCTGCCAAGCGAAGCACTTCGGCAGGCCTTTCGGGCGTATCCTCCGCTGCGGATGCAACTGCTGGGGGAGTTGGCGCGCGAGGTTTCGCGGGCCTACGCTGCATGCCGAAAGGCCAGAGTCACGAGCTTTCGTGCCGACGACAGGCGCCGCTCTACGGGCTGAGTGGCGGCGCTGCATCGCTCTTCCACGCGCGGCCCATGGCGTGCCAGCTTCCGCGCCTCCGGAAAATCCCTGCCTTTTACGCAATGAAAGTACGATATACTCCGAATTAGTCCCTAGGGAGCCTATGACCGGACTGCACTCACACCATCCCCCGGAAGATTGCCTCAACTGTGAGCATCGGCATTTGCGCATGTTCTGCAATCTCACGGCGGATGCGTTGGCCGATTATGATGGCATCGGCATCATGATGAGCCACACCCGCGGCGCCAAGCTGTTTTCTGAGGGTGACCCAGCGCGGAATGTGTTCGTCCTGTGTTTTGGCCAGGTCAAAATCTCTTCCACCTCGCGCGATGGCAAAACCATGATCCTGAAGATCGCCGGCCCTGGCGACGTGATGGGACTCAGCGCCGTGCTGGCCAACGTCCCGCATGAGGTCACCGCGGAGGCCATTGAACCCTGCCAGGTCAAGACGGTCCGCAAACAGGAGTTCGTGGATTTTCTGAGCCGTCACGGGATTGCCAGCATGAACGCGGCCCAGTCGCTCTCCGGCGAGTACCTCACCGTCTTCCACGACGCCAAGCGGCTCGCGCTCTCCGGCTCGGCTGCCGGCAGGCTGGCGCGGCTGCTGCTGGATTGGGGTCGCGCAGCTTCCAACGGAAAGCCGGAGATCCGGTTTACCATGGCGCTGACGCATGAGGAAATTGCCAACATGGCCGGCACCTCGCGCGAAACCGTCACGCGGCTGCTGAACCAGTTTCGCCGCGACGAGTGGATCACGATCAAGGGCTCCAGCATGACGATTGTGAAGCCGGAGCAACTGGAGCGCCTGACGGCTTGACCAGCGCTGCCAGTCGCCCTACAATTCTGCCAACCTCAGTTGGATTCCCATTTTGAAGGATTTGTGTGCGCCGGGCGCAGCCCTGTGTGCCTGAGTGTCGGCTGCCTCACGACCCCTATAGGCCCGTTCGCAGCCATCTGGCTGGCAAGTACGGCGCTCGGGCGGGAGGCCTCTCTAAGTTTGGTGGCGTACAGGACGACCGATTCGCCGCCTTTGCGTTCCACCGGGAGATAAGCCTCGGGGCCCACGGTGATGACCGTGAGGTTGACCGAACGCCGCACTTGTTCTGCCTCAGAGCCTAAGAGCAACTTGCTTACTCTGCTCCGGCTCCGGGGTACCCAGGAGGATTCGATCCGCCTGAAACTGGCGAGTCGAATTCCAACTCTGTTGCGCCGCGTTGCCCGCGGGTGCGAGTGCAACGCAGGCTACACCTCTTAGACGCGGCAGAGCACGCCAGGGCACCATGCGGTATCGATAAATCGGAGCGTACAGCGACCCGGGCGTGCAGCGACGGGTTCCATTCCCTGGCGCGAAGAAAAGGCCCCACCGCTCCGGCGAGGCCCCTATGCTGCGCGTCATGCTGCCCGAGCGTCAGGAAAGATGGGTAAATGGGTGGTCGACCAGGCGGCGCGGCAGCGCCGGCGGCTGCAGCCCCGCGGTGTTGGTTTGCATCACGGCCGTGAAGTCCTTCTGGAAGATGCTCATCTCGTCTGCGGTGCCCACAGTGATGCGCAGCCAGTTGGGCCAGGCCGGCCAGATGCGGCCGACAAACATCTCCCTGGCGGCGAGCGCGGCCTGCACTTCCTGCCCCGGCCGCTTCACATTCACCATGAAACAGTTGCTCACTGAGGGAGTGGTGGCATAGCCCTCGCTCTTTAGCCAGCTGAGGTTCTGCTCGCGAATGCCGGCGATGATCTTTTTGCGGGTTGGCACCAGGGCCGCGTCTAGCAGGCTGGACTTGGCCGCCACCATTGCGGTGACGGAGATTGCGTTCTGGCCGTTCATCATGGCAATTTTGGCCAACAGGTCCGGGCGTCCGATGGCAAAGCCCATGCGGAGGCCGGCCATGCCGTAGATTTTGGAGAAGGTGCGCAGGACAATGACGTTCTTGCCCTCCTTTACAAAATGGAGCGAGCGCGGCTCGTCGCAGAGGTGGATGTAGGCCTCGTCGATAAGGAAGATGGTGTCCTTGGGTGCGTGGTTGACGGCGTACTCAATGTCCTCGTGCGGGGTGACGGTGCCCGTGGGGTTGTTTGGGTTGCAGATGTAGATCACGCCGGGATTCGGCGAGGCTGCCAGCATGGCCTTGATGTCGTGGTGCGCGGCGCCTTCAGGGTCTGCCAGGGGCACTTTGATCGTGGGGGCGCCGTTGCTCTTTGCCGCCCACATGGGTGCT
>DATKTQ010000312.1:0-3713 GCA_035531055.1 Occallatibacter sp. | reverse complement strand
AGCGGAGCTGGCCGACATTCGCGCGGCGCTGGCAGAGGAGCACGTCTCGGCGCACGAGCCGGTCTTCAAGTGGAAGTACCGCTACCCGCTGTTTCTGGCCATCACGATTGGCGCGTTCAACCAGCTGGCCGGCATCAACGCGATTCTGTACTACCTGAACGACATCTTCTCCGCGGCAGGATTCAGCCAGATTTCCGGCGACCAGCAGGCGATCATGATCGGGTTCACGAATTTGATTTTCACCATGGTGGGCATGAGCGTGATTGACAAGCTGGGGCGCAAGACGCTGCTGCTGGTGGGCGCGGCGGGCACGGCCGCGTGCCTGAGCGGAGTGGCGTGGGTCTTTCTGAGCCACGCCCACCAGGGAATGCTGGTGTGGCTGCTGGTGGTCTACATTGCGTTCTTCGCCATGTCGCAGGGCGCGGTCATCTGGGTGTATATCGGCGAGGTGTTTCCGAATCATGTGCGATCCAAGGGGCAGGGCGTGGGCAATGCCAGCCACTGGACGATGAACACGATCATCGCGCTGTCATTCCCGGTGATCGCGGGCACCATCGGCCGGGGCGCGCCGTTTATCTTCTTCGCAGTGATGACGGTGGTGCAGTTCTTCACCGTACTGTTCTTCTATCCCGAAACCAAGGGACAAACCCTCGAAGCACTGCAACGCAAGCTGGTCCGCGGGTGAGCTGGTTCGCGGGGCCTGCGCTGGTGTGACGTGAATCACCTTCGGCCGCTGCTCTCTGACGGATGATGGGGAGAGAATAGAATTCTGTCGAACGTGACTCCGCATGCCGTGCGCTGGGCGGCGGATGCGTGCGAGGTCAAAGATGGAGCAGTCGACGGTTCCGATTTCCGAGCAGGTGAGGGAAGTGGCAAAGGCCACAATGGAAGCCATGCGCGTGCCTCCCGCGGAAGAGTTGTCGCCTGCTACTGCGGCCGGCTCCGCGGAGGCCGACACTTTGCGTGCGGAGATTCTGCGCGCGGGCCGCAAGCTGTGGGAGCGGCAGTACGTGGACGGAAACGGCGGCAACATCAGCGTGCGCCTGGGCTCGCACTACGTGCTGTGCACGCCCACCATGATGAGCAAGTGCGACCTGGAGCTGGCCGACATCTGCCTCGCGGACATGGAAGGCAATATCGTGGCCGGCACCCGGCAACGCACCAGCGAACTGCTGCTGCATCTGGAGATTTACAAGGCCAATCCCCGCGCCCGCGCCGTGGTGCACTGCCATCCGCCGTATGCCACCGCCTTTGCTCTCACCGGTTCCGCGCCGCCCGCGGGCCTGCTTTCTGAGTGCGAAATCTTCATTGGCCCGGTGGCCGTGGCGCCATATGAAACGCCGGGCACGCCGACCTTTGCCCGTTCTGTGCTGCCCTTTGTGCAGGATCACAACACCATCCTGCTGGCCAATCACGGCATCGTCTGCTGGTCTGACACGGTGACCCACGCCGAGTGGCTGGTGGAGATTCTGGAAACCTATTGCAAGACCTACCTGCTCGCGCAGCAGATCGGCCGTCCGCTGCTGCCCATTCCCGAGGAGAAGATCGCGGAGATCCTGGAGATGAAGCGGCGCATGGGGCTGCCCGATGCGCGCATGGATCGGCTGGAAGGCCGCGGCTGAGCCTAAGCGCAGAAACCGGCGCGTAGGAGAATTGCTCCATTCGTGCTACACTGGCGTTGCGCTCAGTTGTTTGGCCGTGAGCAGCGGATTGCCCCTCCAAAGGCAAGTTTGCCAGCACAGATTTCCCCAAGCCCCTACAGCGTAACCATGATTGTCTCCCTCGTTTTGGGTGACCTTCCGGATCTGTCTGGAAGCATGGTGCCGGTCGGCAGTGTGCCGTTCGGCGTACAAGTAGCGTGCGGCAGCTCCGGGCCCGGGCATCCCTTCACAGGCAATGCCGGCAAGCCAGTCTTCCTTTCGACTTTCGGTTCTCCCTTACGCAAACTCTTCGCAGCAGGCTCGCGTCGCGTTCGACGTGTGTCCCGCGCGTCCGGTTCCGTTTGCAGGCCCCAGGGGAAACAAGGGCTCCCGGAACCCACAGGAATTGATCCTATCTTGACAACTCAGTTTTCGCAGTTCACTCTTTCGCCCGCCGTTCTGGCGCGGCTCGATGCCAACAAGTTTCTTACCCCCACGCCGGTGCAGGCCGGGGCCATTCCTCCGGCGATGGAAGGCCGCGACGTGCTGGCCACCGCGCAGACCGGCACCGGAAAAACCCTCAGCTTCCTCATTCCCATCGTGGAAATGTTCCTTAAAATCAAGGATCGCAACGCCGCTCAGGCTCTTATTCTGTTGCCCACACGCGAGCTTGCCATGCAAGTGGAGGCGGCATTCAAGGCGATTCGCACATCGCCGCTTCAGACCGTGGCCCTCGTGGTCGGCGGCCTTCAGGAGCGTCCGCAGTTGGACGCCATCCGTCGCGGCGCGCGGCTGATTGTGGCCACGCCGGGCCGCCTTGAGGACTTCCTCAAGCGCAAGCTGGTGCGTCTGGATCAGGTGCAGGTGCTGGTGCTGGATGAAGTGGACCGCATGCTCGACATGGGCTTCCAGCCCGCCATCGCGCGCATTGCCACCACTCTGCCCACCGCACGCCAGACGCTCTGCTACTCCGCCACGCTGGAAGGCGCGGTGAAGGAAGTGGCGCGCAAATATCTCAACAACCCGGCGCGCATCGAGATTGGCTCCGTGCTCAAGCCCGCGGAAAACGTGGAGCTGCGCACCTTTGAGGTGGAGCAGAACAAGAAGCAGGAACTGCTGGAGCACCTGCTGGGCGCGGAAAAGGGCAGCTTCCTGGTCTTTGTCCGCACCAAGCACGGCGCAGATCGCGTCGCGCGGCGCCTGACCCGCTCCGGCTGGTCGGCCACGCAGATTCACGGTGACCGCACCCAGTCCCAGCGCAACTCCGCGCTGCGCAGCTTCAGCGAGGGGCATCATCGTGTGCTCGTGGCCACTGACGTTGCCGCTCGCGGCATTGATGTGGCGAACGTGGCGCACGTGGTCAACTTCGATATGCCCAAGCAGGCGGAAGACTTTGTCCATCGCGTAGGCCGCACCGGGCGCGCCTCCGCACACGGCGTTGCCTCCACGTTTGCCGGCGCCTCCGAGCGCGGCGACCTGCGCAAGATCGAGCGCACGCTCTCCATCCAGATGAAGCGCTTCCGCGTTCGCACCACGGAAGGTAGCGCCGTGGGCAGCCGCGCCATCTAATCCACTCAACGCAATCCATACGGCCGGCTGTCGCGTCCTGAAAAACGCAGACCGTCGGCCGTTCCGTTTTGCGGGCACACATTCTCCACGCCAGCCAGAGCTGCACCACGCACACTATAATCTCGCCCATGCGAGCCCTTCTGGTTGTCTGTTCCCTTGTGTCTCTTGCCGTGTTTTCGGCTTCCGCGCAGAGTCCCGCTCCCGCTTCCGCCGCGGCCCCGGCAGCCGTTCCCGCTGCTCATGTCGCAGCCCCTTTCACAGTCATGTCCGACGCCGAAAAGGCGGAGATGGCTGGCCAGGTTCGCGCAGAAACCCTGCGCGCCTGGAATGGCTACAGGCAATATGCCTGGGGCCACGACGCGCTGATGCCGCTGAGCCGCAAACCCTTCGACTGGTACGGCCACTCGCTGCTGATGACGCCCGTCGACGCGCTGGACACGCTGGAGCTGATGGGCCTGAAGCCGCAGGCCGACGAGGCGCGCGCGCTCATCGACACGCAACTGA
>DATKTQ010000311.1:0-5224 GCA_035531055.1 Occallatibacter sp. | reverse complement strand
TGTCCAAACCGCACTTGCCTTGCTTGCCATAGTTTCTCCTTTTGAGGATTCCGAGATCCGGTGGTTGCGAGTGGTAATTCGCGCCGCAGCTGGGGAAGTCCGCGCGGCGCCATAAGAAGTTGATGCCTGAGGCACCTGCCGAGATGCTGACAGGCAGGTTGCCCTCTCCTCTATGCTAATCTCTCAGCCATGCTGCCGCAGCGTCCCCTGGCCCTGGACCCCGATTTTGCGCCGGAAATGGCTCCGGATTTCCCACAACGTGGTGCATCCTGCGCCGGGGCGGAGGCTCCGGTAGACCACCACTGCCAGATTTGCCCCACGTGCAGCCATCGGCTGACCGGCCACCACTGCAAGCTGGTGTGCACGCAGTGCGGCTACTACCTGAGCTGCGCGGACTACTACTGACGGCGGCCTGCTGAAGGTGGTTCTGGCTGGCCTTGCAAGCGGGCGGAAAGTTGTCGCCGGTGCCGCAAGGCTTCAACTCACTTCGAGATCGACCTGGCCGGCAATGACCTGCAGGTGCGCGGTGGGCAGCAGACGGGCGCGGTTGAGCACCTTGCGGGCGAGGCCGGTGAGTGCCATGCCGGCGGCCTGCACGGGCGAAACCCAGCAGCGCTTGCCGCCGGGTACGGTGAGCGCGTCAACTTCCTGCTCCGGCACGGTGCGCACACGGACGTAGTAATTGGTCTGCATGATGGCGTGGCGGACGGTCATGCGCAGCTCTGCGTCGGGCACGTCCACCTCGCGCAGGGCGGGCAACTGCCAGAGGCCGGGCATGACGGTGAGTTCGGCGGGGCGCTGCTCCAGCAAGACTTCCCTGCCGGACAAGCCGGAAGGAGTGGATTCCCGCAGCGCGAGGGCGCAGGCAATCTCTTCGCTGAGCATGCGGGCGCGCGGAACGGTTTTGTGCTCGCCGCGGGTGCGGCAATCGGGCGCGAAGGGGCAGGCGAGGCAGCGGGGGTTGCGCGGAGTGCAGACGGTGGCGCCGAGCTCCATGATGGCCTGGTTGAAGTCGCCGGGGCGGCGGGGATCGACGAGGCGGTCGGCTTCCTGCTGGAGGGCGCGGCGCAGGGCGGCCTGTCCGGTGCGCGCGGGCGCATCCCAGCCATACATGCGGCAGAGGACGCGCTCGACGTTGCCATCGACAACGGCGACGCGCTGGCCGTGCGCGATGCTGGCGATGGCTGCGGCGGTGTATGCGCCGATGCCGGGAAGGAGGCGCAGATCGGCGGCGGTGGCGGGCAGACGGCCTGCATGATTTTCCACGACAAACTGCGCGGCCTTGTGCAGCATGCGCGCGCGGCGGTAGTAACCGAGGCCGCTCCAGAGGGCGAGGACGTCCTGCTCGGGCGCGGCAGCCAGAGCCTGCAGGGTGGGAAAGCGGGAGAGAAAAGCCTCGTAGCGCTCCACGACGGCGGCGACGCGCGTCTGTTGCAGCATGATTTCAGAGACCCAGATGGAGTAGGGGTCGCGGCTGTGACGCCAGGGCAGGTCGCGCTGGTGCTGGCCGTACCAGTCCAGCAGCCGCCAGCGCAGCCCTTCGATCCAGTCCAGCTGTTGCTCCATCCAACCCATGGCCCAAGGGTACGGCAATTTGGCACGGTGGGGACGTGCCCGATGAGGTACGCGGGCGCGGCGAGACTGCGGAATGGAGTGGAGGCGCGGAGATTGGCGTCCAACCGCGATGGCGTCCGATACAATCCGTTCGACGAGATAAACCGGCGAAAAGGATGGTTTCGGATGAAGGTGCGGAGTGCGGGTTGGTGGGGTTGCATGGTGCTGGCGATGGGCGCGTGGCTGTGCGGGACGGCGAAGCTGAGCGCGCAAACAGTGAACGCAGCAGACGTGAAGCCGGCGCCGCAGCAGGTGGCGTGGCAGGACCTGGGCTTCGGCGTGATTATTCATTTTGGGACCAACACGTTTTTGAATCGCGAGTGGGGCGACGGCACGGCGGACCCGAAGGTCTTTAACCCGACGGACGTGGATCCGGACCAATGGGTGAAGGCGGCCAAAGCGGCGGGGGCGCGGTATGTGGTGCTGGTGGCCAAGCATCATGACGGTTTTTGCCTGTGGCCGACGGAGCAGACGAAATACAGCGTGGCCAACAGCCCGTGGATGCACGGCAAGGGCGACGTGGTGCGCATGACGGAGGAGGCGGCGCGGAAAAACGGGCTCGAGTTTGGCGTGTATCTTTCGCCGTGGGACCGGCACGACCCGCGCTACAAGGATGCGGCAGCGTATGACAAGTACTACCTGGCGCTGCTGGATGAACTGGCGACGCGCTACGGCCCGCTGGCGGAGTTCTGGCTGGATGGCGCGGGCAGCGCGGGGCACATGTACGACTTCAAGAAGATTGTGGAGGAGCTGCGGACTTATCAGCCGAACACGATTGTGTTTGCGGATATGGGTTTGTTTGAGTATGGCGATGCGCGCTGGGTGGGCAACGAAGACGGCGTGATTCCGTACGAGAACTGGAACGTGATTGACCGGCACGGCTACCTGCGCTGGCGGCCGGTGGAGGCTGATACGCCGCTGCACGCGCGACACTGGTTCTGGCATCCGAATGACGTGGCGACGCTGAAATCTGTGGACGAGCTGGTGACGACTTATGAGCAGACGGTGGGCCGCGGCGGGCAGCTGATGCTGGGGATTGCGCCGGATGATCGCGGGCTGCTGCCGGATGCGGACGTGAAGCGGCTGAAGGAATTTGGCGAGGCGATTCAGGCACGCTATGGCGTGGAAAAAGACGAGGCGCGGAAGCACCTGCCCACGGATGCGAATACGGCGGCGGCGCTGGATGGCGACGCGGATACCTTCTGGCAAGCGCCGGCGGGCTCGCATAGTTCAGGGTTTGAAGTGCGGTTTGCGAAGCCGGTGACGCTGGATCACGCGCTGACAATGGAGTGGCTGAACGACGGGCAGCACGTGGAGAAATACGCAATTGAGGCGTGGGTGAACGGCGCGTGGAAACGGCTGGTGGAAGATCAGGCGATTGGCCACGAGAAGATTGACGCGTTTGCGCCGGTGACGGCGACGCGCGTGCGGCTGCGCATTTTGTCGAGCACGAGCGCGGCGGAGATTCGCGAGTTCGAGCTGTTTGACGTGGGCGGAAAGTAGCTAACTGAGCAGATCGGCGACGATGCCGGGCGCGGCGGCGAGCGCGGCGTCAATCTGCGACTGGTCTTTGCCGCCGGCTTCGGCGATTTCCGGCTTGCCGCCGCCGGAGCCGCCGACGAGTTTGGCGACTGCGCCGACGAGCTTGCCGGCGGGGATGCGCTTGACGAGGCCGGGCGTGACGCCTGCGATAATGGCAACTTTCCCTTCGGGTTGCGCGGAGGCGAGGAGGACGACGCCTTCGCCTAGTTTCTGCTTGAGGTTGTCGACGAGGGTGCGGAGCTGGCCGCGCTCGAGCGCGTCGGCGCGATGGGTGACGAGGCGTACGCCTTTGACTTCGACGGCGCGGGCGATGGCTTCATCGAGGCCGCCGGCGGCGGACTTCATGCGCATCTCTTCGAGCTCGCGGCGCAGGTGCTTGAGCTCATCTTCATGCGCCTCGATGCGGGCGCGAAGCGCGGCGGGCAGGTTGCCGTCGGCGCTGGGCGCGATTTGCGCGGCGAGCTGTGCGAGTTCAAAGTCGCGGCGGAAGGTGCTGAGCGAGCCGAGGCCGCTGATGGCCTCAATTCGGCGCACGCCGCTGGAGACGGCGGCCTCGCCGGTGAGCTTGAGAAGGCCGATTTCGCCGGTGGCGGAGGTGTGGGTGCCGCCGCAGAGCTCGGTGGAGAAACCGTCAGAGAGTTTGACGACGCGGACCTTGTCGCCGTACTTTTCGCCGAAGAGGGCCATGGCGTGGTACTCGTTGACGGCGACGTCGATGGGCACGTCCTCGAGGGTTTCCACGCGTGCGTTGGCGAGGACTTCGCGGTTGACGATCTCCTCGATCTCCTGCAGCTCTTCGTCGGCGACCTGCGCGAAGTGAGAGAAGTCGAAGCGGAGGCGATCGGGCGCGACGAGCGAGCCGGCCTGCTTGACGTGGGTGCCGAGGACCTGGCGCAGGGCGGCATGGAGCAGGTGGGTGCCGGTGTGATTGCGGCGGATGGCGTCGCGGCGGAGGCCATCGACGACGGTGTTGACGGAGTCGCCGACGGCGAGGGGCTGTTTGAGTATGGCTTTGTGGGCGCGAACGCCTTGCACGGGCAGGACGCAGCCGGTGATTTCGGCGACGGTGGTGTTGCCGTCTGGCGAGGTGAAGCGGCCGGTGTCGCCGATCTGGCCGCCGGAGTCGGCGTAGAAGCTGGTGTGGTCGAGGACGATTTCGACCTGGTCGCCGGGGGCTGCGGCGGGAACGCCTGCGCCGTCCTTGACGATGGCGAGGACCTGGCAGTTGGTGGAGTTGAGCTGCCGGTAGCCTTCAAAGATGGATTTGGGCAGTTCGCGGAAGGCGGGGCTGGCGGATTTTTGCGAGCCGCCTTTCCAACTGGCGCGGGCGCGGGCTTGTTCCTCGGCGCGAGCGGCCTCAAAGCCTTCGTGATCGAAGGCGACACCGGCATCGCGGGCGGCGTCTACCATGAAGTCGAGCGGCAGGCCGAAGGTTTCGTAAATGTGAAATGCTTCGGTACCTGATACTAAGACTTCTCTAGCCTCCAGCGCCCTAAACCTTTCGACGAGAGCATCCGCAACACCGGCAGGAAGGTTTTCTCGAACCTTAGCCTCGAATATGTCAAATCTAAGGTGTATGAACTCCTGACCAGATTCGTCGATGAATTGCCCGCGTAGCGTCTGTTGGACATCGTTGGGCAAGATGCTTTCGGTTCCGAAAAACAAATCCAATTGGGCCTGCGCCTTTTCGGCAAGCTTCTTCTTGAGCACTAGCTCCCACTCGCGAGCACCTGCTGCAATTACTCTTGAGAACTGCTTTTCTTCGGCTTCGATGACTTTGGAGACGCGGTCGGCGGAGTCGATGAGTTCGGGATAGGCGCCCTGCATGAGGTCGCGGACGGCGTAGACCATCTGGCACATGAAGGGCTTTTCCAAGCCGAGCAGACGGCCGTGGCGGATGCCGCGGCGGAGGATTTTGCGCAGGACGTAGCCGCGGCCTTCGTTGGAGGGCACGACGCCGTCGGAGATGAGGAAGGTGGCGGCGCGGGCGTGGTCAGCGATGATGCGGAGGCTAGCTGAGCCGAGCCGCTCATTCTCATATCGCAGGCGAAGTTCTTGATCCGTCGGA
>DATKTQ010000310.1:0-6621 GCA_035531055.1 Occallatibacter sp. | reverse complement strand
GCGGGCGGGCTGCGGCCACGGCAGATTCCTCGCCGGCCATCACAATCCAGAGCTTGCCTGCCTCCGCCACATTGGGACGGCCAAAGACCGGCGCAGCCACGTACCGGTGTCCGCGGCGGGCATGCTCTGCGGTCAGCTTTTCACTCATCGCCACGCTGATGGTGCTGCACGCAATGTGAAGCGAGCCCGGCGAAAGCGCGTCCATCAGCCCGTTCGCGCCGAAAACCACCTCTTCGCACGCGGCATCATCAAAGAGCATGGTGATGACAGCATCCGCGCCAAGCTCGGCCTCCGCCGGGGTGCCTGCGGCAATCGCACCCTCGCGGATCAGCGGCTTGGTGCGCCCTTCGGTCCGGTTCCACACTGACAATTCGTGGCCGGCACCTATCAGGCGCAGCGCCATCGGCGTTCCCATGCTGCCCAATCCAAGAAATCCAATCTTCATCGTCTTCGTGCTCCCATTCTGATTATTGCAGCGGATGCGGCGGGTTCCCGGTTGCCGGGTACACTGTTTCTTGAGATGCTGCGAACAGTTCATGCGACTCGCTATGTGCTGCCCATGCGGGAGGGCGGCTCGCTGCCTGCGATTGTGGAGGCGGACGATCTTGGCCTCTACGTGGTGAAGTTCCGCGGCGCGGGACAGGGAGCGTTGGCCCTTGTGGCAGAGCTGATTGCCGGAGAAATGGGACGCGCACTGGAGCTGCGGGTGCCAGAGATCGTGTTGGCAGAAGTGGACGCGACGCTAGGCCGCAATGAACCGGACTATGAGATTCGTCAGCTTCTGCAGGCAAGCGCCGGATTGAATCTGGCGCTCGATTACCTGCCGGGCTCAGTGATGTTCGACCCGGCGGCGCGGGATGCAGTGCCGGAGGAAGAGGCGTCACTGGCGGTCTGGCTGGATGCGTTCACGATGAATGTGGACAGGACCGCGAAGAATGCGAACTTGCTGGTGTGGCACAGGAAGATGTATTTGATTGACCACGGCGCTGCGCTCTACTTTCATCACGATTGGGACAACCGGATGACGAAGGCCGATGCACCTTTCGCGCAAATTGCAGGGCACGTGCTGCTGCCGTGGGCAAAGAAGATTGCGGAAGCAGGCAATGCCGCCCGCGCAAAGCTGACGCCTGAAGTGATTCGGACGATTTTGGAGGCGGTGCCGGGCGCGTGGCTGGAAGATGCGAAGGCAGGAATCAGCGCCGATGAAAGGCGCGCGGGCTACCTGGAATTCTTCGCACGGCGGCTCGAGGCAGCGGCAATTTTTGAAAAGGAGGCGATGGACGCCCATGCCCGCCTCATTTGATTACGCACTGCTCCGCGTGGTGCCGCGCGTAGAACGGCAGGAGTTTGTGAACGCCGGTGTGGTGGTATTTTGCCGCGAAAAGCGCTACCTGGCCGCGCGTGTCCGGCTCAATCGCGAGCGCGTGCGGGCATTGTGGCCCGATGTGGATCTCGATTTGATTGCGCAGCATCTTGACGCGGTGGTGCGCATCTGTGAGGGCGACCCCGCGGCAGGCGTCATTGCGCAACTTTCGCAGAGCGAGCGATTCCATTGGCTGGTTTCGCCGCGCAGCACCATTCTTCAGCCTTCGCCGGTGCACACGGGCGTGTGCGAGGAAACAGGCGACCTGCTGGACCGGTTGGAAGCGCAGTTCTTTTCCTGATGCAGGATGCCGCTTTACTGCGGCGTGACGAGGTGATGCGCAATGGCAAATAGGGCCAGTTCCAGGCGCGTGGAAACGCCGGTCTTGTCAAAGATGTTGGACAGGTGGCGCTTCACCGTCTCCTCGCTCAGCCCGAATTGCTTGGCAACGTCGCGGTTGCTGCATCCTTCCACGATGCAACCCACCACTTCCAACTCGCGCGGCGTGAGCCCGTAGGTTTTGTGCTGCGGCGGCGCCGCCTGCAGCATCAGGTCGTGCAGTGCGGAAACCAGGTTGACCACGCGCTTGCCGCCAATCCAGTAATCGCCCGCGCAAACCGTGCGGATGGCGGTCTTCAGGTGTCCGGCGAGCGCATCTTTCAGCACAATGCCGCGCGCTCCAATGTGAAGCGCCTCAATAATCTGCTGCGTGGTGATGGTGGAGGTAAGCAGAAGAATCTTGACCGAAGGCGAGCCCTTCATGATGGCCCGCATGGCTTCCAGTCCGGGCAGCCGCGGCATGGCCACATCCAGCAGCAGGATGTCCGGCTGCAGATCGAGCGTTTGGGTGATGGCCTCGTCGCCGTCGTCAGCTTCGCCCACCACCTCAAGGCCGTCCTGCGCCGTGAGCATGTTGCGCACACCGATGCGGACTACCGGGTGGTCGTCCGCCAGAACTATGCGTATCGGTCGTTCCACTTGTGCGCCCAGCCTCCCCCTTGAGGTCACCGGTCAAAGGACCCTGCAGCCGGCCACATACCGCAGCCATGAGGCCCTTACTTCCAGCCTGACAGAACCTTACGTCGCCTGTCGTGGAAATTCTACCTCAAGCATACGCTCCAGCCTCTCCAGCGCCACCTGCAATTCGCCCAGCAGCGCTGCCGAGTTATTCAATTGGTCACTCTCCTGCTCAAACCGCCCGCCAATCCCGGCCGCCTGCCGGGCCCCGGCCATCCCGCATCCACCCTTGATGGCGTGGCCGACGCGCCGCACCTCGTTCGCGTCTTTTCGGGCAATGGCCTGCTCCAGGACGGCATTGCGCTTGTGCAGGTCCGCGGCCACGGCGTCATACACCTCGCGCACGGTGTGCTCCGGCATCATTTGGCGAAACTGCGCCAGAACTTCGCTGCTGAGGACCGGCTCATCCGTCTCAAGCGGCGGCGTGGCGGCGCCGGCGGCATGATCCTGCAAAAGTCGCTGCAGCGCCTCCGGTCCGAAGGGCTTCTGCAGGAATCCGTCCGCAGCCTCCCGCACGTCCTGGTCCGGCTGCCTTGCGCTGATGGCGTAGATGGTTGCGCGGCTGCGCGCGCGGAGTTCCTCAATCAAACGGCGGCCGCTGATTCCGGGCATCTGCACATCCACCAGGATGACTTGCGGCACGCAAGTGCCCTGCTCCAGCATGAGCAGCGAAGGCGCGCCGCTCTCGGCGGTGTGCAGCGTGTATCCGTTGAGGGTGAGCAGGGTCGCGATCACCTCACGGCTTATCATGTCGTCGTCAATCAGCAGAACTGTGGGTAAATCGCGGTCTGCACCCATGCCTAGCATCGTTCTGGTCCCTCCTGCGGGGCCCGCCAAACTCAATCTTCTGAAACAGATACCTCATGCAGCCAGCCGGGCGCCTTCAGCAGTTCGCGCGGGCGCGAACCGTCTGCCTGGCCCACCAGCCCATCCCGCTCCATCAGGTCAATCAGGTGCGCGGCCCGCCCGTACCCGATGCGCAGCCGCCGCTGCAGCAGCGAGGTGGACGCCTTGCCAAACTCGAAGACCAGCCGCACGGCATCGTCGAACAAAGCATCGCTGTCGTCCCCGTCGCCGGTGCCGCCTTCCACATTTGCGCGCTCGTCCCGAGGCGAGTCCAGGAAGCCTTCCACGTACTCGGCCATGCCCTGCTCTTTCCAGAACTTCACCACCGCCGCGGTCTCTTTCTCGCTGACATATGGCGCGTGCAGCCGCATGAGGCGGCTGGTGCCCGGCGGCAGGAAGAGCATGTCGCCGCGGCCCAGCAGGGCTTCCGCGCCGTTGGTGTCCAGAATCGTGCGCGAGTCCACCTTGGTGGCCAGCCGGAAGCTGATGCGGGTGGGAACGTTGGCCTTGATGAGGCCGGTAATCACGTCCACGCTGGGCCGCTGCGTGGCAAGAATCAGGTGGATGCCGACGGCGCGCGCCATCTGCGCGAGCCGCGTAATGGATTCCTCCACGTTGGAGCGGTCGAGCATCATCAGGTCGGCCAGCTCGTCAATGATGATGACGATATACGGCAGAGGCTCTTCGTTTTCGCCCTCGTCAAACAGCGAAGGCATGGAGCCTTCAAACAGCTTGTTGTACTGGTCGATATTGCGCACGCTGCGGCTGGCCAGCAGCTTCAGCCGCCGCTCCATTTCGCGCACTGCGTTGCGCAGCGCGTTGGCCGCCAGCTTGGGCTCGGTGATGATGGGCGTGAACAGGTGCGGAATGCCCTCATACATGCCCAGCTCCACGCGCTTGGGATCCACCAGGATGAGCCGAACCTGCGCCGGCGTGGTGCGGAACAGTAGGCTCATGATCATGGCGTTGATGGCGACCGACTTGCCCGACCCTGTGGAACCGGCGATCAGCACGTGCGGCATGGAGGAAAGATCTGCCGTGACGATGCGGCCGTTGATGTCCTTACCCATGGCCAGCGTCAGCCGCGACCGCGCCTTGGCAAAGGTCTCCGACTCCAGAACGTCGCGCAGATGGATGGTTTCGCGCTCGTGGTTTGGCACCTGGATGCCCACCGTGCTTTTGCCCGCCATGCGCTCGATGAGAATGCTTTCCGCGCGCATCGCCAGGCACAGGTCCTCGGCCAGCCCGGTTACGCGGCTGTATTTGACGCCCGCCTCCGGCTTGAACTCGTAGGTGGTGACCATGGGGCCGGGATTAATCTGCACCACTTGGCCGCGCACGTCGAACTCACCGCATTTTTCCACCAGCACCCGCGCTTCGTCGCGTAAATCGTCCTCGCGCACGGTCTGGGGTCCTGACCCCGCATTCAGCAGTGTGCTGGCTGGGAGTTTAAATCCGCTTACGTTTTTGGGGGCAACCGTCACGCTGCGCACATCGGCATCGGCCCGCTCGTGGATGGCGATTTCGCCGGGCGTGTGCACGGCCGCAGGTTGCAACGGCGCGGGCACAGGCGCAGGGAAAGAGAAAGAGTCCGCGGCAGCACGGGCCGGGCGCATTTCCACCAACCGGGTAGCAGCCACCGGAACGGCTTGCGGAGCCGGCTCGGAAATGGGGTCAGGCTGCGCTGCCGTGCGCTCCCAGATGCTGGTCCGCCGGACGGGCACGTCCTCATCTTCCGGCTGCGCGGCCGCCCGCTGATACGCGGGAATCTCGACCATCGGGTCCGGCTCCACACTGCGCTCCCGCCGCCGGAAGAGCCGCGTAAGCCTGCTGACAGGGTTCATTGCCGGTTCGAATTCGGGCTCATCCACTGAGTCGATGGAGCCGGTAAAGAGCCGCTGCTCGGGGCCGGGCGAGTTCTGCTCTGCGAGCGCTTCCTCCCGGTCCGCTTTGCGCTCGGCGCGCTCCTCGCGCCAGTTCCGCCAGCGATCGTTCCAGGCCACCACGTGAATCCAGCGGTCTTCCAGACCGGTCCTGAGCGCCCAGAAGTCAATAGCCGAGGCAAAGTACACGCCGGCCAGGGCCAGCACCACGGCCACCAGCCCGGCGCCCTGGATGTTCAAATAGCGCACCAGCGCGTCGGCCACCAACCTGCCCATTACGCCTTCCACCGGCACGGCGTGCAGCCAGTGCCAGTGCCACGGCAGCAGCCCGAAGACCGCAGGCAAAAACACCACGGCCAGCGCGCAGCCAATCCAGCGCAGCCATGCCGTTCCGGCAGAGCGTGAGTGCATCCAGCTCCAGCCCACGCCGCCCAGCCACAAAGGAAGAAGAAACGCGGCAATCCCCAGCGACTGGAGCATCAGATCGCTGATCCAGGCGCCGAACAGCCCAACCCAGTTGTGGATCGTGTGCGGCCCGATCACGTCCGCAGCCGTGTTCAAGGAGGGGTCCGAAGGATGATAGGTAGCGAGTGCGAGAAAAACAAGAAGGGAGACCAGCGACAGCACAAGGCCCAGAAAAACATTCAGGGCACGATTACGCGTCGGCGACAAAGCGATCGGAATGGTCTTCATTGTGGGGACGCCTCCGCAGCCTGGCTGCCGCAATCGACGCGAACCAGCCGCCAAGGCGGACGAGAAATCCCAGAGCAGTTTCTATTATCCCTGTCCGTGCGAGCGATTCCGGCCAAAACCGGCCGGGAGGAATCACGCTGTCCACCCCCTGCCGGCTGCCGGGGAGGCCAGTGCTTGAGGGTGAATCCACCCATACGGATGCGCGGCATTGCTCAGCCTTCAGCCGCCGATGTATCGGGCTCCGAAGATCAGCAGCGCAATGCCCAGCACGATGCGATACACGGCGAAGATGGCAAAGCCATGCCGCCGCACCCACATGAGAAACCACTCCACCACGCCCATGGCCACGATGAACGAAACAACAAAGCCGATGACCAGCAAGACCCAGCGATCGGTGTTCATGACCACCTCGGCTGGCGCGCCGTGGCCGGCGAAGTGGATGGGGAGAACCTCCTTCACCAAGTCATAGCCGGTGGCGGCCAGCATGGTGGGAATGGAGAGCAGGAAGCTGAACTCGAGCGCGGAAGGCCGGTCCAGGCCGGCAATCTGCCCGGCGGCGATGGTGGACATGGAGCGGGAAACGCCGGGGAAGATGGCCGAAAGCGCCTGGCACAAACCGATCCAAATGGCCTGGCCCAGGCCCATCTCTTCCACATGTGTGGTGCGGGCCTCCTGACGCGAGTACCACCAATCCACTACCCACATGACGATGCCGCCGATGAGCAGCGCCAGGGCGATGACGCGGAGGCTGCCGAGGTTGTGGTCGCTCCACTTTTTAAGCAGCAGTGCCGGCACCGACGTGAAGGCGAAGGCGATGAA
>DATKTQ010000309.1:0-2828 GCA_035531055.1 Occallatibacter sp. | reverse complement strand
AGGTAGGTCATCTGGTTACCCTCACTGAAATGATAGTACACCGTGTACGAATACACTGTCAATAGAAAAGATCAGTCTTTTTTAACAGGTGTCTAGTACTACAGTTGTAGATAGAAGACTGGTAGCGGCGATCCGCGCTTTCGGTAGTGGCAGCGAAGAGCATGAAACTGGTGCCGTCTTCGCCATCGCGACCAGTGGAGAAGATGCTCAACGCCGTACCATCCTCGCCAGAGAAGGTGTGTGAGTAGGTGGCGCAGTTCGGGTACGCTGAGCGGTACCTGCCCGTCTGGAGTTTTTTTCTCCGCGTGCGCGCAAAACGGCTAGCACAGCGTGGGCCAGCATGGCCAGGGTAATGTGCCGATACCAGCCTTGCCAGTGGCGGACCTCATAATGATCCAGCCCGCACTCGCCCTTGGCGGTCTGGAAGGCTTGTTCAATTTGCCAGCGTTGTCCGGCCACGCGCACAAGCGTTTCGAGCGTCGCTTTATGCTTGGGCGCATAAAACCAGTAGTAGGCATGCTCCGGTTGGTCTTCGATGCTGCGCCGAACCAGCAGTCCATGGCCCCAACCATCCTCTTGCCAACCTCGGATCAGTGTCCAGTCGTACAGCCGTTCGCCTTTGCTGCCCGATCCTGCGGAAATGCGTTCCCAGGCCAGATTCGGCAAGCTCTGTGCAAGCGTGTCCACCCGTCGTTGCTGGTGATCGGGCCAGCGCATCCGTCGGTCTGAGGCGATGGCCAGCACATAACCCAATCGACGTTCTTCGAGCCACTTGCGCAGTTTGCCGTTGTTGCCATAGACCTCATCGGCAGCTACCCAACTACAAGCTGCGCCAGCCTTCAACGCACGCTCGATCATGCGCCGTGCCAGTTCTGGCTTGGTGGCAAACTCTGTCTCTTCGGGCACGGCCGCGGCACGGCGACGTTCGTCGTCGGAGGCCCATTCTTCAGGAAGATACAACTCACGATCCACCAACGCCGCGCCCTTGTCGCTGGCATAGCAGAGAAACACGCCGACCTGACTGTTCTCGATGCGTCCCGCTGTACCGGTGTACTGGCGCTTGACCCCGACTGAATGCTCGCCCTTTTTCAGAAAGCCAGTTTCATCGGCGATCAGCACAGCTTCCCGGCTGCTCAACTCTTCCAGCACGTAACCGCGAAGCTGATCTCGTGCCGCGTCTGCATCCCAACGAGCCCGGTCCAGCAGGTGCTGCACGCGATAAGGAGCCGCTTCACCCATCCACTCGGCCAACTGCCAGCCGTTCTTCCGTTCACAGTGGCTCAGCAAGCCCTGTAGATAGGCGAGACTGCGCTCCCGTCCCTCCGAGCGCGCAAACAAACCTGCTATGCGGTCATGGCACCGCGACAACTCACGCTTCCAACCGGATAATCGCTTCTCCATCGCGCTTGCGGACAACCACCTACCAGAGCGCGTTCAGTTTACCATCTACAACTGTAGTACTAGGAACTTGTTGAAATAGGTACCTTTCAGCGACCGGGGTCTTATTCGATTCGTCTAACGGGTATGCGTGGAGACGAGCGGGTTCAGGACGGGATGTTCAGCTATGTATCGTTGGAGCAGCGGGTGCCTCAGGATCATCCATTGCGGGCAGTTCGCAAGTTGACGGATGCGGTGTTGGAGACGTTGAGCGCGGAGTTCGATGCCTTGTATGCCGACTCCGGCCGTCCATCGATTGCGCCGGAGTACATTCTTCGGTCGCTATTGCTGCAGGTGTTTTACTCAGTGCGTTCGGAGCGGCTGCTGGTTGAGCAGATCGACTACAATCTTTTGTTCCGCTGGTTTGTGGGTCTTGGCATGGACGACGCGGTGTGGAACCATGCGGTGTTTTCCAAGAACCGCGACCGGTTGCTGACTTCCGATGTGGCGCAGCGATTCTTCGCGGAAGTGAACAAGCATGCCAAGGGCTTTATGAGCGACGAACATTTCACGGTGGACGGCACGCTGATTCAGGCGTGGGCCTCGCAGAAGAGCTTTCGCTCGAAAGACGGTTCCGATGACGGCGACGGGACGAATTTTCATGGCCAGAAGCGATCGAACAAGACGCATGAATCGACCACCGATGCGGATGCGCGGCTCTACAAGAAGAGCTACGGCAAGGAGTCGAAGTTGAGCTATCTGGGCCATGCGCTGGTGGAGAACCGCAACGGGTTGATTGCCGCAGCGATGGTGACGCACGCGGATGGGTACGCCGAGCGAGACGCCGCGCTGTTGATGCTTGAGCAGAAGCAGAAGGGCCGCTCACGCCGCATCACCGTCGGCGCGGACAAGGCTTACGACACGAAGGATTTCGTCAGCACGGTGCGGGAGTTGAACGTGACGCCGCATGTTACGAAGAACGACAAGGGGCGGCGCAGCAATCTGGACCGCAGAACCACACGACAGCCCGGCTACGCCGTCAGTTTGAGCCGGCGATGGCTGGTCGAAAAGGGCTTCGGATGGCTGAAGCAAACCGGCCCGCTGCGCCAGGTCAAGTTGCGAGGTCTGGAGAAAGTGGACTGGCTGTTCGTCTTCAGTTGTGCCGCGCACAACTTGATCCGGCTGCCGCGACTGATGGCTCAACCACCGGAAATGCTCCGGGAGCAGTGTGCCTGAGTAAGGATTGCAGGCCTCGGGGGATGATTCCCCAGGCTCGCAAACCCCTATAAACACCGGCCAGAACCGCATTGCAAGCAGATTTCAACCGGGAAGAAGCACAAATCACCAGCAAAGACGCTGCAATGCGACGAATTTCAACGAGTTCCTAGAAAACATTCCATGGTTTCAGGCCTGTATTCTGAGTGAGGAAATGGGCGCTGTCTCGATCGTCG
>DATKTQ010000308.1:0-6604 GCA_035531055.1 Occallatibacter sp. | reverse complement strand
GGCGATTTAACCCAAACTGACCTCGCCCGCAAGGCGGGAGTCCGGCAGGCACACATTTCCAACTTCCTCCGCAAAAGGCGTGGATTGAGCGTGAGTTCCGTGGATGCCCTACTCAAGGCCCTCGGTCTCTCGGCAGTGGAGCTGCTTGGAGGCACGCCGGCCAAAGCTGACGCCGGAGTGGTTAGCATTCCGGTGACCACGCGGCGGAATGCCGAGACGCCGAATCTACCGGTGAGTCCGTCTTCGGACGTCATCAAATTGAAGAATTCGCTACTCGGAAATCCCCGTCCCAAGATGGTTGGCAGCCGGAAGGGCTGGGATCGTTTTGTGGCCATCAAGGTCGAGAAAGACTCCTCCATGGCGCCGAAGATTGCTGCGCATTCGGTCGTTATCATCGACCGTCATTACAATGCGCTGAGCCCGTACCGCCGCGGGGAGCAGAATGTCTATCTTGTCCGCCATGACAAGGGATGTGTGTTGTGTTACGTGGAAGTCCACGGGCGTGAAATGTACTGCCGTACGGAAAATTCCGCCAAGCCGATTCAAATCATCAAGTCGCCCACTGGACGGGGATTTGAAAAGTACATTATTGGCAGGGCATGCCATAACTTCGGCGAACTATAAGGCTCATTTGCCGTCGGTTCAGGCAAATGAACAAGCGAGGGGCGCATTCGTGCGCCCCTTTCCATTTGAACCTGCCGCCGCGAGGGCGACCGCGAAATGCGGAAATCGTCCGTCCTGAAATGGGAGGAGAGCGACGATTGCTCTCGGCCTGCCCGTTATGACCAGTGAATTTGGGGCCATCATGTGGTGGGAGTATCCCTGTGCCCGCAACCTCAATGCTGTCCCCGGCGCCCGCGCGTACATAGGACGGTGCCGATGGAGTGGCGGTCTGCAAGTAGTGCCGTCGTTATAGAGCGAGGAGGATAACCATGGGTGGGTCCTCTACCAAAGCGATTGAACATCGAACCCTCGGACATTACAGGATCGTAGAGAGAATTGGGTGTGGCGGAATGGGCGAGGTTTTTCGCGCCCGGGACGAGCACCTCGAACGCGACGTTGCGATCAAGGTATTGCCGAGTGGCACTCTCTCTGACGAGAACACACGAACGCGCTTTCGCAATGAAGCGTTGATGCTCTCAAAGCTGAATCATCCAGGCATCGCGACGATTCACGACTTTGACACGCAGGATGGCGTGGAATTCCTGGTGACTGAGTACATTCCGGGTGTCAATCTGAGCGAGAGATTGAGCAGCGGTCCGATGCTCGAAAAGGAGATGATCGAACTGAGCATGCAATTGGCGGAGGGTCTTGCCGCAGCGCATGCCCAGGGACTCGTCCATCGCGATCTTAAGCCGTCAAATCTGCGGATTACGCCTGACGGACGCCTGAAGGTCCTCGACTTTGGGCTCGCGTCGCCGATTCCTGTAGTGGGTGACGCGATCACCACCGATACCCCGATATCATCCTCTGTGGCCGGCACGCTGCAATACATGGCTCCCGAGCAACTTCGCGGCGAGGCTCCCGACCGGCGTACGGATATTTACGGGTTCGGGGCAGTTCTGTACGAGATGGCGACGGGCAAGCCGCCTTTCCAGGAAACGCTGGCGACAGCGCTCATCGACGCGATCCTCAACCGAATACCGGTTGCCCCATCGCACCTCAGAAGCGATCTCTCGCCGCACCTGGAAACGGTGATCATGAGTTGCCTCCAGAAGCAGCCCGAGCGTCGTTATCAATCGTGTGCGGAGTTGATCGCCGAGTTTCGTAACATTTTTGTGAACGGGATGAACTCCGAGAAATCACTGGTGGTGCTCTACTTTGAAAATCTCAGCCACCAGAAGGAAGAAGACTATTTTCGCGACGGGATCACCGAGGACATCATTACGGAACTTTCCAAGATCAAGGATTTCCGGGTCTTTTCGCGCTCGGCAGTGCTTGCCTACAGGGACAAGCCCGTAACTCCCACCTACGTCGGTCACCAACTCAACGCGGCGTATGTTGTGGAAGGCAGCATGCGACGCGACGGCGAACGGCTGCGCATCACCGCAAACCTGGTGGAAACGAAAACCGGGCATACGTTGTGGGCGGAGCGATTCGACCGGCAATTCCGGGATGTATTCGCCATCCAGGACGAAATTGCGCAGAAGATCGCGGAGGCCCTGCGCGTTGTGCTGACGGAGAGAGAGAAGCAGGCGATTCGAAAAGTTCCCACGGCGGATGTTCGTGCGTACGACTTCTATCTGCGAGGACGTCAGTTCTTCCATCAATTCCGCCGCAAAGGTTACGATTTTGCGCGTGAGATGTTCACCAAGGCCATCGACATCGATCCCGGATATGCGAGGGCATACGCGGGAATTGCCGATTGTTCGTCCTTTCTCTACATGTACTGGGAGTCGAGCGAAGCCAATCTTCGCCAGGCGTGCGATGCAAGCCAGAGGGCACTTACGCTCGATCCGGAACTGGCGGAAGCCCATGCGTCGGCGGGGTTGAGTGCATCACTCAAGAAACAGTACGACGAGGCACAGCGAGAGTTCGAAATTGCAGTGCGTCTCAATCCGCGGCTGTTTGAAGCGTATTACTTCGCCGCGCGCAGTTTCTATTCACAGGGAAACCACGAACAAGCCGTGCAGTGGTTCGAACATGCCAGCCGCGTGTTGCCCGAGGATTACCAGGCGCCAATGTTGATGGCAAGCGCACTGAACGGCCTGGGGCGGAGAGACGCTGCGTTGTCCGCTTACCGGCGGGGACTGCAAGCCGCCGAGAAGCATCTTGAGTTTCATCCGGGAGACGCGCGTGCCTTATATTTCGGCGCAAACGCACTGACACAGTTGAACGAAAAGGAACGCGCGATCAAGTGGGCGGAGCGTGCGATTGCGCTTGAACCGGACGAGCACCAGGTTCTCTACAACGTTGCATGTGTTTACGCGCTGCTGGGTGAGTTGGAAAAAGCAATCGACTGCCTGGAGAAATCGATCACGGAGAGCTGGGGACAACGCGAGTGGATGATCCACGACCCGGACCTGGCTCCATTGCGAGGCCATCCTCGCTTTGAAGCGCTAGTCAAACAGCCATAAGTGGCTTGTGGCGGAAGGCGAAAGCCTGACAGATGTCGACGGCCGAACATGACATCCAGCACGCAAGAGTTCGCAAAGGATGACGGCAATCACGTTCTCCTCATGATGGAGGGTGAAGACCGGCGCCGAGTCCCCGTCGATCACTTTCCATTCCGCATAGGCAGGCAGGAGAGCAACGACCTAGTGGTGTCCGACCCCACGGTTTCACGCATGCACGCGGAGATCGTCAGGGAAGGAAATCTGCTGGTACTGGTGGATGCAGGCAGCAGGCACGGAATCACCGTCAATTCCAGGAAAGTCGATCGCTGGGTTCTGCAGCCCAACGATCGAATCGAATTTGGCCGGGCCAGCGGAGTGCGAGCAGTTTTTGATCCTCCTCCGAGTGCCGACGCATCGAGCCTGCTCGATCAGTTGGCGCGGTGGCGCTCCACCTCGGCAACAGATTTAGATCAACTGCGTATTCTGCTGGAGGCCGTAAGGCGCTTTCACTCGGCGCGGGCCATCGAGGAGATATATCCCGCCGTCCTCGAATTCAGCCTGCAAATCACGAATGCGGAGCGTGCGTACCTCTTTACGTTGACTGAGACTGGAAGCCCCTGCCTTGCGTATGGGAGAAACCGACAGGGCGAACGCATTTACGACGACTCGACGATCTCGCATTCGGTCCTTGTGGAAGTGTTGCGATCGGGAGACGAAATCCTCGTGGCTGACACTCAGCGCGAGGCAAGTCTGAACGAGCGAGAAAGCATACAGGTACAAAGTCTGCGTAGCATCGTCTGCATCCCGCTGCTACGGCGCGCGGTACAGCCGCCGGAGGCTTCACCGGTGTTTGGCGTGCTCTACCTCGACAGTCAGTATCGGTCGGAAGCCTTCGGTGATGTCGGCCGCGACGTATTGCGGAGCATGGCCGACGATGCGGCGCGACTGCTGGAGAATGCGCACCTGGTTCTTGCCGACGAAAAGGCTCGACGCTATGAACAGGAACTGACAATTGCAACCCGCATACAGGAGCACTTGCTGTCGGTTCACATGCCGGCGTGTCCCTTTGCGAAAGTTTCGGCACGCACGCTCCCATGTAAGGAGGTCGGAGGAGATTTCTTCGATGTGATTGTGAAGGACAATGCCATCTATGTTGTGTTTGGCGATGTCTGCGGAAAGGGAGTAGCCGCCGCACTGATGGCGTCCATCCTGCAAGGAACGGCCTATGCGCAATTCCTGGTGGAGCGTCCGCTGGCGGAGATAGCACAAGTTGCAAATCACTTGATCCTGGACAAGTGCATGGAAGAAAAGTACGCAACCGCAGTCCTGATCCGCATTGACTCCGGCGGCCACACGGAAGTCGTCAACTGTGGACACGTTGCGCCGCTGCTGGTGAAAGATGGCCACTGCGTCGGTCGGACCAGGATCGCCAACCTTCCCATCGGCATGTTTGTGGACGCGCATTTCGAGGTGGAACACCTGCAACTGGCGCATGGAGACCAATTGATGATCGTTTCCGATGGCGTAACGGAAGCTGACAATTGCACGGGGGAATTCTTTGGCGAATCTCGGCTGGTGGCTAGCGCGGGACTCGCTGAACCGGAATTGATATTACAGGCAGTTCTTGAATTTGCCAGTGGCACTCCGCTGAGCGACGATTGTTCAATCCTGCAGATCCAATATCACGGAAGCCGCGAGGCCGGAAGATAGGAGTTATGCCGCAAACAAGGTACCCGTCGCGGTAATAGAGCTCGTCTCCCTCCACTCGGTGATTACGATCACAAACGTGCCAGTCACAAGCGATGTGTGATTCCCATCTTGGTTCGTCACGACTGAGTGTCGCGTGGGTCACATATCGTTCGCCAAGCAGATTGCTAGGCTGAAGCTGACGTGAGCAGTGCTGGTTCCTGTTCGAAAGGAGTGCCACGCACATGGCCGTAGAAAATAATCTTGATACAGCCGAACAAGTATTCATCGATCAAGTCATAGCGAAACATACCGGCCGCGCCGGGGCCCTTCTTGGCATTCTGGAAGCGGTCCAGGAGCATAACCGGCACAAGTACCTTCCGACGGAAACGTTGCTCTACATTGCGAGAAAAATGGAGATTCCTTTTTCCCGCATCTACAGCGTTGCCACCTTCTACGCACTCTTCAATCTCCAACCGCAGGGCGACAACACGATCTGTATCTGTCGTGGAACGGCGTGCCACACACGCAACTCGCGCTCGCTGCTGGAGAGCCTTCGCCTCGAACTGGGTTTCGGAATTGACGAAGGAGAAGAGTCGGGAGAAAGCGACAAGCTGGCTCTGACGACGCCTGACGGCAAGTTTACGATGCGGACGGTCGCATGCTTCGGACAGTGTGCCATGGCTCCGGTGGTGGAAGTGAACCACAGGATCTGCGGGCATGTGAATGAACGGACATTGCAGCGCGAAGTGCGATCGCTGGGCCGGGAGAATGACTGATGCCGCGCATAGAAGATATTGGCGCATTTAACAACGTACGCGAGTTGGGTCTTGCAAAACTTGTTCCCTCCGTTCCGCGCATTGCCATCGGGATGGGGACGTGTGGTCGCGGCAATGGCGCAGAGGGAATCTACCACGCCTTTGCCGAAATGATCGAGCGCAGCGGCGTCGACGTTTATCTCACCAGTGTCGGATGCTTTGGTGCATGCCACCAGGAGCCGATGGTGAACGTACGCCTCCCCGGAAATCCGCTGGTGATGCTGCGACAAGTCCAGGCGAATGACGCTGGCCGCATTCTGCACGACCTGCAGGCCGGAGATATCACGCCCGACCTGGTCTATTGCAAGATCGAGGACTGGGATCACATCACCACGAACATCCGTTACGGGCATGCCTATCCCGAAATTCCAGCATGGAACGATGTTCCATTCTTCAAGGGTCAGCGCAAGATCGTGCTGCGCAATTGCGGGCTTATCAACCCAGATGACATCGAGGAGTACATCGCCGTCGGCGGATACCAGGCGCTCTACAAGGCGCTGATCGACGGGCGTCCGGAAGGCATCCTGGAGCAGTTGAAGGCGGCGAAGCTGCGCGGTCGCGGCGGCGCCGGATACCTGACGGGCAATAAGTGGGAGTTCCTTTCCAAGGCAAAATCCGACCAGAAGTACATCATCTGCAATGCCGACGAGGGCGATCCCGGCGCGTATATGAACCGCAACGAGATCGAAAGCGACCCACATTCGCTGATCGAGGGCATGATCATAGGCGGGTACGTCATGGGCGCGACGGAAGGAATCATCTACGTTCGCGCGGAGTATCCGCTCGCGGTGCATCGCCTGAATCGCGCGATCGCCCAGGCGAGAGAATACGGCATTCTCGGTGAGAATATTCTCGGACGCGGATTTAAATTCAATCTTCAACTGGTCGAGGGAGCCGGTGCGTTCGTCTGCGGAGAAGAGACGGCGCTCATTGCCTCGCTGGAAGGCCAGGCCGGAAGGCCGCGTCCCCGTCCGCCGTTCCCCGCTCAACATGGACTGTGGGGCAAGCCGAGCAACATCAATAACGTCGAAACGTGGTACAACG
>DATKTQ010000307.1:0-2768 GCA_035531055.1 Occallatibacter sp. | reverse complement strand
AAAGGCCTGGGCGCTTTCATGAGGAAGCACCGTGTCGAACATCTCAATTCCCGACTGCGGGGTCTGTCCGGCTGGAACAGAAACGGTCACCGGGGCCGTACCGGGTGGAGGACCCGTGGTGAAGGTCCGGTCAGTGTCCGTATAGGTGGCGCCATCGTCCAGCGTGACCCTGGCGCGCATGTGATAGAGAGTTTGGGCGCGCATTCCCGCCACGAAGATGCTGACTTCTCCCCCGTTCGGGGACGGAGTCGCTTGCGTCCAGGTATTCCATCCATAGGTGGAGTCAGGCCCGAATTCAATGCTCGCCTTCCCCGGCGCAGGCATGTCGATAGAGTACGTGGCGACCTGGGGATTCGCCGTCTCTGTGACCACTCCGGGGGCGAGGATGGTGGCAACGGCGGTTGCGTAGTTGGTCTGGAGCGAGTTTGCATCCGCGGCCGAGATGACCACATTCGTCCCATACTGCAGGTTCGCCGGCGCCGTGTAATTGCCGGCTGAATCCACCGTGCCGACATCCTTGTTGCCGCCCGTGACGCCATTCACCGCCCACTGCAAGGTCTCGCCGGGCGGTGCCGTTGCCTGGAATATCTGCTTTTGCCCTGCGCCAAGGGCTGCATATTGAGGAGAAACGGCAACGTTTCCCGCCTGGGTGGCAACGGGAGGCGGCTGCCCAGGCGCTGGCGCGCTTGGCGTGGGGGCATTGCTATAGGAGTGCGGCGACCCGCAACTCGCCAGGGAAAGAACCATTCCGGAAAGGAGGCCGAGCCAGACAGCGCTACGGTTCGAGAGCCTGCGTTGGGGGGGAGTATCGCGCACGGACAAATTTATGAGACCTCAACACACTTTCGCAAAGCAGATGATTGACATATTCAGACGACGAACCATGGGGTGCGCGCGTGACCGCGCGGAAATATTCCCCGGATGGACACATTCAAGACGCTGGAAGCCAGTTTGCGCGGCACGATACGTCCCACTCATTCAGAGAGCAGAATCGCAAGAAGGGTTTTCTCGGATGTGCACTTTTCGCAGGAATGCGGCATGGAACCGCTGGATAGCCGGAAAGTTGGCAAGGAGGGGATGCAGATGCAGCGGGCAGGCTCCGACGGCTGAGACCTTTTCGGCCGGTCCTGCTGTCGTATCGGGGCTGGGTATCCAAGCCAAAGGCCGAAGCGGTTGCTCCGGCCTTTGGCCCTCCACGAACGTCTTGCTCAACCCTGGATGTCGAACTGCTCCGGATGCAGGGTCGGGTCGCTCTTGACCAGGATGTTGCGACCCACCAGCTCTTCAAACTCGGTCAGCCAGTGGGCGCCGTTGGACTTGAGCACCTTCACCGTCTCCGGGTGCACGCGCAGCAGCACGTCGGGGCTCTCAAAGTGCTTCCGCATCTTGCGCAGCTCGATGTAAACCTCGTTGCACACGGTTGCGGGGCTCTTGACCATGCCGGTGGCCTGGCAAACCGGGCAAGGCACGCTTAGGGTCCGCTCCAGCGATTGCTTGACGCGCTTGCGCGTGATGGCAACCAATCCAAAATCATTGAACTGCAGAACCTTGGTGGGCGCGCGGTCGCTCTTCAGCGCTTCTTCCAGAGCGGCCATCACCTTGAAGCGGTTCTTGCGCTCATCCATGTCGATGAAGTCGATGATGATGATGCCGCCGAGATCGCGGAGACGGATTTGGCGAACAATCTCCGGCACCGCGTCCAGGTTGGTCTTGACGATGGTGTCTTCGAGCCGTGCCGACTTGCCCACGTACTTGCCCGTGTTGATGTCGATGGCCACCAGTGCTTCGGTCTGGTTGATGACAATGGAACCGCCGGACTTGAGCCACACCTTGGAACGCAGGGCCTTGGAAATCTCGTCCTGGATACCGAAGTGCTCAAACAGCGGCGTCTCCTTGGTGTACAGCTTGACGCGGCGCACCAGCGTGGGCGAGAAGCGGTTAAGGAAGCGCACGATCCGCTCGTAGTCTTCCTGCGAATCCACCCAGATGGACGAGAAGTTCGCGCTCACCTGATCGCGCAGAATGCGCTCAATGAGGGAGAGATCGTGATAAATGAGCGCCGGGGACTTTGAGTTTTCCGAGCGCTGCTTGATCTCGTCCCACAAGTGGATGAGGAAGCGCAGGTCGGCGCGCAGCTCTTCTTCTGAGGCGCCTTCGGCCGCGGTGCGGACAATGAAGCCGCCCGAGGCCTCGCCGCGCTCGCTCACCAGGACGCGCTTCAGCCTCTGCCGCTCCTCGTCGGAGGCAATTTTGCGGCTGACGCCCACATGGGTGACGGTGGGCATGAAAACCAGGAACCGGCCTGGCAACGCAATGTGCGACGTGATGCGCGCGCCCTTTTTGGCGATGGGTTCTTTGGCAATCTGTACCAGGATTTCCTGGCCCGGCTTCAGCAGGTCGCTGATGATGGGAAGGTCCGTGGTCTGCGCGGAGCGGCGCGAGGGGCCGCGGCGATTGCCCGTCCCACCACCACTGCTTTGCGTTCCCCGGCCGCGACGCCCGCGGCCGCCGCGATCGCGGCGCTGCCCCTGGCCCTCGCCTGCCGGACGGCCTTCGGCCGGCGCTTCTTCGCCGTCCTCCGACTCCTGCGCATCGTCTTCGTCCTCGTCGCCGTTCTTGTCGTCCAGGTCCATGTCGATGCGGTGGTCCAGATGCGCTTCCTGCAGCATTTCGCCCAGCTCGCCGGAGCGGATCTGCGCCTGCAGCGTCTCTTCTTCGTACTCTTCGAGGTCGTGCTCGTCGCCCCGGTGGTGCGGGTGGCCGCTCAG
>DATKTQ010000306.1:0-4771 GCA_035531055.1 Occallatibacter sp. | reverse complement strand
CAAGGCCTTCTGGCGTCCGCCCGCGCCCGCCTTCGCCGGCATCGGCGCCGGAGCCAGCTTCCTCTCCGCGCTGCTCGGCAGCGTCGGCCCGCTCATGGCCCCGTTCTTCCTCGCGTTTGGATTAGTCAAAGGTGCTTACATCGGCACCGAGGCGCTGGCCACCGTCACCATGCACGTGGCCAAGCTCATCGCTTATCGCCACGCAGACATTCTGCCCTTGCACGACATCCTCATCGGCCTTTTCCTCGGCCCGCTCATGGTTCTCGGCTCGTTCACCGGCAAGCACATCGTTGACCGCCTGCCCGAGCACGTCTTCGTCTGGATCATCGAGGCCACGCTCGTCGTCGCCGGCCTGCTCTTTCTCATTCGCGGAGCATAAGTCCCACAGCGCTCCGACTCCCCGACATCCTCAAGGGCAGGGAAGCGCCGCTTATCCGGCCTGCACCGCCGCAAACGCCGCCCGCGCCGCGGCAATCGTCTGCTCCGTCTCCGCCTCGCCGTGCGCCGTGCTCAAAAATGCCGCTTCAAACTGCGACGGCGGCAGCCACACGCCCGCCTCCAGCATCGCCCGGTGGAACCGCCCAAACGCAGCGGTATCGCTTGTCGCCGCCTCGTCATAGTTCCGCACCGGCCCGGCCTGAAAGAACCACGTCCACATCGCACCCACGCGATTCAGCGTCAGCGCCACGCCCGCCTTCGCAGCCTCCGCCGCCACGCCTTCGGTCACCGCCTTCGCCGTCGCCTCCAGCCGCGTGTACACCTCGTCCGCGTGCTCCTGCAGATAGCCAATCGTTGCCATCCCCGCCGCCATCGCCAGCGGATTTCCGCTCAGCGTGCCCGCCTGGTACACCGGCCCCAGCGGCGCCAGCATATCCATATATTGCCGCTTGCCGCCGAACACGCCCATCGGCAGCCCGCCGCCCACAATCTTGCCCAGCGTCACCAGGTCCGGGTCCACTCCGTAAAGCGCGCACGCCCCGCCCAGCGCCACTCGAAATCCCGTCATCACCTCATCCACAATTAGCAGCGCGCCCTCCTGCGCCGTCAGCCGCCGCAGCCCGGCCAGGAATCCCTCCGCCGGCGCAATGCACCCCGCATTGCCCACCACCGGCTCCAGAATCACCGCCGCAATCCCGCCCCGATACGCCGCAAACGCCGCTTCCACCGCCGCAAAATTGTTGTACGGCAGCGCCAGCGTCAGCCTCGCCGTCTCCTCCGGCACGCCCGCTGACCCCGGAATCCCCAGCGTCGCTACGCCCGACCCCGCCTTCACCAGCAGCCCGTCCGCATGCCCGTGATAGCAGCCCTCAAACTTCACCACAATTTTCCGCCCGGTGGCCGCGCGCGCCAGCCGTATCGCGGACATCGTCGCCTCGGTTCCCGAGCTCACAAACCGCATTTTTTCCAGAGCCGGTACGCACCCCTGGATCCGCTCCGCCAGCTCCGCCTCTGCCGCCGTCGACGCGCCAAAGCTCGCCGAGTCCCGCGCCGCCCGCTGAATCGCCTCCACCACCGGCGGAAATGCGTGCCCCAGAATCATCGGGCCCCACGAGCCCACATAGTCCACGTAGCGGTTGCCGTCCGCGTCCGTAACCCACGCGCCCTCGGCCCGCGCCACAAACGGAGGCCCGCCGCCCACCGCCTGGAACGCCCGTACCGGCGAGTTCACCCCGCCCGGAAAATACCGCTCCGCCCGCTCCTGCAACGCCTGTGACCGGCTGTGGTCCAGTGGCTTTCTGACTGTGCTCATGGTGCCTTCAGTATAGTGGCCACAGCGAGCCAAAACTCCACCCGCTGCATCGTCCGCCGCTCCGCGCGCATCCCGTTCTCAGTGACCACGCCACTCCAGCTCGAAGGCCGCCTGCTCGTCCTCTTTGACGGCCATTGCGGCCTCTGCAACCGTGCCGTCCGCTGGTTTCTCCGCCGCGATCGTCACGACCGCCTCCGTTTCGCGCCATCCTCGTCGCCGCTCGTTCAGCCCCTGATTGCCCCGCTGCTCGCGCAGCTCATCCCCTCCGCCGACGCACTTGCCCCCTCGACGATTCTCGTCCTCCGCAACCCCGGCCAGCCCACTTCGCAGCAGCTCCTCATCCGCTCCGCCGCCGTTCTCGCCATGCTCGCCCAGCTGCCTGCGCCCTGGCCCGCAGTCGCCCGTACCCTACGCCTTGTCCCACACCCCCTGCGCGACCTCGTCTACCGCCTCATCGCCCGCATCCGTTACCGCATCTGGGGCCGCTACGACACATGCCCGCTGCCCACCTCCGCTGAGCGCGCCCATTTCCTCTAGCCCGCTGCTGCGTGTGGCCGATACCTTCAGTCCTTCCAGCGAAACCAGACCATCAGGCCCATCTTCACCACAACAATGGAAGCCACCACCGCAATCAGATCCCACGGCACCACGTGATCATGAAAGATGCGGTACTCCGCCAGAACCAGCGCCACCAGCGCTCCCACAATCCCCGCCGCACTCGTCGACCTCTGTCGGTGTTCCAGAAATCGCTCGTCCACAAAACGCCCCAACACAGGAACCTTGCTCAAAACCGATCCACTCATCGCTCGCTCTCCAGTTTGAAAATTTCGTCTGTCCCGCACCCGAACACCTGTGCGAACTTCAGCGCCAGCTCCAGACTAGGCACATAACGGTTTCGCTCAATCGAGTTGATACTCTGCCGCGAAACCCCTGTGGTCTGCGCCAGCTCCTCTTGCGTCCAGCCCTTGGCAAGACGCAGATTCTTTACACAATTCACAACCGTGGATGTCATGTAAAGCTCACTTTCCACCATCCTGCCCGGATTCCAATGTAATGTCAAGCTGGCTTTCCATATTTTTCGAGCTTATCAAAGCATGCCGCATGGTCTACCTCACAGTTCGCCCCCCGTCGACCCTGCTAAAATCGGTCTTTCCGGCCAACCTGGCCACGCGCGAGTTCCTCCGCAGAAAGCCCGCAACGTGCCTGAAGCTTCCAAGCCCAAGTCCGTCACCTATGCTGACGCCGGCGTCGACATCTCCTCCGGCGACCGCGCCAAGGACCGCATCAAATACCTGGCCCAGAAGACCTTCAACCGCAATGTCCTCGGCGGCATCGGCGGCTTCGGCGCACTCTTTCGCCTTGACCTCCAGCGCTGGAAGAATCCCATCCTTGTCAGCTCGGCAGATGGCGTCGGCACCAAGCTCAAAATCGCCTTCCAGCTCGGCATGCATCGCACCGTCGGCGCAGACCTCGTCAACCACTGCGTCAACGACATCGCCGTCCAGGGCGCCACGCCGCTCTTCTTTCTCGATTACCTCGCCACCGGCCGCCTCGACCCCGAAATCACTGAGGATGTTGTCACCGGCCTCGCCGAAGCCTGCAAAGCCAACGGCTGCGCCCTCATTGGCGGAGAAACCGCACAGATGCCCGGCTTTTACGCCGACGGCGAGTACGACCTCGCCGGCTTCATCGTCGGTGCAGTCGACCGCGACAAGATGGTCACCGGCGCCGCCATCAAGGCCACCGACGTCCTCATCGGCTTCCCCTCCACCGGCCTCCACACCAACGGCTACTCCCTCGCCCGCAAGCTCCTCTTTGAGGTCGCCGGCTACAAGCCCACCCAGTACGTCTCCGCACTCAAAGACAAAGCCGGCGCGGCCCTCATGAAGACCCACCGCAGTTATCTCCACGTCATCCAGAAGCTCGTCGCCTCCGACCTCACCACCGGCATGGCCCACATCACCGGCGGCGGCATCACAGAAAATCTCCCCCGCATCCTCCCCAAAGGCACCGCCGCCCAGGTCGAAATCGGCTCCTGGCCCATCCTGCCCATCTTTGACCACCTCCGCGCCCTCGGCCAGGTCTCGCAAGACGAGATGATGCGCACCTTCAACATGGGCATCGGCCTCATCGCCGTCGTCCCCGCCGCCAAATTCACGCGCGCCAAAAACCTCCTCGACCGCGCCGAAGAGAAATTCCACGTCATCGGCCGCGTCGTCAAGGGCGACCGCCGGGTCCAGTACACATGAGCAAGCCAGCAGAACCTTGCGGCCCGGTTTCAAACCGAAGGGTACGGGCTTCAGCTCGTACGTGAATCGGCCAGATTTAAGACTGAAGGGTACGGGCTTTAGCCCGTACGTGAATCCGAACCACCCACGAATGGGCTTCAGCCCCTGAGGGAAGCACTTTGGACGGATCGATCCCAACCCCACAAGCCGCTCCTGGCGCACCCCTCCGTCTCGGCGTCCTGCTCTCCGGCCGAGGGTCCAACTTCCTCGCCATCGCGGAAAACATCCGCTCCGGCCAACTCCCCGGAGTCGAAATCGCAGTAACCGTCTCCAACGTCGCCGACGCCCCCGGCCTCGCCGCCGCCCGCCAGCTCGGCCTCGCCACAGAAACCCTCGTCTCCAAAGGCCGCCCCCGCGCCCAGCATGACGACGACGTCATCGCCTGCCTCCGCCAGCACCGCGTCGATCTCGTCGTCCTCGCCGGCTACATGCGCCTGCTCTCCCCCGGCTTCCTCTTCGCCTTCCCCAACCGCATCCTCAACATCCATCCCTCGCTGCTGCCCGCCTTCCCCGGCCTCGATGCCCAGCAGCAGGCCTTCGATTACGGAGTCCAGCTCGCCGGCTGCACCGTCCACTTCGTCGATGAGCACCTCGACCACGGCGTCATCATCCTCCAGCGCGCCATCCCCGTCCTCCCCACTGACGATGCCCACTCCCTCGCCGACCGCATCCTCGCCCAGGAGCACATCGCCTATTCGGAGGCTATCGCCCGCGTCGCCAGCGGCCAATACGA
>DATKTQ010000305.1:0-40173 GCA_035531055.1 Occallatibacter sp. | reverse complement strand
GCCGACTTCAACGCCAACAACGGCTATGCGGTGGTGGCCGACACGCTGTATGAGGGCAATCATCTGCACGGGAACGGGAATGCGGGCTCGTACACGGAGCATCAGTTCTACATCCAGGGCTGGAACGAGCTTGTGCAGTTCAACGTGGTGGATCAGTACCAGAGCGGAGCGAAGGGCTCGAACTTCAAGAGCCGCGGCTTCCCGGACGTGATCCGCTACAACCACTTCGGCGACGGAGCCGCGCGCCAGCTGGACATGGTCGACAACCAGGACGCAGGCGCATACTCCACCTTTGAAGGGTACCTGGGGGGCAGCAATTCCTTCCGCGCGATCTACACCGCGGACCAGTACACGGCAAATCTGCTTGCGGCGGCCGTAGAAGCGCACCATGCGGACTATGTCTATGGGAATACCTTCGTGAACACGACGGCGGGCGTGCCCATCCACTATGCCACCGATCATGGAAGTGGAGAGAATGACCGCATCGGGACGCTCTGGTTCTACAACAACAGCTTCTACGAGCCGGCGTGCAACGGCTGCGGCAACTACCGCTGGTATATGTTCGACACCTCGGGCGGCGGCGGCAACAGCTTCCCGGAGATCGAGTGGCCGCAGATCATGGCGCTCAACAACGCCATCTGGATGGGCTCGCCGAAGCAGCCTTACTTCTTCTGGAACAGGACCACCACGCAGTTCACCACCTTCGGACGGAACGTGATCAACACCAACTGGGGCACGGGCAACCTGGCAGGTGGCGACGGTACGGGATGGGCTTCAGGCAAATCGTCGGATGCCTTCCAGGGCGCAAGCAACGCAGCCGACACAATGGGCGTTGCCAACCTCGTCGGCACTTCGGCCGCGCCGTTCGACCTGAGCAGCTTCGCGCCGAACCCTGTGCTGGTGAACGCCGGAACCGCTATGCCGCCCAACGCGCCCGCGCTGCCGGTCCGCTTCCAGTTCGGACCCTCGGCCACTCCAACGCTCCGCACCCAGTCGCTCACCATCGGCGCCATGGGTGCGCCCTCCGCGCCGCCGGTGCTCACGACACACGAAAATGTCCAAGGGAAGAAGCAATAGGAAGACATACGCGCATGAGCCTGAAGATTGCCATAATTGGCTGCGGAAAGATCGCAGACGCGCACGTCGAGGAGATTCGCAAGATTCCCTCAGCGTCACTCGTTGCCGTTTGCGACCTTGAGCCCATCATGGCGGAGCAACTTGCCACACGCTTTGCTGTTCCGCTCTGGTACAACGACTTTGCGCGCATGCTCGACGAGCAGAAGCCCGACGTTGTCCACATCACCACGCCACCTGACTCCCATCTCGCGCTCGTTCGCCAGGCGCTCGCCGCCGGATGTCACGTCTTCCTTGAAAAGCCGGTTGCGCCGCGCGCCGCAGAAGTTCGTGCCATTCTCGATGCGTCTTCCTCTGCAAATCGTCAGCTCACCGTCAACTACTGGCCAAACTTTGAGGTGCATGCCATCGCGCTTCGCCAGCTCATCGCCTCCGGAGAACTTGGCGAGATCGTTCATCTCGAGAGCTACTATGGCTATGACCTTGCCGGCGAGTACGGCATGGCTCTCCGTCGAGACCCCAATCATTGGGTCCACCGGCTCCCGGGCAAGCTCTTTCAAAATGTGCTTGACCATATGTTGAACAAGATCGTGCCGTATCTGGCCGATGACGATCCGATACTGGACGCCGTTGCATATTGCGGCGCTCCACTCGCAGAACGGTTGCAGACCAATCCACTTCTGGATGAGTTGCGCATCGTCCTGCAGGGCGCAAACTCCAGTGCCTACGCCACATTCAGCGCCCATGCCAGGCCCATCGGTCATCGCCTGCGCGTCTACGGAACGCGCAATACCGCCACTGCCGACTTTCAATTGCGCACCGTCACCATGGACCGCAAGCAAACTTTTCCCTCCGCGCTCGGCCGCCTCGCTCCGCCATTTCTCTTGGCAAAGGACTCGCTTCGTCAGGGCATTCGCAACATGAACCACTTTGCACACGCACGCTTCCATTACTTCCACGGCATGCACCACCTCCTTGCTGAGTTCTACACCGGCATTGAGACCAACGCTCCGCCGCCCATACCCTACGGCGAAATCTTGCGCGTGGCCACCTGGATGGATCGCATCTTTCAGCAGGTCTACCCGGAGGTGCCTGCGTGAAAGTTCTTGTAACCGGCGCGGGTGGCTTTCTCGGTGTGCACGTGGTCGAGCGGCTCCTCGCACACGGATATTGCGATCTGCGCTGCTTCCTCCGCGATCCATCCAGGGAAGATGCATTGCGCCGTATACAGGAGAAATCCGCGGCGAAAATTGAATTTGTGTACGGTAATCTCCGTTCCCGGAATGACTGTGCCCGCGCCGTACAAGACGTTTCGCTCGTTGTGCATCTGGCTGCGGGCCTTAAAGGCTCGCCGGCCGAGCTGTTCGCGGACTCGGTCATCTCTTCGCGCAATCTGCTGGAGGCGCTTGAGGCGCGCTCGGCTCCGCCAATTCAGGATACGCGCGTGGTTCTCGTCAGTTCCTTTGGCGTTTATGGAGTCGTACCTCTTGGCAGGCGCGCGCGCGTCAATGAGGAAACTCCGCTCGAAGCGCATCCGGAACTCCGCGACCCCTACTCCTTCACCAAGCTTCGCCAGGAGCAGCTCATTCGCGAGCATAGCCAGCGTGCCGGCTTTGAGCTGGTGGTCCTGCGCCCCGGGGTCATTTACGGTCCGGGCGGCGGTGCAATGTCCAATCGAGTCGGCCTGCAGATTGGGCCCATCTTCGCGCATCTCGGCGGTACAAACCGCCTACCGCTCTCGTACGTGCAAAATTGCGCCGAGGCCATCGTCGTCGCGGGCACGCATCCCCATGCAGCCGGACAGGTCTACAATGTGCATGACGACGACCTGCCCACGGCATCTTCTTATCTGCATCAGTATAAGAAACAAGTCCGCCGAATTCGTTCCGTGCGAATCCCTTACTGGCTCGCGCTCCAGATGGCTTCCATGCTTGAAAGCTATCATCGTTGGTCAAAAGGCCAGTTGCCGGCAGTCCTCACACGTTATAAAGTTGCTGCGGCATGGGCCGGCAACGTGTTTGACAACTCGAAACTCCACGGTCTTGGCTGGCGGCCGCTCGTTTCCACCCCAGATGGATTGGCGGAGACCTTTCGTTCGCTTCGCGGAAGCGATGCCAAGAGGTAAACCGGCGCGCGTAGTTTCCGCGCCTTGACCAGAACCGGAGAAACTCGCTTCGTAAGATCTCCACAAAGCGAAGAGCAACCGCAGTCCCAAACCGAAGAAAGGAACCGAATCGGCTTATGCACCTTCCGCGCCACGCTGAAAACTGGCTTCTGCCCTATCTGGGCAATCGCCTGCATAGCGCGTTCAGCCCGGCAAAGCCCAGGCGCGTGTGGGTTGCCATCACGGATCACTACGAGCCCTTTGGCTTGGAGGCCTCCATCCCTTCCGCTCTCCGTCGCGTGGCCCTCTGGCGCGACCGCTGGCCCCGCATTGCCGATGATGCACCGCGTGACTCGGTAGGCCAGCCCCCGCAGTACTCCTTCTTCTATCCGCAGGAGGAGTATCATCGCGAGATTCTCGACGGCGTCGCGGAAATTGTCCGCCTCAACGTCGCAGATGTCGAGGTCCATCTCCACCACGACCACGACAACGCCGATTCCTTCACGCGGAAGGTCCACGAGTTCTGCGCGCGGCTTACCAACGATCACGGACTCCTGCGCCAGGTGGACGGACGCACCGTCTTCGGCTTCATTCACGGCAACTGGGCCCTCGACAACTCGCGCCCCGATGGCCGCTGGTGCGGCGTGCCCGGTGAAATCAGGCTCCTGCGCGACCTCGGCTGCTATGCAGACTTCACCATGCCTTCCGCGCCTTCAGCCACTCAGAGCAAGGTTGTCAATCAAATCTACTGGTGCACCAACCGCGCGGACAGTCGCCCGCGCTCCTTTGATTCTGGCATCCGTGCCACGCCCGGCGGCGGCCGCCGCGGCGATCTGCTCATGATCACCGGCCCTCTTGGACTGCGGTCTCGGGGCAGGTTTGCGCTGCGGCTTGAAGCCGGCGAAATCGCGGGCTACGATCTGCCCACCCCTGAGCGTGTCCGCCATTGGCTCCGCCTCGCCCCGTCCATCGGCGACGATCTCTTCCTCAAGCTCTACACGCATGGCGGCGCGGACCGGAATCTCACCCCACTCCTCGAAGATGGGCTTGCGAATCTTTACCTCTGGCTCGCACAGGAGGCGGCCCAACAGAATCTTGAAGTCCGGTGGGTTACGGCCTGGCAAATGTATCAAGCCGCGCATGGGCTCATTGGCCCGACAAGCAACTTTGGTTCCTTGGTCGTTCCTGCGGCGGAGGTTGTTCGGTGAACGTCCTTCTCGTCACCTACTCGTTTCCACCAGCCGGCGGTGTCGGCGTGCTGCGTGCGGCAAGCCTTGCGCGCTATTTGCCTTCGATTGACGTCCGCCTCGACGTGCTCACCGCAAGAAGCCCTTCCGCAGTTGGTGCTGATCCCGGCTTGCTCGACGACATTCCCAGCGACGTGACCATTCACCGCACGCTCACTCTTGATTTGCCCTTCAGCCTCAAAAAATGGCTCAAGGGACGCATTGCTGGCACGCGCAAACTGGCAGCAAGCTCACCCGCGGCGGGGCAGACGAGCAAGCCCGGCCTGCTGCGCAGAATCGTACAGGATCTCCTCCTGCCAGATCCGCAAATCACCTGGCTCCCCATTCTCACGCGCAACGCAATCCGCATAATCACTGAGCGCAAAATCGATCTCGTCCTCATTACGGTGCCGCCATTCTCCACCAGTCTGCTTGTCCGAACGCTGCGGCGGCGCTTTCCACACCTCGCCATTGTTCTCGACTTTCGCGACGAGTGGCTGGCCACCTCCATTGACCTCATCAGCTTCAGTAGCAGCCCACGCGCACGTCGCATCGCTCATCAGGCTGAGGCTGAAGCCGTCGCCAGCTCCACTGCGGTTGTCGCCGTTACGGAACCCGCGCGCAAACTACTGCAGTCGCGCTATCCGGGGCAGTCTGCCGCCAAATTCCATGTTGTGCCCAACGGCTATGACGCCACGCGCTTGCCGCAACCAGCGCACGCGTCGGCTCCCTCGGCGGATCGGCCCGTTCTGCTTACGTATCTCGGTACAGTCTACGGAACCACTGAGCCGACAGCGCTCGTTGAGGCCATCCGCACCGTTTCAGCCGATCTACGCGCGCGCCTTCGCCTTCGCTTCATCGGCCGCATCGAGGATCCGAACTTCCGTGCAGCGCTTCTCGATTTGGGAGAGACCGTGGAACTCCTCCCATTTCTTCCTCAGGCGGAGGCCCTTCAGGCTTTGGGTGAAAGCGATTACGCGCTGCTCATCACACACGACCCAGTGAATGTCTCCGCGAAATTTTATGATTACCTCGGGGTGGGCAAACCTATTCTCGCTACGGTTCATCCGGATGGCGCCGTGAGACACTTGCTCGAAGAGTTGCGGGCCGGATGGTGGGCGGATAGCCGGGATGTGCCCTCTATCCGGAAGCTCCTGGGCGACGCGGTCGTGAAGCGTGATCTACTCTCACATAACTTCCACCCTGAGGTTGCAAAGATTCAGAGATATGAGCGAAAAGCTCTTGCGTCCAAGTATGCGCAACTTCTGAATCGTATCCACGAGGGGAAACAGCTCACTCATTCGTCCGATGGATTAACCCCGTCTGTCGTTTCGGGAACAAAGGTATGATTAAGATTGCTGTCGTTACACATTATTTTCCCAGCTCCGCCGAACCATGGCAGGGCCGGTCAGCGTATCAGCAACTTCTGGAGATGTCCAAGCGGGCTGAAGCGCGTGTCTTCTATCCGCACGCCGCATATCCTGACTTCCTTCGCCGCTGGATTAAGGCGTCGAATAACTTTGACGCTTTTTATAGCCCGCCGGAAGTGAACGTCCGTTATTATGACTATCCGGCCCTTCCGGTATTGTCCCGTCCCTGCAATGGATGGCTTGCCGCCCGCGCGCTTCTTCCGCACGTGCGTAACTTCGCGCCGGATGTTATTTACAGTTATGTCCTGTACCCTGACGGCTACGCCGCACTGCAAATCGGCAAAGCGCTCGGTGTGCCTGTCGTGGCTAAAAGCATCGGCTCGGACGTGAATCGCATCACGAACCCCATCGCTCGCATGCATACACGCACCGTTCTGCGCGAGGCCGACTTCCTGATCTCCGTCAGCGAGGATATGCGCAAGAAGATGGTGACCATGGGTGCGGCGCTCGAAAAGACCAGAGCTGTCGTCAACGGTTGCGACCTTTCCGTTTTCCACGTACGTGATCGCAAGGAGGCGCGCAGCCAACTCGGCCTTGATCCTGCAGCGGAAGTGGTCGTCTACGTCGGACGCTTGGACATCAAGAAGGGCCTCCGCGAACTGGTTCAGGCGGCCGCCAGCCTGCATCCATCGCGCCCGCATCTCCAAGTGTACATGGTAGGCGACGGGCCCGATAAAGGAGTGATCGAGCAGGAAATTCAGGCTGCCAATGCCTCGTCTTACGTTCACATCATGAAGGGTTGCAGCTTCGATGAAGTGGCCATTTGGATGGCCGCGTCGAATCTCTTCACTCTTCCGAGTTACATGGAGGGCTGCCCGAACGTCGTGGTGGAAGCGCTGGCCTGCGGGCGTCCCGTGGTGGCCAGCCGCGTGGGCGGAATTCCTGAAATCATGGACGAGGAGTCCGGTCGCTTTGTGTCTCCGTGCCAGGCCAGTGATCTTGCGCGCGGCCTCAACTCCGCACTCGATGCGCAGTGGGATGAACATGCAATCTCGGCACAGTGGAGTCGAGGCTGGTCTGTCGGCGCTGACATCGTGCTGGATATCCTGAGCTCGGTTGTCGCCAAACGAAAGGCGGAAAAGAGTGGCCGGTAGCCTTGCGCAAGCCGCGCCGGCGGAGACACCATGCGCATAATGCGCGCCAGTCTGCGGTGGGCGGCCCGCGTCTTCCTGGTCATCGGGATTGTCGCGGCCGTCGTGATCGCCACTCCGGTTGTCTCCTGGTGGGCTCATGCCTATGCCGAGGGCTCTCTCGATCAACCTGGGGGCGATGTTCTTATCGTTCTCGCAGCCGCTGCGGACGATGCGCACGGCATCTCCTACTCATCGTACTGGCGCGCCCGCATGGCAACGCTCGCATGGCAATCCGGAGGCTTCCAAAAAATCGTCATCAGCGGTGGCGGCGGTCCAGGCATTCAGGACTTTCTCGTCGCCGAGGGTGTACCCCGCTCCGCCATCGTGGCCGAGTGGAATTCCCGCAGCACACACGAGAATGCAATTGCCGTGAAGAAGCTCATCGCGTCGATGCCCGGGAAAAGGGTCTTACTCACCAGTGACTTTCACATGTTCCGGGCTTTGCGCGTCTTCCGCAAGCAGGGAATCCTGGCTACGCCGATGGCCGTGCCCGATGTGCTCCACGAAACGGAAAATTGGTATGGCCGCATTCCGGGCTTTCAGACCATGTGCACTGAGACTGCGAAGATTGTCTATTACAAGTTGCGAGGGTGGATATAGCTGACTCACATGGTGCGTGCGAATCACGTAGATACGAAGTCATGAAGATAGGGAAGTACTTCAGGTGGTTACGATAACTTTAAAGAAGTTCTGAGTCGCAGCCGTATGGGCTGCGGAAGCTTAGTCATGCGCCGCCTGGTCAATTCGAGACTAAATCGGTTGCCGATGTCGCTGGAACAGCCTCTTCCGCGCCGCGCGCCTTGTGCCGCTTGCTCCGGATCGTTCCCATGTCCGACTCCTGCAGTTTGTAGAGCAGCGATCGATAACTGATGTTCAGCCATCGCGCCGTCTTTTGGCGGCTCCAGCCGTTGGCCTGCAGAACGCGCAGAATAATCTCCCGTTCGAGGTCGCGCGTTGCATTCTTCGTTATCGTCTTCAGCGAAATGGGATTCGCCAGGTCAATCTCCGGCAGAAACTCGTTCCGCCCGGCGGGCACCAGGTCCGCAAGGATTGACTCTTCATTGCCGATCAACACGTATCCGCGCACCAAATTTTCCAGCTGGCGAATGTTGCCCGGCCAATGGTACTGCTCCATCAGCTTCACTATCTCCCGCGAAAGCGGCTGAGGACTTCGTTGATAGGCCCGCGAATAGCTCTCCAGAAAATAATCGATCAACACCGGCAGGTCCACCAGGCGCTGCCGGAGCGGTGGAAGGTCAATCGTCACCGCGCTGACGCGAAAGAAGAAATCCAGCCGGAAGTTGCCCTCCTCGGCCTGCTGCCGAAGGTTGCCGTTTGCCGCGCAAATCAGCCGCGTGTCCACGTAGCGTGTTTCCTGGGCGCCCACGCGCATATACGTGCCATCCTGCAACAACTGCAGCAGTTTGGCCTGCGAGGCATTCTCCAGGCTGCCAATCTCGTCCAGAAACAGCGTGCCCATGTGGGCCAGTTCCACCCGGCCCCGTTTGGTGGCATACGCCCCGGTGAATGCGCCCTTCTCATAGCCGAAAAGCTCGGATTCCAGCAGGGCTTGCGGAATCGCCGGACAGGTCACCTTTACCAGCGGATTTCGCGCGCGATTGGAGCGAACATGCAGCATTCGCGCCAGGATGTCCTTGCCCGTGCCGCTTTCGCCCTGCAGCAGCACCGGAATCGTTGTCTCAGCAACCCTCTCCAGCTTCTCGCGGGCAATCTCCATGGCGGAGGCTTGCCCGAAAATCACATGTGCCGGCGGCAGTTCATCCGCGTCCATTAATTCATTTGCTCGAGCCGATGCCATGGCGCCACCACTCTCCGATTTTCTTATTTACTTAGTAAGCAACTCAGTGGCCATATGCGGTGCAAATCTTCCTTTCTGAATAGATTACGGGCTTGTCTTCGCTTTTTATGCAGTTTTTGCCCCGTTCCAGGGCAATACCACCTAAGTCATCCTCGGTGGTTACTAGATAATGTGTAAAAGTTTGCACAATGGGTGGACTCTGTTTTCCTACTCAGTGCTAAAATCAGACTCTATTGAGAGACAAATGACAATCCAGTTTCAGTTGAAATGAGCCATCCTTTCGGAGGGATTGGCTTACTCGCAAACGGGCTCTGATCGACATCGGTTTCATTGGTACCGGGATTCAGATGCTCCATCTGGGAGCGCTCCAGTCAGGACCCGCTTTTCCTGTTTGTCAGGGGGCGCATGAGGGGAGAATCAATGAACAAGACGTTGGACAAGCGCATACAGCACGTTGCGATTCTGGACCCCAATCCGGACATTCTGGACTATATTGGCAAGATCCTCACGGACCGCTATAAAGTCAGTCTTTTCTCTGAGGTTGACGAATTTTGCCACAGCATGGAGCAGGGAATTGCCCCAGACCTCTTGATGATGGACTGGCATGCATGCGACCCGGAATCGGGAAACGGTTCTGCTGCCCTGCTGGGCTCCATTCGATCCGCTCGGCCCGCCATGCCGGTGGTCGTGCTCGCCTGCTCGACGGACCTCACGGAGCTTCTTGCCGCCACGCGCATGGGCGCCTCTGAAATTTTGCTCAAGCCCTTCCGCAAGTGTGACATAGACGCCGTTGTCAAGCAGTGCCTTGAGGCCTTTCCTCAATCTGAGTCCGGCGATGACGCCAAGGAAATCCCGCTCAATGAGAACACCTCCTTCGTGCGGTCCTGCCGGCGCATGCAGGTGATTGAGTCGCAATGCGTGCTCGTGGCCCGCGCGGACATTCCGGTTCTCATCCTCGGGGAAAGCGGCACCGGCAAGGAAGTCGCCGCCATGCTCATTCACAAGATGTCGGAACGGAGTCAGCGCACTTTCCTCAAGGTCAACTGCGCGGCCATGCCCGCGGACCTGCTTGAGAGCGAACTCTTCGGCTATGAGCAAGGTGCATTCACCGGCGCGGTTAAGTCCAAGCCTGGCAAGTTCGAACTTTGCGACAACGGAACCATTTTCCTCGACGAAATCGGCGAGATGCCCGCCGTTCTGCAGGCTAAGTTGCTCCAGGTCCTCCAGGATGGTTCCTTCTCCCGCCTCGGCAGCCGCACCACCGTCAAGGTCAACGTCCGCGTCATCGCCGCAACGAACATCGACATCAAGGAAGCCATCGCCCGCAAGTCCTTCCGCGAAGATCTCTACTATCGCCTGAACGGATTCACCGTCAAGATGCCTCCGCTCCGGGAGCGCACACAGGAGATTCCCGTCCTCGCCGGCCACTTCATGCGGAAGTCCGCGAGCCGCTACGGCTGCGACCCGCTGCCCATCTCTCCTGCGCTCATGCAGGCCCTTGCGCGCTACTCCTGGCCGGGCAACCTGCGCGAGCTGGAAAACACCGTCAAGCGCTATCTTGTCCTGCGGGATGAAACCGAGATCATCGGCGAACTGGCTCCCGCTCAGGTTGGCCGAGCCGTCTTCGCGTCTGCGGAGTCAGCTGACGGCGGCAGTCTCAAGGTCATGGTAAAGAGTCTCAAGGGCAACGCGGAGGCAGCCGCCATTGCGCAATCCCTTGAAGGCACCGGCTGGAACCGCAAAGCTGCTGCCAGCGATCTTAAGATCAGCTATAAGGCGCTACTCTACAAAATCAAACAGTACAATTTGAGTCCGCCAGAAAAACATCACACCTTCAATTAGGTTGCCGCGGACCTTTGGTCCCCGGCTTTCTCGCGAAATCGATTCGACTTTGCCTTGGCTTTGAAGTGGTTTGTGACGCACGCAGCCGTGCAGCGCCTTGGGCTGGGATGTGTTCCCCCTGCCGCGGCTCTGAAACCCTGCCCCGGAAGCCGAGGCCAGCGTGGGGAGATTTTTCCCGGCGTCATGTGACTTCAACCCCTTGGCGCAGGGTTTTCCACAGCCCTCGGTCGATTTGCAGGAGCCAATACCACCATTGTGTGATTGTCAACTCGAAACCAATTGCGTTTCAATAAGATACGCGGAACTATCTTCGCGAGTCCGCCGGAACGGGTGCATTGGGAGGGTCCTTCGCATGACAACCGAAACAGCCACTTCACACTGGGAAAAGGTCGTCATCCAGTTTGGGGCCAAATCCGTCCGCGGCTATCTGGAGACTCCCGCTTGGAGCACCATCGAGGACGTGCTGGGCAAAACTCTTCCCAGTTCCACCGAATCGTTGCACATTCGTCTGCTCGATTCTGACCGTGTCGAGCTGATCCCCATCGGGGATGTGAAGGCAGTCTTCTACGTCAACAGCTTCAATGGCGACCCGATCCGGAAGAAAATCAACTTCCACACCCGTACACCCATCATGCACGGCATCTGGATGCGAGTGGAGTTTCTGGACGGCGAGGTGCTTGAGGGAATCGTGCACAACTCAATTCGCTACCTGGTCGATCCCGGCTTTTTCCTGTTGCCCACCGATCCCGGCAGTAACAACAAGCTCATTTATGTGCAGAAGCGGTGGCTCGTGGACCACCGTGTGCTGGGGCTGCGCAAGATCCAAAACGAAAATTAACGTGTGGCTTTGCCTTCAGCGGGAGATGGAGTAATCAAGAATCTCGGCCGCGATGCCCGTCAGGTCTCTCTCGGAGGGCTCTGTGCGCAGCGCTCGGCCCGTGCAGCGGATCCGGCATCGGCTGGAGAGCGTGATCTCCGGCGGCAGATCAATCAGAAATTCGAAGTGGCCCTCAATCCTGGCGCAATCGGCCGTGGAGAGGTAGAAGTAAACACCCTGATTGCTCAGGTCGCGCGTATACCCCAGAACAGGCTGCTCGCCGATCAGAAGAGAAAGCGGGGCATTGACCTTGAAGCGTTGACACCCTCTTTGCTCAGTGTCCACTTTAGGCTCTTGCGTCATATGCATCGCTCTCTCGTCGCCACTGTGCGCGCAGATCGCTGAGTGCGTGGACCGCCTGCCGGGCAAAGTCACTCTGCCGGTGGAACTCTTCCACTGCAGGTTCATCCCCAGGTCGCACCGGTCGCACTAGTATCCCGCCTGTCTCAAAAAAAGGAAGTCATCTTTGCGAAGCCTGCCCTTAACCACTCCGTCTGGCTTCGCAGCCCCATTGCTGCTGCTTTCCGTTTCATCCCTTCGGATCCATCCCCATATTGGATCCGTCCTTGCTCGGTCCCCTGGGAAAGTAGCGTTGTCGTGCATGATGCCTTACAAATCGGAGAGACTTGCTGGCTGCAGGTCTTTGCAGCCTGCTCGCTCTCCCCGCAATTCACTCGGCACTCGGATGTCCCACGGAAGTTCGACGAAAGACTCGACTATCTATCTTTCGCAGATCTTGAGGAAAGCTTCGGTTCGCCGGGCGTTCCGGCAGGAAGAAGGGATACCCTTCCGGAAATGGCGTTCCCAAGCTCAGAATCTTACACTCCGCGTGTGCGGCGGGCATTTTCAATCTGCCCGCCGCTTTGTTGCGAAGGTTAGCTGCAATGTGCCCTTTGCGGGCGGCCGGTCACTCCGGCGTGAAAGGGGTTTTTCCCTTACACACCCAGGACGTGGCTCGCAGAGGAATTCAGGCCGCGCCGCTTGAACAGCAGGAGCGCCAGGCCAAGCAGGCCGGTGCCCAGCAGCAGCAGCGACGAGGGCTCTGGAGTCACGGCGAAGTTGGGCGAATTCAGCACCGCCGGACCACCGTTCACTTCGGCATACCACAGAGCGAAGCTATACGTGCCCGTCGCACCCCCCCAGGTGAACATGGAGTCCAATGCGTTTGTCGGCGCACCGGAGTCAATCATCAACTGGCCATTGACGTAGAGATACATGCCGTCATCGTGGGTGAAGTCGTACGACTGGCCATTCACCATGTAGGTGTTGCCCTGGAATTCCATCACATCGTTGTTGATTCCGCAGGTGTTGGAGTTCGGCGCCGGGCTGCACGAGCCCGTCTGGTCGAAGCCCGCAGTGCCCGTGTACGCGCTGCCACCAGTTGTCAGGAAGCCGCTAAGGCTGTTGTCATTGGAGCTCCAGAAATCGAACATGTACGGATTGCTCGAATTCGTCAGCGAGAAAGTCCCAGTCGGCGATCCGACTGGCGGGGTGAAGGCAGTAGTCGGGGGATAGGAGGATGCACCCTGCCAGACCGAGCCGGTTAGAGTCGTATCCGCCATTGCATTCCCCGCCAAAAACAGGGTGGCTGCCAGCATGGCACTGCAGCCCAGAATTTTACCGATTCCGATTTTCATGATTACCTCCGCAACGGTTAAACCACAGGTTGAACATTTCGTCCTCGCAACACGCAACACGCCAGGACAGGTGAGAAGTACTTGAAGACTTGAGGCACCAGCCAAAGCAGGCAATCTCAATCTTGCATCTGCCGTTCCAAACATTTCTCGTTTAGAATCAACAGGTTCCAGCCACCTCTCTTTTTGCGTGTGCAAAGTTTTGCACACCGGGTAGCAAATTGGGTACATCCAAAGCCAACCCCGATTCCCCCGGAAATTCTTCCAAAACAGGCAAATCTCGCGGCTCTTGCCGCAGACTTGAACACAATCAGAAAAAGTCAATGAATCGAGGCCCAACCGCTCGTGCAGGTTCGCATGCGGGTTGGGTCTCAGGGTTTGCCCGGGCGCTCGCTTACGCGATCGCTTTGAGCTTCATCATGCCTGCCAGGACCGCTAGTCCGGTTCCCAGCAGCAACAGCGTTGGCGGCTCAGGAACCACCGGCGGCGTTGTGCCCAATGCACCAACGTTGCCCGTGGCGACGATCGTCCACTTGCCGGTGCTGTTGTAGCCCGCCTCGCCGACGTCCGCTGCGAAGAAATACTTATCACTATTCGCAATGAAGTCGTATACGTTCACGCCATCAACTGTGAAGGTAAGCGATTGCGGAATGTTGAAGGAGTTGCTGCCGCCATGGCCGCACGCTGTCTTGCACTCAATCGAGTTCGTGAAGCTTCCGAACGTTGATGCCGTGGCTGCGCCACCCGCCTGGAAGTAAGTGGAACTCTGAACATTGGTGGCGGTGCCGGCGGAAGACAGGTTGAACTCCAAAGGATTGCCGGCGCCGGTGTTGACGAAGTAGTAATTTGAGGCCAACTGCTCCGTCACATTGACGTTGCCGCTGCCGTCATCGGTCAGCGTGATGGTGCCGTACGGAGAAGCACCGCATCCTCCCGAGCATCCATCCACGGTTAAGGTGTAATTGAGCGTGTCCGCTTTGGAAACTCCGGCGGTGGCGAGCACGAACAGACACAAGGCCGAGGAATACAGAATTTTTTTAAGCATTAGATTTGTACCTCTTTCACAGATTCCTCTCAATTGATTCCCGTCGGTGAAGTCCTCAGCGCCAAACCAGAAAACCCCTTTACTAGTCAATTCCGCTTCCGGCCTGGAGGACTGCCCCATACTGTGCACGTCTGGTGCCAAATCGCCGCTTTCGCGGCCAAATCTATCTGCTTTCCTTTCTGGTAACTAGGGCAGCTCCTCGCAGCTTACGCTCCCCCTGTTGAAATCCATGTGCAAAGGATTGCAGATGACGGGAAGGTAATTGCCTACCTTTTCCTACCGGCCCGCCTCTCTGGCACCCGCACCTTATTGATATCCCGCAATTTGGGCAGGGATCCGCCCCCCCCTGCCCGTGCCTGCCGGCCAGCCTGGGTGCTTCTCGCCACTCCCGCAGCCCCAAAAGCGAGGCGGCGCCGCCATCGCTGGCCGCGCCGCCTCGGGTTGCGTCCGAACTCCCGTCCGGATGGCTTCTCGCTTTAGAACAGGTTCCAGAGCGACTGGTTGTAGACCTCGTGGTGGTACTGCACCTCGGAGCCCTTCACAAACGTGCCCAAAGCCCGCGGGCAACGGTCAGCACTGGCCTGCTTCAGGTCCGCAAACCGGCCCTGCACGTCCGCTCCGAGAATCTCCGCAATCCAGCTGGCCCCCTTGAAGTCGTCAATCGCCTGCTGGATGTGGTCCGGCAGATAGCGCTGCGCCTGTCGCAGGTTGTCGATGTCCGCCTTCTTCCCGTCGATGCCGGTCTTGAAGATCGAGTAGAGCGCAAGGTACGGGTTTGCATCCGGAGCCACGGAGCGGACTTCCACTCGCATCGAGCGCGAGTTGCCGATCGGCACCCGCACCATCGATCCACGGTCCGTCGCCGAGGCCTTGATCTGGTTCGGCGCCTCAAAGTGCGGATCCAGACGCCGATACGCATTCACGCTCGGGTTCAGGATCAGGCAGATGTCCAGCGCATGGCTCAGCACGCGATCGATAAAGTCCCAGCCAAAGGCCGAAAGCTGCTCCTGGCCTTTTTCGTCCCAGAACAGGTTCGTCTTGCCCTTGGAGATGGACATGTTCGTGTGCATGCCGCTGCCGTTCACGCCCACCACCGGCTTGGGCAGGAAGCTCGCCGTGTAGCCCATGTTGTTCGCAATCTGGCGGGTCAGCAGCTTGTACAGCTGAATCTGGTCCGCCGCGGCCACCACTTCGCCGTAGCCGTAGTTGATCTCGAACTGGCTCGGCGCCACTTCCGGATGGTCCTTCTCGTTCTGGAAGCCCATCGCGCGCTGCACTTCGGCAGCCGTGTCAATGAACTGGCGCAGCGGGTCCAGCGGCAGAACGTGGTAGTAGCCTCCCGTGTTGATGAACTCGAACTTGCCCGTCTCGTGGAACTTCCGCTCCGCATCTTTGCCGGCAAACAGGAAGCCTTCAATCTCGTTGGCGGCGTTGAGCGTATAGCCCTTCTCGGCGTAGAGCGTGTCGCTGTACTTCTTCAGCACGCCACGCAGGTCGCCGGAGTAGGGCGTTCCGTCTTTGTCGATGACTTCGCCGAAGACCAGCACCTTGCCGTTGCCGAACACGTCCGCCGGAACCCAGTAGAACGCGCTCCAGTCAATGCCCAGGCGAAGGTCGCTCTCCTTCTGCGCGGTAAACCCGCGGATCGACGAGCCGTCAAACGTCAGGTTCTCATAAGAGCCCAGCAGGAACTTCTTGTCGTAGTCCAGCAGGTGCAGGCGGCCTTCCAGGTCAGAGAACAGTACCGTCACGGCCTTGATCCGCTTTTCATCCTTCAGGTACTTCAGCCGCTTTTCGCGGATTTCGTCAGCCGACACGCGGTTCACCCTGTCGGTCTTGGCTTGCAGGTTCAGCTCTTCCAGCTCTTCGTAGGGAAGAGCCAAAAAGTTGCGATACTCAGTAGACATGGATCTCCTTCTGGTCGGTAAACAGTTGGGGTATTCAAAGCAAGTCTAGAGCGCCGGGCATAAAAAACCAGTAAAGATTGTGAGCTGCAACGGCGAGGCTTACCAGTGATGAGCCACAAGCACCATCAGCAATAGGATAACAACAGGAATCAGGACAAGGGCAGAGTAATAAAACACCCGACGCGGCAAATGCGCCTTTCGCCGCCGCCAGTTGCGCAGCTCTGGCCGGTCCTCCACGCCCACCTGGTCCAGATGCCTCAGGTCCAGTGCAAAATCATGCGCCCGCGCGTAGCGGTTCTTCGGGTCCCGCTCCAGGGCGCGATACAACACTTCTTGCAGCTCGCCGGAAATCGCCGGATTCACCACCGTCGGCGGCGTCGGATGGTTGAGCAGCCGGTCGTTCATCATCGCCATGGGCGAAGAACCCGTGAAGGGAAGCGCCCCCGTCAGCATCTCGTATAAGATCACGCCCAGTGAGTAGACATCACTCCGCCCGTCGCCCCGTTGCCCCTTCACCTGCTCGGGAGAAATGTAGTCCGCCGTTCCCAGCGTCGCGGTAAAGTTCGCATAGGTCAGCCGCCGCGCCCCGCTGTCGCCCGCAATCCCAAAGTCGATCAGCTTGATCCGGTCGTGGCTGTCCACCATGATGTTTTCCGGCTTCAGGTCCCGGTGCACCACCCCGTTGCCATGGATATAGTCCAGCGCATCCAGCACCGCCAGCGCAATCCGCACCGCCCGATCCTGGCTCAGCCCGCCTTCGTCCAGAATCTGCCGCAGCCGCCGCCCCTCGCACCACTCCATCACCATGTAGGTGCGCGACCGCTTCTCGCCGCCAAACACCCGCATCACGCCGGGGTGCTGCAGCCGCTCGCCGATCCCCGCCTCCCGCTGAAAGCGGTCAAACAGAATCGGGTCGGCCTCCATGTCGGGATGCGGAATCTTCAGGGCCACCATGCGGTTGTCCCGCGTGTCCACGGCGCGAAAAATGGAGGCCATTCCGCTCTGCGCCACCGGCTCTGCCACCAGGTAGTGGTCAATCTGCGAGCCGGATTCAATACTGTCCAAAAAACCCATCGCGGGGCCTGCTCCGTTGTCGTCCTTGCTTATTACTCTACCGGCAAATCCGCCTCTTCTTGTGCCTGTTTTTTGCCGCCTGCCTCAGCCATCCGTGTACAGGTTCAAATCGGCAGCCGGTAAGGCCGCCCGCGGTACATCCCCACCTGCTCCACAGACCGCACCCGGATCACCTGCGCCGTCGTGTTGTCCTGCCCGTCCTGCTCAATCGCCCGCGCCACCAGTTCCTGCGCCACCGCGTCCATATTCTTCTGCTGGGAAACAATCGCCGCCAGCTCGTCGGCCTTCATTTCGTCGTGCACGCCGTCGGAGCACAGCACCAGCACGTCGCCCGGCTGCAGCGTCAGCGCCGTCGTGTCCGGGTTCACAAACAGCTCCGGACCCAGGCTCCGCGTCAGCACGTGCCGCGACTCGGACGTGGCCGCCTCTTCGGCGGACAGCAGGCCCAGCTTCCGTTGCTCGTTCACCCAGGTATGGTCCTGCGTAATCTGCTTGGCCTGCCCGTTCCGCACCAGGTAGCAGCGCGAGTCGCCCACGTGCGACACAATCGCCTGGTCATGCCGCAGCGCGCAGGCCACCAGCGTTGTCGCCATCCGCTTGCCGCGGTACTCCGGCGCCAGACCCCGGTCGTGCACCGCCGCGTTGGCAAACTGAATCAGCCGCGGCAGCAGACTGATCAGCATCGCATCCGACTGCGCCTGCGCAAACTCATCCGTCACCACCTGGATCGCAGTCGACGACGCCACCTCCCCCAGGTCCAGCCCGCCCACTCCGTCCGCCACCGAAAACAGGTAGCCGTGCGAGCGCGCCTGATGCCGCGAGGAGGGCAAAAATGCGCCCATCGAGTCCTCATTATTTGTGCGAACCTTGCCTGCGTCACTGGCTTGTCCGAACACCACATCCAACATGGTTGTCGTCACCCTGGGGGATTCTTCCGCGTGACCGCGAGGAAGGGGACTATTTCTGTGCAGCCGGTCCTTCAAATCGCGCCGCCAAATCGCGCTGTCCGAAAGCTCTCCCGCACCGCTTCGGTCAAATCGGTTCCGGCCAGCTGCCTTCGGGGTTTCTGGTTGTGCCTCCCCGCCGTTTTCTTACTTCGATTCCAGCAGGATCGCCTTGCCCTTTGCCTTGGACGTCCGCAGAAAATAGATCGCCCCGTAGATGCCCCACGCTCCGGAGATGCCCAGCGCCAGCAGCGGTTCCTTGTACGTCCCCAGCCGGAACAGCGGACTGATCACGTAGTAAGAAATGCATGCCAGGTTAGCCAGCAGCCCGAACCCTGGAATCAGTGTGTGCAGAAACACGTTGTAATCCGGCCGCTTGTGAAACGCCACAATGCACAAGAAGCAGCTCAGCGCATACAGGATAAAAGTGCCTAGGTTAGAGGTCAGCGCAATCGCCAGAAACGAGTTCGGAAGCGCCGCCAGCGCCTCGTGGCTCATGTAGCCAAAGCTGGAAAAAATCCCGTGCGGCAGCGCCGCAATCGCTGCATCGCTCGGCGCGCTTGCCCCGGCAAACACCAGCGTCACCGCCAGCGCTCCCAGCACTGCGGAAATCGCAGCCAGCGTCCAGATCGCCCGCCGCGGCGTCAGCGACTTCGCATGCAGCATCCCAAAGTGCTCCGGCGCCTCGTCGTCCTTGCCCATCGCATAGGTCACCCGCGCGCCCGTGCTGATGCAGCTCAGCGTCGTGCCCGTCAGCGCCGCAAACACCGCAATCGCTTCGGCCAGCATGAAGTAGCGCCCGTGCCCCTGGCCCAGCAGCGCATCGCCCACAATAATCATCATGTCGCCAATCGGCGCAGCAGACCCCGCCGCGTTGTGCATCGTGTAGCCCGAGTTCAAAAAGTAGTTCACTGAAAAATACTCAAATAAGTAACAGATCAATCCCTGAATCAGCAGCGACGCAATCACCGCAATCGGAATATGCTTCGATGGATTCCGCGCCTCGCCGCCCATCGACGTCACAGACTCGAACCCCACCAGGATCAGTACCGCCACCGTCGCCTGCAGAAACATCCAGTTCAGGTTGTGCGGCACAATCACCGATGCTGCCGTGCGATGCGTCAGAAAGTTGCCCTCGGCATCCTTCTCCGGATACGTCACCGTATACGGCACCGGCTTGCCGGTCGCGTCCAACAGCGGCATTGGCCGCCCTTCGCCATCGCGCAGCACCTCGCCGTCCTTCGTGTTCGTCGCAAACGCGTAAGTGTAGGTCTGCATCGTTTGCGCGTCGTACTGGAACCCCGTTGCGCCCGCCGGATGGCTTACGCGATAGCCCAGCGCCAGCACGCTGAACACCACCAGCGCCGAAATCTGCACCACGTTGATGGCGATGTTCACCGCCGTCGATGCGCCCGCGCCCTTCTGCGCAAGCCACGCCACGAAAAACGCGAACACCACCGCCACCAGCGCCATGAACACCGGCCCCGGATTCGTTCCGCTCATAAAGTGCGGAAACAGAAAGCCCGTCACATAGCCAACAAAAATGCCCGTCGCCGCCACCATCACCGCCGGATACACCCAGTAGTAAAGGTGCGAGCCCCAGCCCACAATAAACTTGGCCACGCGCGCGTACTTGAACGCTTTGTCTTTGGAAAGCAGCGCCTGCTCAGCGTAGTAGTAGCTCGAGCCTGTCCCCGGGTAGAGCTTGGAAATCTCCGCGTAGGCCACCGCCGTCGCCAGGCACAGCAGCAGCGCCGCCAGAATCCCGGACCACATTGCCGGCGCGGTCGAAGGCTGCCCGACCGCTCCCGTCGAGGCCTGCAGAAAAAACGTGAGCCACAGGAAAGCTCCCGGCGCAATCAGCGCCATGGCATTGCTGGTCAGCCCCGTCAGGCCCAGCGTCGCCTGCATCCTTGGGGGTTGCGGATCTGCCATGAGCATTCTCCTGGAAGTCGGAAGTCCGTCCCGTCTGCTCCCCGGCGGCTCTTCCGGGGACTGCATCTTGCATTGCCCGTGTGCAGGGGGTTTCTTCCGGGCTCAATGGTCTCAGCCCCAGTGTGTTGTCCACAAGCTTAAGCTGCCAGACGGCGTCGCCAGCAACTCGTTTCTCGCGAAAGCTCCCGGCCGGAGCAAATCTACCACTCCTCCGGCCGGTCACTGTTGTCAACAGCCCAACCGTCTTACCGCTTGGGCCCGAAGAAGGCAACAAAGCCCATGGTCACGGTCGACTGCGCATCCACCATGTTGTAGTCGCCCTTGTGGAAGAACGGCTGGTCGGACCAGTCGCGGCGATACTCCAGGCGCGTCAGCAGTCCCTCGGCCCACTTGTATTCGTAGGTCCCGGTGAACTCCTTCAGCTCCTGCGCAGTGCCCGTCGAGAACCCATTCATGTCGTGGAAGAACTCGAACCGGCCCGACAGTGCGCTGGTGCCCGTCACCTGCTCATGCGCGGCCACAGCAATGCCCTGCCAGTGGTTCAGGTTCGTGTCCTCCTGGGCCTCCATCGCGTCGCGGTTCTGCCCGTAGTCGTAGTTGAGGTACGCGCTAAACTTCGAGGTCGGCGTCAGCAGCAGCACCGTGTCAATCAGGTTCCGGTAGCCCTTCTGAGTGTTTGGGTTTTCGGGACCGCCGTAGTAGCTCACAAGCCACGAGTACTTCGGCTTCGCAAACGCGCTTGTCAGGCCGACCGTCACGCCGCCGTTGGTCTTCGTCACGTTGTTCCAGCCGTTCACCACCTGCACGCCAATCGTCTCCGACTTTGAGACCGGCATCGAAGTGCGAAGGCCAAAATGGAAGTAGGGAATCGCCCACGCAAACAGAATGCCGCGCGAGTAGTTCCAGTCATCCTTGGACTCGATCACTTCTGCGCCGGCAGAGGTCACAAATTTGCCGAAGTCCAGTTCCAGGCCCTTGGCCTTGGGCGGCTTCAGGCTCATGTAGGCCTGCTCCAGATAGTCGCCTTCGCCGCCGCCATTCATCAGCGTGTTCACGCGGCCAAAGACAACATCCACACGCGCGCCCACCGGATCCGGATCGTGATTCAGCGTCAGCCGCGCTTCCGAAAGGCTGAACTGGTCCGTCTTGTCGTTGAAGTTGTACAGATCGTTGGTCTGCCCGTTGGCCGCGTCGGTCGGCCGATTCGCGTTGTAGCTGTAGTAGCCGTCAATCAACCCGCTCAGCTCCATCGGTCCCACGCTCCAGGTCGCGGGAGCGGCCGGCTCAGGGGCCGGCGTCTGGGCAGGGGCTGGCGTTGCCGGCGCCTGCGCGCCCGCCGCCACGGCAAACGCCATGGCTGCACCGGTGATCGACATCAGAATGCGGTTTCGGTTCAGAGACATTGACACTGTTCCTCCAGAAAGAGAATGGTGTTGGTATGACGTAGGTGAGACACACTGAAATGGAGTGGCTCGAGTCCGCACGGCTTGCTTTGCGGGCTCCATCCTGGTCAGGCCTTCTGTCTGCATCTCTGCAGGCTGACCGTATGGAGGTCATCATTGAGACAGAGTTGCTACAATGCAGCTCCCTGTTCTTGGTCCGATCATTGCGGGTTGAACTTAGTAACGCAGAGTTCACATAAAGAACAAATGAGGAAGGGAAAAGTTTTCCCAAGCCAGCGATTTCGCCGGGTTTCTTCCTGCTATTGTCCTGTTTCGCCGCAATGTATTACACCATTCCGCATAAGAAAAACATCACGAAGCTGCTAAAATTCAAGCACGCTTTCCACGCGCCGAAAGTTTGCAGCCGGGCGGATTCACACAGCCTTCCCGCTCCGTCCGCCGCGGTTGTGCTCTCGGTGCACACTCAGCAGACCGCAGCACCGCCGTGCGCACCCTCCCTCGCCGCCGGAACCGTCGCAAAGGGTACCGTTACAAAGAAGGATCGGCTCACGTTGTCTGGAACTTACATGCCGGTGCGTTCGCTCTTTGCCGGCCGTCGTCCGCGCGGTTCCGGCTCGCGCGCGCTCGTCTTCTCCTTGCAGTGTTCGCTCGGCATCCTCGCCGTGGTGCTTATCGGCTTCTGCGCTCACTGGTTCCAGTGGATGCTCCCCGTCGCCGCGCTTCTCTCGCTGCTCATCGTGGTCCCCACAGCACTGCTCTGCGGCTTCTGGCAGGCCGTCGCCGTTTCGCTCGCTTCCGTTGTTGTGCAGAGCTTCCTCACCGCGCGCAGCGCCACGCTGGATTCGGCTGCCAACCCAGCCAACTCCGTCACCCTGCTCGCGTTTGTGCTTACCGCGCTGCTCGTCAGCCGCCTCTCCGCGCGCGTGCAGGAGCATGCCCTCGCTTCCGAGTCCTGGGGCGGCCAGATGCACGACCTCTACGAGTTCACCCGCCGCACCCTGCAGATGAACCTCCACGTCGAGCCCGGCCCCCAACTCGCCGAGCTCGTCCACGAAATCTTCGCCCTTGAGGCCGTGGTCGTATTTGACGCGGATCTGCACGAGACCTACCAGGCCGGCTACTGGCACGACGATCCGCAGGAGCTCGCGCAGAACGTCTACTACTTTGAGACCAGCGACGACGACCCCGAGTCTGGCATCAGCCGCCGCGTCGTCCGCCTCGGCAACGTCCCCATCGGCAGCTTTGTCGCCCGCGGAGACACCAATCCGCTCACCAACAACGCCATCGCCTCACTCATTGCCATCACCTTTGACCGCTACCGCGCCTTCGCCAATGAAAGCCGCATTGAAACCGAGCGCCGCACGGAGCAGCTTCGTGCCACCGTGCTCGACAGCCTCGCCCACGCTTACAAAACGCCGCTCACTGCCATCCGCGCCGCTTCCACAGGCCTGGGAGAAATGGGCCACCTGACGCCCGCGCAGGCTGAGCTGGTCTCGCTCATTGACGAGCAGGCTGGCCTCCTCAACGACCTCACCGCGCGCCTGCTCACCACCGCGCGCCTCGACGCGGGAGACGTCGCCATCCATGCCGAATCCATCTCCGTCGCTTCGCTGATTGATGAAGTGCTCGCCGGCCTCCGCGACCGCCTCGCCAGCATGAAGGTTGCCGTCGACGTGCCCGACGACGCGCTCACTCTCTGCTGCGACCGCCAGCTCATCGTCATGCTGCTCACGCAATATATTGACAACGCCTGCAAGTACTCCATCTTCGGCACCACCATCACCATCCGCGCCCTGCAGGCCAAGGCGGAGGTCATCTTCTCCGTCCACAGCTTCGGCCCCGTCATCCCCATCGCGGATCGCGAACGCATCTTTGATCGCTACTACCGCTCCGCCACCTTGTCCAATCGTGCTGCCGGCACCGGCATCGGTCTGGCCGTCGCCAAACGCGTCGCCCTCATTCACGGCGGATACGTCTGGGTCACCAGCGAAGAGGCCGAGGGCACAACTTTCTACGCCGCCATTCCCGCACCGGTGCAAAAGAGGCAATCCCGATGAACCAGCCCCCTATTCGCGTCCTTATCGTGGACGATGAAGCCGCCATTCGCCGCGCCATCCGTCCCCCGCTTGTCGAACTCGGTTTTCAAGTCACTGAGGCTGCGCGAGGCGAGGAAGCCCTCCAGCTCCTCCACGCCAACACCTTTGACGTGGTGCTGCTCGACATCAACATGCCCGGCATCGGCGGCATTGAGACGCTGCGCCGCGTCCGCGCCTTCGCGCCTCGCCTGCCCATCCTCATGGTCACCGTCCGCGATGGCGAAGAAGAAAAAGTGGAGGCCCTCGAGCTTGGCGCCGACGACTACATCACCAAACCCTTCAGCATCCGCGAGCTCATCGCCCGCGTCCGCACCGCCCACCGCCGCTTCCACGCACCCGTCCGCGCAGAAGATTCGCCCATCGAGATCGGCGAAATCCGCCTCACGCCCGCGCGCCGCAGCGTCACCAAGCGCGGCCAGCCCATCCACCTCACCCGCAAGGAATTCGACATTCTCTATTGCCTCATGAGCCGCGCCGGCCGCGTCATCACCTATGCCAGGCTGCTCACCGCCGTCTGGGGCGCAGACTGCCGCGAGGAGGTCGAGTACCTCCGCACCTTCGTCCGCCAGCTCCGCAAAAAGATCGAGGACGATCCCTCCAACCCCATCTACCTGCTCACCGATGTGTATGTGGGATACCGCTTTGCCGACGCGCAAATGCTGCTGGACCGCGCAGAACACGACCGTGCCGAGCAAGACCGAGCAGAACTGGACAAGACCGGACAGGCCGCTGCCGAATCCGCCTCCGACCTGCCCCGGCAGAACTCCTGAATTGTCGCGTTATTCGTCGTAGTGCAACAGGCTGAAGACGTCGTGCCCCTTGAAGCGGTCACGGCCCTTCAGAAAGTCCAGCTCCACGGCAAAGCAAAGCCCGGCAATTTCCCCACCCAGCTCCTGCACCAGTTTCACCGTCGCTTCCATCGTGCCGCCCGTCGCCAGCAGGTCGTCCACCAGGATCACCCGCTGCCCCGGCTGAATCGCGTCCTTGTGGATCTCCAGCGTGTCGGACCCGTACTCCAGGTCATAGGTCACCCGCGCCACCGGAGCCGGCAGCTTGCGCGGCTTCCGCACCGGCACAAACCCCGCCTGCAGCCGGTACGCCAGCGCCGGGCCAAAAATGAATCCCCGCGCCTCAATGCCCAGCACCAGGTCCACCTTCCGCTCAATGTAGTGCGCCGCCAGCGCATCAATCAGCTGCGCAAACCCCGTCTTGTCTTTCAGCACCGTCGTAATGTCGTAGAAAAGAATCCCCGGCTTGGGAAAATCCGGCACCGTGCGCACCAGCGCCTTCAGCGCGTCCACATCGATTTCCTTGCTTGTCTCCGTCATGCGTCCGTTTGCTCCTCGTTCCTTCTCAAACTGTGGCCTCAAGCCTTTGCCTGCTGCCTTGTCGCGGGAAGGGAACTGGCGCTTCGGCCGCTCAACTTCCTCAACGATTATAGAAGCCCCGGCCTTCGCGCTCCGCACCGCCAACTGAAGACTGACAGCTGACCACTGTCAACTCGTCTCACCACGCCCCATCAATCCGGAACGCCTCCAGCTCCTCGCCTTCGCCGTCCTACAGGTAGTGCTCCAGCACGCGGTCCACGCGGCTCCCGCGCGGTCCCCGCTTCAGGCTCGCGCGCAACTCGGCCAGGTCTTCCACCGTGCCGCTCGCCACCACCTCCACGTCGCCGTCCTCGGTGTTGCGCACCCAGCCGCGCAGCTCCAGCTCGCGCGCCTCCCGGTGCACAAACCACCGGAAGCCCACGCCCTGCACTCGTCCCTGTATTTGAAAGTGAAGTACCATCATCGACCCACGCCAGTCTTTCAAAGTGCCGCTCCCTCGCGCAACTTCCGCTGCCCGCCTCAGCCTTCCTCCACCAACCTCCGCAGCCGCTTCACCCACCGCGCCGTTTCCGGCCGCTCTCTCGCTCGCCTGCTCCAACCTCTCTGCCTTTGCCGCCGCTGCCGCGTCGCGCTCTGCACCTTCCCGCATTAGTAGACACCCGGAATCAGCGCCTTCACCCGTGCCCGATACGCCGGATAGGTCTCCGGAAAGGTCTCCATCATCAGCATCTCCTCCTGCCGAATCTTCAGCCGCAAAACCACCACGACCACCACCATCCCCAGCACGCTTCCCCATTGGTCAGCCAGCAGTACCGTGCCCGCAATCCCGACCAGCAGTCCGGAATAGATCGGGTGTCGCACCAGTTCATACGGGCCCCTCGTCATCAGCTCGTGTCCGGCCTTCACCGTCGGTTGCCCGCTCCAGTTCCTGCCCAGCGTCAGCCGCGCCCACACCGCAAACGCGCATCCTGCCACCGTCACTGCCGCCGCCGTCCACGCCAACTCCCCGCTCCCCGCCACCAGCCGCCGGCCCATCCCTTCCGGCCAGCGCCAATAGAGCGCGGCCATTCCCGCCGCCATCGTCATCGCCGCCAGCAGAACCATCAGGCCCCCGCCCAGTCGTCGCCGCACGGTGCGCTTATTGAACACCATCCCCACCAGCCACACCGCCCCGGTCAGCTCCCACACATACCGGACCACCATCTCCGCCGTCACGCTCATGCCGCTCATCTCCGTCGTATTAGATGCGTCGTATTCGACACACATTGTCCCCGCCCGCCCCGCCTGTCAATATCCTCCTGCGCATTTCTTTCGCAAACCCCTCAAAACACGCCCGAAAAATATCTCCCCGCTTTGCAGATCATTTCCCCCTTTCGCCGCACAATGGAATTGAGAAAGGAGTCTCATGGAATCGCCACTTTGCCGCCCTGACCCGAACCGGCTGACAAGGGAAGACTGAAAACGGACCCCCGCCCCCAAAGGCCAGACCCCCCACCCCCCATACAAAATTTGCAGTTTTCCACAGCGTTTTTGCCGATTATTTCGCAAAGTGTGAAACCGTCCTCATCCACCGCCAGCTTCCGCCAAACGCCGCGCCTCTCGCGCTACACTAGCCTCACCATGGTCTTCGTCCTCGACAACTACGACTCGTTCACCTACAACCTCGTCCAATACCTGGGCGAGCTCGGCGCCAAGGTGGAAGTCCGGCGCAATGATGAACTCACCGTCGAGGAAGTCGAAGCCCTCAAGCCCGAGCGCATCCTGCTCTCGCCCGGCCCCTGCACGCCCGGAGAAGCCGGCATCCTCGTTCCGCTCATCCGCCACATGGCCGGCAAAGCGCCCATCCTCGGCGTCTGCCTGGGCCATCAGGCTATCGGCGAGGCCTTTGGCGGCAAGGTGGTCCGCGCCCATCACCTGATGCACGGCAAAACCAGCCCCGTCGACCACGACGGCCACGGCATCTTCGCCGGCCTGCCCACGCCCCTCACCTGCACCCGCTACCACTCGCTCATCGTCGCCGAGGACTCGCTCCCCCGCGAGCTCGCCGTCACCGCCCGCACGCCGGAAAGCGACGGCGGCTCCGTCATCATGGGCCTGCGCCACCGCTCCCTGCCCATTGAGGGCGTCCAGTTCCACCCGGAAAGCGTCCTCACCGAGGGCGGCCACCAGATGATCCGCAACTTCCTCGCGATGTAGCGCCTATGCCCCACGAGCCCGGCTCTTCCACAACCCGCACCGGCCCGCTCCCAGCACTCTGCCTGCTCGTCCTCGCCCTCGTCGCCGCAGCGCTCCCGGCCCAGACCTCTGCCCAAGCCCTCGCGCAATCTTCCCCGCCGACCCCCGCAGCCGCACCCGCCGCCTCGCCCATCCCCTCATCCGCAGACCCCATCGCCATCGTCCCGCTCGACCAGGACAAACCCGGCTCCGGGCCCACCGTCGCCGGCGCGCTCCAGGTCACCGCCGGCCGCGCCGTCATCGCCGTCAGCGGCACCGTCACTTCCGGCTCGCAATCCACAGACGTCCTCCTGCCCCGCCGCGGCACCCTCCGCGTCTGCGCCTCCACCTCCGTCAAGCTCGCGGCAGATTCCAGCGTCCCCGCCGGCGACATGCCCGGCCTCCTCATGGCTCTCGACCACGGTGCCGTCGAGGCCAGCTTCGCCACCGGTCCCAACGCCGACATCCTCCTCACGCCGGACTTCCGCATCCTCATCAGCGGACCCGGCGCTGCAGATCTCAAGGTCCGTCTCGGCGAGCGCGGCGACACCTGCGTCGACAATGCCCTGGCCCCCAGCGACAGGTCTTCGTCGCTGGGGTGGAATTCCGGCCTCAGCGCGCCTTACGTCCTCGTCACCAGCGTCTTTGACGGCTCGGTCTACCGCGTTCAGCCCGGCCAGCGCGTCATGTTCCAGCACGGCAGCACCCGCGAGGCGGTCGACGACGAAAAGGAGCCCTGCGGATGTCCGGCCCCGGTCCAGCAGGGCACCAACGAGTTTCCTCTCGCGCAGTCCGCGGGCCTCGCGCCCCTGCCCAAACCTGCGCCCTCGCCCGTCGTACCCGCCGGTGCCAAACCCGCCATCACCGCGCCGCTGGTCTATAAAAGCCCCACTGCCGCGCCCGCTCCGGAACCCGCCGTCACCGTGCCCTCCGAGCCCGCCGCCGCATCCGTGCCCGTTTCACCCAGGCCGGTCCACGCAAAAAAGCCCAAGCCCCACCGCGGATTCTTCCGCAGCATCGGCCGCTTCTTCAAGCGCATCTTCGGCGCAGAATAGGCGCTCTTCTTGTCTTGAGGATTTCGATCAGATCACTGACAACTTACTACTGAAAACTGAAAGCTATCTTCACAGCTCACGCGCCCGCTCAATTGCCCGAATCACCGCCTGCGCCTTGTTCATCGACTCCTGGTGCTCCATCTCCGGCACCGAGTCAGCCACAATCCCCGCGCCCGCCTGTACCGATCCCTTGCCACCCTGCACCAGCAGTGACCGGATCGCAATGCACGAGTCCAGATTGCCCGAGAAATCCGCGTACAGCACCGCGCCGCCGTAGGTGCCTCGCCGCGCCGGCTCCAGCTCTTCAATAATCTCCATCGCCCGCACCTTTGGCGCGCCGCTCAGCGTTCCGGCAGGGAAGCACGCCCGCAGCGCATCCACCGCCGTCAGTCCCTTGCGCAGCTTGCCTTCAATCGCGCTCACAATGTGCATCACGTGGCTGTAGCGCTCCACAAACATCAGCCGGTCCACCTTCACCGTGCCGAACTCGCTCACCCGGCCCACGTCGTTCCGCCCCAGGTCCACCAGCATCACGTGCTCGGCGCGCTCCTTCTCATCGGCCATCATCTCGGCTTCCATCGCCTGGTCCTCGGCCTCCGTCGCCCCGCGCGGCCGCGTTCCGGCAATCGGACGATACTCCACCTTGCCGCCATGCACGCGCACCAGCAGCTCCGGCGACGAGCCAGCCAGCTCCAGCACCTCCGGTGCGTTCTTCTTCTTGGGCGAGCTCTTCGAAAGCTTTTGCCCGCCGCCCAGCGGCCCCTCCTGCGCAAACCGCAAGAAGTACATGTACGGGCTCGGATTCACCGTTCGCAGCGCGCGGTACACCTGGAAGCTGTCAATCCCCGGCTCCACGTCGAACCGCTGCGACAGCACCGACTGGAACACGTCGCCCGCCGTGATGTACTCCTTGGTCCGTCGCACCGCTGCCAGAAAATCCTGCTTCCGCGTGCGATGCGTCACCTTCAGCTTCGTCTTTGCCGCCTTGGGTCGCCGCAGGTTCGGCAGCGGACGCATCAGCCGCTTCTCCAGCTTCGCCAGCCGCTTCACCGCGTTCTCATAGGCAACGGCCGGCGTAGTCAGCGTCACGTCCGCCGTCACCACCAGGCGAATCTCTTTCCGTACGTGGTCAAACGCCAGCACTTCATCAAAAAAAAGCAGGCACGCGTCCGGAACCCCCAGCTCATCCTTGGCCAGCTCCGGCAGGCGTTCAATCTGCCGCACCGCGTCATAGGCAAAAAAACCCACCGCGCCCGCCGTGAACGGCGGCAGCCCGGCCAGCCGCGCCGGCTTGTGCCCCGCCAGTGCCTCGTGCAGCACCTTGAAGATGTCCGCTTCCAGCCGCGTGGTCCGCTTGCCTTCGGTAATCGCAATCTGCCGTCCGCGCGCCACAATCCGCTTGTAAGGATTCACGCCGATAAACGTGTAGCGGCCCACCTGCTCGCCATTCTCCACGCTCTCCAGCAGAAAGCATTCGCGCTCCGGCCACGCCGCCCGCAGAAAGGCGGAGACCGGCGTCTCCAGGTCGGCGGTCAGCGTGCGATACACCGGCACGAGCGTATGCTCCCGCGCCAGTGCCACGAACTCCTTGCGGCTGGGTTCAATCAAAGGAAACGAGGCGTTCACACCCTCAAGTGTACCTGCTCCGTGCGTCCCGTTGCGGGTCCGCGCATGGCTCACAGTTTGGCGCGCCCGCGATACTCCGCCAGCCACCGCACCATCTCTTCCGGAGGCAGCGCATGGCTCACCAGAAAACCCTGCACAGAGTCGCAGCCCTTCTTCCGCAGCAGGTCATACTGCTCCTGCGTCTCCACGCCTTCGGCCACTACTTCCATCTCCAGCTCGTGCCCCATCTCGATAATCTTTTCCACCATCACCCGGTCGCTCATGTTGCTTTCCATCCACTGCACAAAGCTCTTGTCGATCTTCAGCTCAATCGCCGGAACGTTCTGCAGCTGCTGCATCATGGCGTAGCCGGTTCCAAAGTCGTCAATGGAAAGCTGAATCTGACGCATCCGCAGCCGCGTCAACACGTCCAGCGTCAGTGCTAACTCGGTCACCAGGCCCGTCTCTGTAATCTCCACGGCAATGTTCTTCGCAGGCACTCCATGCTTGTGTGCCAGGTCCAGAAAAATATCCGGAAACTTCAGGTCTCGCAGCGACGTGACCGAAACGTTCAACGAGAGCCTCGGAACCCTGCCGTCCTGATCCGCAAACTGACCCACCTCCGCCAGGCCCAGATCCACCGTCACCCAGCACAGCCGGTCCATCAGCCCCAGAACCTCCATTCGCTCCAGAAAATGCTCCGGATACAGCAGCCCGCGCTCCGGATGCCGCCACCGCGCCAGCGCTTCCACGCCGGACACCTCGCCCGTGGCCAGGTTGATCTGCGGCTGGTAGTAGTTCACAATCTGGCCCAATTCCAGCGCCTGGATCACCTCATGGTCCGGAATTGGCTCCCGCTCGTCCACCACCGGATCTTCCTCCGGCTCCAGAACTTTGTGCGTTTCCAGCAGCATCTGCAGCTGCGGCAGGGAAAACGGCTTCTGCAGATGGCCCGCCACCGTCAGCCCAAGGCTCCGCGCCATCTTCTTCGCCGTCTCAATCACCCGCTTGTCGATGCCGCTCATCAGCACAATACCGGCCTTGCAGCGCCGCTCGCCCAGCATGCGCAGCACCTCCACGCCGTCCATTTTCGGCATCATCAAGTCCAGCAGAATCAGGCTTGTAGCCGGTGTCAATAGTTCCGGAAGCAGGTCCACATTTCCGGTCGCCACACACTCCAGCTGCATCGTTTCCGCCGCTGCGGACACAATCTTCAAAATCACTTCATCGTCATCGATGACCACAATGCGGTCGCTGGATGTCATCGCTTCTCCGGAGAACTCATGGCGCCCGGGTTCGTTGCCCCGCCTCTGCAGTTCAAGTTAATTCCAAGCGGTTTAACGGCATTTTCGTGCGGCTTTTCCCCTTCGCCACTGGTCTGGCTTGGGGCAAGGTATAACGGGCTGTGAAGAGTGTAGCTTAGCCCGCAAACCGTCCTGCATCCAAATTACGCCTTTTCCGTGCTGCGGGGGTGACTTACTCGGTGTCACCTCGTAGCCCTTGCAGCCATGCTCGTGCACGCCTTACGGTTCCGCCTGCCCAAGCCGTTACCTCGGCGTTTCCCGCGCCCCGGTAGTCCTTTCCTCCTCCGCAATGCCTGCCGATACTGGATGCATGCCGTCCTGCGCCGAACCGGATGTCCAACAGAGGGCTGGAAGAGGGTGTGTACAGTGGTTCCTGCAGGCTTGACGGCGCACTCTGCGGAGCCTAGACTCACATCCGTTTGGGCTCATTCGCTTTTTGGGGATGTCCCAACGCTCCGGTCAGCCTGCTCCGCAGGCGCAGCCGGATTAGCAGTAACCCCCGGCTTGCCGGGGCGGCAGTGCGGCCGCAAAATTTTGGCGCAGTCGGAGCTGGAACCCTTTCAGCTCCCCGCCTTGCAGCACGCAGCCAGAATTGGAGAATTGTATGCCGTTGGCATCCACCACCGTGACTTTGGACCAGGAGATCAATCCCTGGGAAGCTCAAAGCGCGCGGTTTGACTTTGCAGCAAGAAAACTCAACCTGGACGAAGGGCTCTGGAAGTTGCTCCGTACTCCCGCGCGCGAAATCATCGTGCACTTTCCTGTCGCCATGGACGATGGCCGCATCGAGATCTTCACCGGCTACCGAGTTCAGCACAACATCGCCCGCGGTCCCGCCAAAGGCGGCATTCGCTACTCGCCGGACGTGACCCTCGACGAGGTCCGCGCCCTCGCCAGTTGGATGACCTGGAAGTGCGCCGTCGTCAACATCCCCTTCGGCGGCGCCAAGGGCGGCGTCATCTGCGACCCCCATTCCATGAGCAGCGGCGAGCTCGAGCGCATGACCCGCCGCTACACCTCGGAGCTGATCGATTTCATCGGACCGGAAAAGGACGTTCCCGCGCCCGACATGAACACCAACGAGCAAACCATGGCCTGGATCATGGACACCTATTCCATGCACATGGGCCACACCGTCACCAGCATCGTCACCGGCAAGCCCCTCAACATCGGCGGCTCCAAGGGGCGTATCGAGGCCACCGGCCGTGGCGTGATGATCATCTGCAATGAGAGCCTGCGCTATCTCAACATGAACGTCGAGGGATGCCGGGTCGTCGTCCAGGGCTTCGGCAACGTCGGCTCCAACACCGCCCGCCTCATGATGGAGAACGGCTACAAGATTGTCGGCATCGCGGAGAAGGACGGCGGCCTTAGCAATCCCAACGGCATCGACATTCATCAGCTCGTCGAGTACAAGTATCGCAACGGCACCACGCTTGGCTTCCGCGGCGCTGAAGCCATGCCCAGCGACGAGCTCATCGTCTCCGACTGCGACCTGCTCATTCCCGCGGCCACTGAGAATGTCATCACCAGCCGCAACGCAGACAAGATCAAAGCGCGCGTCGTCGTAGAGGGCGCCAACGGCCCCACCACCGCCGTCGCCGACGAAATCCTCGCTGAAAAGCGCATCTTCGTCGTGCCGGACATCCTCGCAAACGCCGGCGGCGTCACCGCCAGCTACTTTGAGTGGGTGCAGGACCGCCAGGGCTATTTCTGGAAAGAGGCCCTCATCAACGAGCAGCTAGAGTCCATCCTGCATGACAGCTTCGACGATGTCGTCCGCTATGCCGAAGCCCACAACGTCAACAATCGCATCGCGGCTTACATGTTGGCCATTGACCGCGTCGCCTTCACCATCAAGCAGCGCGGCATCTACGCTTAGCCGCGGCTTTCCGCAGCACGCAAATGGGCCGCTTCGCGCGGCCCGTTCGCTGTTTTCTGCCCAGTGAGATTGCTGCGGCGCGCTCTATCGTTGTGCCTCGCCGCCAGGGCGAGGGTTCGGCGGCAGGCTGCGCAAATACGCGATGATCTGCCACCGTTGCTGTTCCGGCAACACACTCCAGCTCGGCATGCCCTTCCACAGGCTGCCGTTTTTCAGCAGCCACGCCAGCTCGCCGTCGGTGGCCCCGCGTACCTCCTCGCCGCGCAGGCTGGGCCGCCCATGCCGTCCCAGCGCATCCTCGCCGTGGCACTTGGCGCAGTGGTCCTCAAACAGAAGATGTCCCGCGCGCGCCGCCTCCGGCTTTTCCGCATAAGGGTTCACGCGTGAGCGCTCCTGCTCCGGAACCTTGCCCATCCAGTGGCTGCCCGCCGCCATCATCAGAACGGATACGGCCAGCATCACCAGCCCTGCAAACACTCGAATTCCCGAGCGCCTCATCGTGCACCTTCCCTGCGGAACCAGTCGCGGAACTGCTGAATCTCATAGGACGCTTTGAAGCGCCACAGCACGCCCGCGCTATTGTCGTTCAGTCCAAACTGAGGGGAGAAATCGATTCTGGGTCCGCGTGGCGGCGTGTAACTCACCGTCGGTCCGGCGTAGTGCGAGGTGTCGTGCAATCCAAAGCCCAGCGCCGTCCCCAGCCCTCCATAGATCTCCGCGCCCGCGCCCCAGTGCTCTCGACAGAACGCGCAACTCCGGCTCTGCGCAGCCAGCGCCAGCGGCCGGCTCGCGCCCATCGCATAGCCAAACTCCCACGGCTCGCCCGTCAGATTCTTCTCTGCGATGAAATTTTCTGAGAAGTTCCAGCCCTTCGCATTGCTTGAAAGGATCAGCTTACCTTCGAGCTCTCTCTCCACCTCGCCGCGGCTCTCCGCATTCGTGCCCTGCAAATCTTCCAGCCCATCGTGGCCCACCACCTCCAGCACGCTTTTGTCCGCTCCATTTACGTCTTCGTACTCCACATAAATCACCGGGTTTACCCAGTGCTCAGTGGGCAAAACGCGGAAGCGGTTCTCCCAGCGAAAGCCCGTGAAGATCGTCGAGTCGTTCGCCACGGCCACTCCCTGCAAATAGAGCTCCGTTGTCCACCACGCCTTTGCGCCATATTCCAGTTCCAGTGTGGGGCTGAAGTAGCCATGCGCATTCCTGGGCGTCGCCGTCGTGCCCTTCAGCGCAATCTCCAGGTTGCCCGGCTCTTCCAGCGCATCGGAATAGGTGACGAAATACGGTGGCTCTTGCGCCCGAGCCACCTGGCTTGCAACCGCGCATCCCAGAAGCGCCAGCAAAAGCGCCGCCATGCCGTGCCGCCTCAGGGCGTTTCCGCACCATCGGCGGAACAGGGAAGAAGGATGACTCCACGAAAAGCCGCGCACAAACACGCGCGCAGTGCTGCAAATGCAGCCGTGCATCGTGGCCATAAAAGATCCCTTTCTGGAATCGTGGCCGACGTTTCCGCTATGCTGGAAGGAACCGTCAGCTCACAAGTTGCCGGTTGTGCGGTCCTGGTGGTGCCTCGCCAAAAGACTTCCACCAGGGCCGCCGCTTGCTAATCTCTTACATCCCTAACAGATACGCCGCGCTACAGTGTGCAGGCCGCTTCCGCAAGGGAACCGCAGGAAAAGAAGACAGACAAGTGAAAATATCAAACTGGGACCAAATTGGTCCTATATCAAACTAGCACGGCACAAACCCACGCTGCAACTTGCCGCCGCGCTCCGCGCGATTCCGCCAATGGTCATGTCAACTCCCGTCCGTCACCGCGCACTCCGACCTCGCCAGTGCAATAATGGTCCCAAGTCACAACCGTTACCGTCGTCGTGGCCAAGCTCAAGTGAACCTGCCTAACTCCATCACGATGAGCCGGATCGTCATGATCCCGCTGCTGCTCTGGATCCTCTCGCCGCACTTCCCGTGGCAATCCGGCGGCGAGCAGGAGATCCTCGCCTCCGTTCTCTTCATCCTCGCCTCCATCACCGACGGCGTGGATGGCTACCTTGCCCGCAAGCGCGGCCAGATCACCACCATGGGCATGCTCCTCGATCCACTGGCAGACAAGGTCATGGTCACCGCGGCCCTCATCGCTCTGGTTGCGTACAACCCCGAGGTCGTCAAAGTCTGGATCGCCGTCGTCATCATCTCCCGCGAGTTCCTCATCTCCGGCCTGCGCTCCATCGCGTCTTCTGAGGGTTTCACCATCCAGGCCAGTGACCTCGGCAAGCTCAAAACCGTGCTGCAGATCGTCACTGTCGTCTCGGCCATCCTTGCCCATCGCTGGTTCGACTGGCAGTTCGGCCTGCTCGTCATTCCCGTCCGCTGGATCGCCATTGCCGCCATCTACTTCACCGTCCTCGTCTCCGTCATCTCCGCCATTGATTACTTCGTAGGCTTCTGGAAACAGATTGACCGAGCTTCGCGCGACCGCCGCAAATCATTCGTGCTTACCCGCCGCAAAGACGCTGGCTCGACCAGCGCGCATTAGGCGTCTCCTTTTCCGCGCATAACAAAGCCCCGGCACATTGGCCGGGGCTTCTGGTTTTCAGGCTCTTTCAGCGAAGGCTCAGGCCATCGCCGCCACGCGGGTTGCAGGGCTCGGTGCCGCAGCCGCTGCCACCGCCACAGTGTGCGTGCCGTTCGCCGCTGCGTGTGCATGCGCGCTGCGCGTCAGCCGATGTACAAAGTGATAAGGAGGCCATGGGCCGGAAAGCTGCATGTGGCACTCGTGCATCATCGCGCTCGTGGTGGCAAATTTGTTCTGGTAGCGCTCCACATACTTGGTTTCAATAAGGTGCGCAATGTCCAGCACCATCTTGCCGCTCTCCGTCAGCCGGCAACTTACTTCCTCGTCCAGCGGCATAAACAGCCGATGCATCTGGAAGCTCACCGCGCGCGCCCGTGTCTGGCGCTCCCGCTGGCGGGTTGCGTTCTCCCGCAGGCTGCTCAGGTATTCGCGGCCCACGCCCTCAGCTTGTGCATGACGGACCAGTTCGCGGCTGCAGCAATCGTCCACGAAAATCTTCAGGTGCATCTCCGTCTTCCCGCGCAGCTTGTCAATGTTGGTCTGAAACTGACGCTGGTTGGACCGGATCGACTTCCGAAGGCTTTCGTCGTCCTGGAACACGGTTCCAAACCGGAAAGGCAGCACCGTGGAATGCTGAAAGCAGTCGGCGATCACCCGGGCGTGATCCACGCCCGACTTCTGGCTCAATGCCTCGGCCGGGTTATGCTCGCTCACGATAACGGCCAAATCGCTGGCGGGATAGAGGAAAACCTGGTTGCCGCTGACTCCATGTACGGATTCCAGTGGAACAGGTTTGCGATGACGGGCTAACTCAGGAAATGCTTGCTTTTCACCGATGCAGTAGGCATACCACGCCATGAGTAGACACTCCGTATGCGGCAGCCGGTAAGCGCCGCTCGTTAGTGAAGCTCTGTGAACTTAAGGAACAGGAACAACTGCATTGTGACTTGGGGCCTATGCCCCCAGTTGAACTACCCGGAATACTAGCCCCCGGAAAATACGACTGGCAATCTCTCCCATCACAAAGTTCGTAAAAGGAAGCAAAGAATTTGAGATTTAGTTTTATGGGAGCGAATTATCTGTTAGCAGCATGCACAATTGTGCATATTCAGTGCAGTTCGCCCGGATAGGGCTTCCGGGCCCCATGACCGCTCCCGCGCCTCTCCGCCCATTGCAGGGCGGCAGCATTTCACAAGTTCCCTAGGGAATCACCCGCATCGCACGCAGAATCAGCGTCACACTCGCCCCCAGCGATGCCACCAGCAGCGCGAAGCTTACCCACGTCAACACCGTCAACCTCCGCCGCAGCCTGTACACTTCTGTGGCCAGCTTGTCTTGCTCCTCGGCGTTGCGAACCGCCAATTGCTTCAGCGCTTCCACCTGCTCGCCCAGCAGCTTCATGGCCGCCGCCTGTCCCGTTACCTGCGTCTGCAGTTCCAGGTGCTCGGCGTGCATCTTGCGGATCGCGTGCTCCATCGGCTCCAGGTTCACCGGCCTGCGCGGAGCAGAAATGGTCGGCGCCAGCAGATTCGCAACCGTCAGCGGAACGTTGCCTTCCAGCAGCGGCAGCACCTTCTGCACCACCGGCAGCACGCCGCGCAGAATGCCCATCGCTCGCCCAAAGCCTGGATATTTCGGCTCGTGGGGTGCTGGCTGCTCCGTGCGGGCCAGCGCCCGCGCTGGAGGCGCAGGCCGCAGCACCTTCACGTCGCCCGGCGTCGCCTGCAGCATCTCCTGTTCGCCCATCGCTCCGGAGGAAAGTGCATCAATCATCCGCGCGCGCGTCTTGGGCGTCTGTTCGGCCGCCGCCGTCCTGGGCGCTGTTGCCTCGGCTGCCGGCTTACCTTCACCCGCTTCGCTTGTCGGCTCCGAGCCCTGTCCCATGTCTTCCAGACTCCGCTCCTTGCCCTGCAGGATCTCCGCGTCGCTCATCGCTGCCCCTCTTCCTCTCTAAACTATAAGGGAAGGCCGTCTCGCCCCCGCGCCGTCCCGCGCGTTGCCATCGCAGGAACCCCGCCGCCCGATTCCCATTCCGCGCCGGTGCGGCTCGCGTATCCTCCTTGGAGGAGAAACGCATGCGCCCCGTGTTGTCCCACGCATTGCGCAACCTGCAGCGCAATATACTGGCGGGAATCATTACCATCGGCCCCCTTTTTGTCACCTGGCTGGTCTTCAGCTTCGTGCTCGGGGACTTGGCCCGCGCCGGCCGCCCGCTCATCCCTCTGCTGGCCCCGTACATTCCCCGCCCCTGGCTCGCGCAGAACTGGGTGCAGACCACGCTCGCCGTCGCCCTCACCCTCGTCGCCCTCTACCTGCTCGGCCGCATCACTTCGCTCGTCCTCGGCCGCCAGGCCTTTGGCTTCTTTGAGGCTGCGCTGGAGCGCCTGCCATTCGTCGCCAGGGTCTACTCCTCGGTCCGCCAGCTGCTGGACTCCATGATGACCAAGAAGGACGCGAGCCAGCGCGTGGTCCTCGTCGATTTCCCCATCGCCGGCCAAAAGAGCCTGGGCTTCCTCACCCGAACCCTAAAGGACTCAACCACCGGCCAGGACCTCGCCGCCGTGCTCCTGCCCAACGCCATCAATCCCACCTCGGCGTTCCTGCAGATTCTGCCCCTGGACCGTGTGGTGGAAACCGACCTGACCATGGAGCAGGCGATGAGCATGCTGCTCACCGGCGGCGCCGTCGCGCCAGAGCACCTGCGCTTCACCCGCCCGCAGAGTTCGGTCGCGCAGCCGTAAATCCACGCTCAGCCGAAATCCGGCGCAGGCTCACTCTGAGGCTTCGGTCGCTTCCAGCGCCTCTTCGGCGTGCTCGCTTTCCACCGCCACCTTGCGCAGGCTCACATGGTCCACCTGCGCCCAGACCAGCCCCACCGGCACAATGCTCAGGAACGTCACCAGCAGCAGCGTCGCGGCACAGGCCGTCGCGGCCTCCGGCGTTACGTTAAAGAAGCTGGAAAGCGCAGCGGCCACCAGCCCAATCTGCGTAAACCAGCCAATCACCGGCAACTGAATCACGCTCGTCGCGCCGCTCACCACCATCAGCAGCACGCACTTGGCCGGCGTCATCGTCGCCAGTTCCGGACTCGCCACAAAGGCCCGTGCCGTCTCCAGGTAGGACGCTGCAATCAGCACCCACATACCCAGCGACAACGCCGCCGCCACGCCAAAGTCGCCAAGCGTGCGCATCGTGTCCAGTCCCATGCGGAAGGTACGAATCTTGTGCCCCACCGCGTGCCCCAGCTTGCTGGAGAACACGCCGAATATCCCCTCCAGCATCGTCGCCACCATCTCGCCCGCCAGCCGCACCAGCACCAGGAACAGCGCACCGGCAATCGTCAGCAGCATGCCCCACTCGCCGGCCTTCTTCACCAGCTCCGGATGCGGCATCGCGCCCGGAGCGCCGAACCAAGCCGTCAGCAGAATCGCAGAGGAAAACATCAGCGCCATCGATCCCGCGTCAAACAGCCGCTCCACCACGTACACCGCCAACTGCGAACTCAGCGGAAGCTGCGTCTTTCTGGCCACCAGATACGGCCGCACCGGATCCGCCACGCGCCCAATCAGCGCCACTGCCGTAAACCCCATCACCTGTGTGCCCAGCAGCGAAAGCGCCGGAACTTTCTTGTTCGGTCGCAGAAACAGCGCCCATCGCACCGCGCGCAGCACATAGGCAAAGTAGATGCAGGCCACGCCAATCCCGATCCGGCTCCAGTCCGCCACCGCCAGCTGCCTGCGGAACAGACCAAAATCAAAGTGAATCCGGTTGCGTCCCCACACCGCCAGCGCCGCCAGCGCCACCAGCACCACCAGGCCCACAATCAGTTGACGTTTCTTCAAGCGTTCTCCGTCTTTCCGCTCAGGTGTTGAATGGGTACCAGTTCATTCTATGGTCCTGCGGCTCGCTGCACAGTCCACTTTAGCGCAAGGCGGTCGGCAGCGCTTTTGCTGCCCGTCGCGTTTTGCGTTCGCGAGCCCGCACGCGCCGGTTGAACTCGTGAATCACCCGCGCCACATACGCCTGCGTCTCCGCGTACGGCGGAATGCCGTGGTAGCGGTCCACCGCCTCCGGCCCCGCATTGTAGGCTGCCAGCGCCAGCGCCAGATTCTCGTGGTAGCGCCTCAACATCTGGTCCAGGTAAGCGGACCCGCCCTGCACATTCTCGCCCGGATTCAAACTGTTCGCCACGCCCATCTTCTCTGCCGTCGCCGGCATCAGCTGCATCAACCCGCGAGCCCCCGCGCGGCTCACCGCGTGCGCATTCCCGTTGCTTTCCGCCTTCACCACGCTCGCCAGCAGGTCCACGTCCAGGTTGTGCGCTTTGCCGGCGCGGTTCAGCATCTCGCCCAGGTCTCTGCTGTTCAGCTTCGCGTCCTTGCGCACCGGCCTGGCCTGCGCGCCGCCCCCTGCGGACTCACGCGTTTCCACAAATCCGGCAATCGCGTCCGGGCTCAGGTCCATGTAGTCGTCGTCGCCCGGCGTCAGATAAATCCGTACGTGCCCGTCCACTTCGGCATGGTGGTCGCACCGCATCGTAAATCCGTTGCGCAGCTCCGCGCGTTCTGCGCCGTGCGCCGTCGCCGCCAGCATCGCCAGCAGTGCCATTGCCGTCAGCGCTCGTTTCATGCTCCGCAAACCGCCGCTCCTCATTTGCATGATCC
>DATKTQ010000304.1:0-12063 GCA_035531055.1 Occallatibacter sp. | reverse complement strand
CGGCGGTCAGGCCGGTTCCACCTCCCGCATTGAAAACTACCTCGGCTTCCCCACCGGCATCACCGGCGCCGACCTCGGACGCCGCGCCCACATTCAGGCCACGCGCTTCGGCGCCGAGTTCGTCACCCAGCGCGCCGTCGGGCTCCGCATGGACGGCCCCTACCGCTTCGTTCAGCTCGCCGACGGCCGCGAAGTCGCCAGCCACGTCGTCCTGCTCGCCCCCGGCGTCCAGTACCGCCGCCTCAATATCCCCGGCGCAGACCACCTGGCTGGCCGCGGCATCTATTACGGCGCCGCCCTGGTCGAGGCCGCCTCCTGCAAGGACGAAGAGGTCTTCATCGTCGGCGGAGCCAACTCCGCCGGGCAGGCCGCCCTCCACTTTGCCAAGTTCGCCTGCAAGGTCACCATGGTCGTCCGCGGCCCCGGATTGTCCGCAACCATGTCGAAATACTTAATCGATGAGATTGAACGCACATCCAATATAGTGCTCGAAGCCCAAACGCAGGTCGTTGAGGCAGAGGGCTCCGAACGGCTGGAAGCGCTCAAATTGAAGGGTCCGGCCGGCGAATATCGCGTAAAGGCTTCCTCGCTTTTCGTCTTCATCGGTGCGGAACCCGGCGTCAGCTGGTTGCCCCCGGCGGTTCTGCGGGACGAAAAAGGCTTTGTTCTGGCTGGCCAGGACATGCGCCGCGACGGTAAGCTGCCCGAAAGCTGGCGCGAGCCGCGAGAGCCGTTCCTGTTGGAAACCAGCGTCCCGGGCGTCTTTGTGGCAGGCGACGTTCGCCACGGCTCGGTCAAGCGGGTGGCCTCCGCCGTAGGCGAGGGGTCCATTGCCGTGCAGTTTGCCCACCAGTATCTGGCGGGATTTTAGTGACGGGAGATCGGAAACAGCAGATGGACAAAGTCGAGAAACGTTTGCTGGTGGAATCCCTTCCTTGGCTGGACGTGGCCGATGCCCTTCGTCCCACCCGTCCCTTCACCGACACACCTCCTGAGGCGCTGGACTCGATCGGTCCCGTGGATTGCATCCGCCTCTCCAACGATCAGGTCCTCGTCGAACCTGGCGAACCCGTCGAGTCGTACTGGATTGTCACCCAGGGTTCCATGCGCGCGGAGCACCCGGAGTCTGACGGCAGCTTCACCCTCTTCGGTGTGGCCCGCGCCGGAGACGCCTTTGGCGAAGTGCCCCTGCTCACCGGCAAGTCTCACATCCCTTTCCGCATCTCCGCCGCCGAGGACTCCGTCGTCATTCGCCTCACCAGCCAGCAGTTCTGGTCCCTCATGGCCTGCTGCCCGGCCGCCCGCGGCATCATTCTTGCCGACAACGCGCAGCGCCTCCGTTCCTATCAGGTCGAAGCCCTCCATCGCGAAAAGCTCGTCTCCCTCGGCACGCTCGCCGCCGGCCTCATGCATGAGCTGCACAACCCCGGCGCCGCCGCCAAGCATTCCGCCTCGCAACTGCGCGAAAACCTGCTCAAGCTGCAGCAGCTCAGCTTGCGCAGCAGCAGCAAGCCCAAAACCGCCGAACAGCTCGAGTGCATGAAGTCCATGCTCGAGCACATTCTGAAAGGCTGCCGCCTGGCCGCCATGAGCAGCCTGGATGAGGCCGATGCCGAAGAGGCCATGGGCGAGTGGCTCGCCGCGGCCGGTGTAGAGAACGCTTTCACGCTTGCCCCCGCGCTCGTCAGCATGGGGTTTGACCAGAAAGAACTCACCTGCGCCCGCGAATTCTTTGACGCCCCGTCCTTTTCCGACGCGCTCAACTGGCTCGGCGCGCTGGTCTCCAGCGTGTCCCTCGTCTGCGCCATCGAGGAGAGCATCTCCCGCATCTCCGATCTCGTCATGGCGGTCAAGAAATTTGCCTACGACGAGCGCTCCCCGGCCCGCGACCTCGACGTGCACGACAGCCTGCAGAGCACCCTCACCATCCTCGGACACAAGCTCCGCCTCAAGCAAATTCAGGTGGAAAAGCGCTTCGAGGCCTCCCCGGCCGTCATTCACACCCGCGGCTCGGCGCTCAGCCAGGTGTGGACCAATCTGATCGACAACGCCGCCGATGCCTCCCCGCAAGGCGGCCAAATCGAAATCACCACATGGACCGAGACCGACACCACACCCGGCTGGCTCGTCGTCTGCATCCGCGATCACGGCACCGGCATCCCCACCGACCTGCTTCCGCGCATCTTTGACGCCTTCTTCACCACCAAGCCGCAGGGCTCCGGCACCGGCCTCGGGCTGGAGATTGTCCATCGCATCATCACCCAGAAATTCGGCGGCACCATCCAGGTGGAGTCACAGCCCGGCAACACCCGCTTCCTCGTGCGCCTGCCCCTGGCGGACGCATCGGCAAAAGCCTCCGCTTCCTGACCCCCGCAGCACCCTCTCCACACGATCCAGTTCCCATTTCAATCGCCATCTCGTTTCCACCGCCCCGCCGCGGTCAAGTTGCCGCATTCCCTGCCGATGAAAAAGGGGAAGGGACAGCTATGGCCAATCGCGCTGAGTTGATGGAGTCCGTGCTCGATGGGTATCCGGAGGGCGTTGCTCTCATGGATGCCGACGGCCAGGTCGTCTTTTGGAATCACGCGGCAGAATCCATCACTGGGTTTGCCGGTTTGGAAGTCGTGGCCCGCCCATTGCCCGGCGCGCTCCAGACGCTGTGCTCTGAGCCGGATCTCGGCGAGCCCAGTGCCTCGCATGGCGCCCTGCGCGCCCACGCCGTCAGCGCCCAGCACCGGCTTGGCCACGGATTTCGCGCCTCCGCCCGCACCCTGGTGCTGCGCGACGGCCTCGGCGAGCGCATCGGCATGGCAATTCTCTTTCATCCCTCGGAGTGCCTGGACACCTTGCCCCACGGAGATACCGGCGAGGCGCCGGCGTTGGACTCCGAAATGGAGCTGCTGGAGGAGCGCATGGAAGCCGCTTTTGACGACTTCAAACAGCGCGGAACCCCACTCGGCCTCCTCTGGGTCACCGTCGATCAGGCACATGAACTGCGTCGCACGCATGGCGCGCGCGCCTGTCAGGCCATGCTGGAGCGCGTCGAGCGGACCCTCATCAACGGACTGCGGCCGCAGGACGACCTGGGCCGCTGGGGAGAAGACGATTTTCTCATCCTCGCGCATGAGCGCCGCCCCCAGGGCCTGGCCGCTTTTGCCCAACACATCGCCGGCCTCACGCGCACCGCGGAGTTCCGCTGGTGGGGCGATCGCATCTCGCTCACCGCAAGCGTAGGCGCAGCCCTGTCCGAGCCCGACGAGACCCTGCCCCAACTCCTGGAGCGGGCCAAAGCCGCCATGCTCGCCGGCGTGCACATCGGCGGCAACCACATGACCCTCGCGCCAAGACGCTTCCCCGGCAATCCCTCAACGGACGAGCCCACCGTCATCCGCCGCGAGATACCGCAGGATACATCTTCAAACGCACAAGAGCAGGAGCCGGGAGCTCCTGACGATTCGGAGGGGAGGCAGGCATGTTCGCCATCATAGGGATTCTCCTGGTCTTTGGAGCCGTGCTCGGCGGGTTTCTCATGGAGAAGGGTCACGTGGAAGTGCTCCTCCAGCCCGCCGAGCTGCTCATCATTGCCGGCGCCGGCGCAGGCACTCTTCTGGTGGCCAACCCCATCCACATTCTCAAGGGGATCCTCGGCGGACTCAAGGGCGTCGTCGGTGGCTCCAGCTTCAAGAAGGAGCGCTATCTCAGCACCCTCAAAATGATGTACCAGTTCCTCAATAAGGTGCGCAAAGAGGGGCTCCTGAGCGTGGAAAACGACGTGGAGAAACCCGGCGAAAGCCCCCTCTTCAAGGAATACCCGGAGTTCCTCAAGGACCACCACGCGCGGGAATTTGTCTGCGATACGCTGCGCATGGCCATCACCGGCGGCGTGGAGCCGTTCGACATGGACCAGATGATGGATCTCGACATGGAGGTCCATCACCACAACGCAACGCAGCCCATTCAAGCCCTCTCCACCGTGGCCGATTCCCTTCCCGGCCTCGGCATCGTCGCCGCCGTGCTCGGCGTGGTCATCACCATGGGCGCGCTCGGCGGCCCTCCCAGTGAAATCGGCCACAAAGTGGCGGCCGCGCTGGTAGGCACTTTCCTCGGCATCCTGCTCTGTTACGGCGTGGTCGGCCCGCTCAGCTCCAACATGACCAAGACTGCAGAGGAACACAACAGCTATCTCCACGTCTTGCGCGTGCTGATGCTCTCGTTCCTCAAGGGCTCAGCGCCCATGATCGCCATCGAGATGGCCCGGCGTGCCATCCCCGCGCATGTGCGTCCCACCTTTGATGAGATGGAAAAGCGCTGCAAGAGCCAGAGCGCAGCCGCCGAGCCCGCCGCCGCGGCCTGAGCCGTATTCACCCCACCGCTAGGAGCGCAGAATGACACCCGGCAGGCCACAGCCCATCATCGTCATCAAGAAAAAAAGCGGCCACGGCGGCCACCACGGGGGCGCGTGGAAAGTGGCCTATGCCGACTTCGTCACTGCCATGATGTCGCTGTTCATCGTCCTGTGGCTCATGAACTCCAGCGTGCAGGTCAAGAGAGCCGTCGCGGGCTACTTCAACGACCCGCGAGGAACCGCCACGCAAATGGGCACCACCATGTCCGGTACCGGCCAAATCATCGCCGCCGCCGACGGAAGCGACCTGCAAGCGTTGAAAGAGAAACTGGAACTCGAAATCCAGGCCCAGAAAGACCTGCGGAAACTCCGCAAGCAGATCCAGATCACCATCACGTCAGAAGGCCTTCGCATCGAAATGCTCGAGGACAAGAACGGAACGTTTTACGAGAGTGGCAGCCCGCAGCTCAGCCCGCGCGGGCAGGAACTGCTCGCCCTGCTCGCCACCGAGCTGAAGACCCTGCCCAACAAGCTGCTCATTGAGGGCCATACAGATGCCGCGCAATACCACCGCGGCGCCGATTACAGCAACTGGGAACTCTCCGCCGACCGGGCCAACGCGGCGCGCCGCATCATGCAGCAGCACGGCGTGCGTGCCAACCAGGTTACCCAGGTCCGCGCTTACGCTGACCAGATGCTGCGCGACATTGCCAATCCCTATGACCCCTCCAACCGTCGCATCTCCATCCTCGTCAAGAATCAGGATGCCCCCCTGCCCGGATTGAAGGGTGCGGTCGTCGACGGCATGTCAGGTCCGCCCACCCCATCGCCCGCAGCCGCAAAAACCCGTGCGCCAACCGCCGGCAAATAGACCCAGTGCCGGTTTCACTTGCCCGCATTTAGCCGCCCTGTGTAGAGTATTGGGCATGCTGGTAAGCGTTTTCTGGAAGGTCCTGCCATGACTCTCGTCGCCGGAGTCGACTTCGGTACCCTAAGCGTCCGCGTCACTCTCGTACACAGCGAAAAAGGCCCCGTCGGCACCGCCGCCGCCGAGTATCCCCTTCACCGCCGCCGAGAAGATCCCGACTTCGCCACCCAGTCCCACGCAGACCAGATGACGGCGCTCGCCGCCGCCACCCGGGAGGTCCTGCGCTCCACCGGCATTGACGGCAACACCATCGCCGCCATCGCGCTCGACACCACCGGCTCCAGCGTCATTCCTGTCGGCCCGGGCCTCGAGCCGCTCGACGACTACTATCTCTGGTGCGACCATCGCGCTTCGGCGGAAGCCGAAGAAATCACCACGAAAGCCCACGCCCTGGGCCTTGAGGCCATCGAGTGGTGCGGCGGCGTCTACTCCCACGAGTGGGGCTTCGCCAAGTTGCTCCACTGGCTGCGCCACAACCCCGACAAGCGCGCTCAGTTGCTCACCGCGCTGGAACATTGCGACATGGTTGCCGCCACGCTCTGCGGCGTCCGCACCGTCAGCGACTTGAAACGCAGTGTATGTGCCATGGGCCACAAATGGATGTGGAATCCCAAATGGGGCGGCCTGCCGCCGGAAGACTTCCTCGTCGCCGTGGATCCGCTCCTGGCCGGCATCCGCGAAAAAATGGGCGGCGAATATCTCACCAGCGATCATCTTGCGGGCCACCTCTCAGCCGAGTGGGCCCAGAAGCTCGGCTTACGCGCGGGCATTCCCATTCCCGTCGGCGCGTTTGACGCCCACTGGGACGCCATCGGCTCCAACATTCGCGAAGGCGACGTGGTCAACGTCGTCGGCACCTCCACCTGCATCATCGCCATGGCGAAAAAGACGGAGCTGGTTCCCGGCGTCTGCGGCGTAGTCCCCGGCAGTGTCCACCCTGCCTTCACCGGCATTGAGGCGGGACTTTCTGCTACCGGCGACATCTTTGAGGCCGTCGCGCGCCGCGCGCAAACCACCGTGGCCGCCTTGTCCCAGGGGCTCGAGGCTTACAATGCCGGTCAGACCGGCCTGCTGCGCCTCAGCTGGGACAACGGCGACCGCACCGTGCTGGTAAATCCGGAGCTGGGCGGCGTGACCCTGGGCTGGAACCTGTTGCACACGGCGCAGGACGAGCTGTTTGCCGCCATCGAGGGCACCGCCTTCCACACCCGAATCATTCTGGAGCGCATGGCCGCGCACGGCGTGCCCGTGGATCGCGTCATCAACGCCGGCGGCATTCCGCAAAAGAGCGAGGTCCTGAACCGCGTCTACGCCAACGTGCTCAACAAGCCCGTGCTGGTTCCCGCAGGGATCCCCACCAGCCTCGGCTCGGGCATCTTCGCGCTGCTGGCCGCAGGCGCTTACCGCACCATCGAGGAAGCACAAGCCGCAGTCTGCCTTCCGCTGCGCACAGTGCAGCCGGACCCCAAAGCGGTTGCCATGTATGAGCAGCTCTATCCGCTCTACCGCGACCTCTATTTCGCCTTGGGCAGTCGTCATGCAGAGCCGGCCGCGCTGGGCCAGGTCCTCCCTGAACTGCGCCGCATCGCCGCCCAGGTCCGCAAAGAACAATAGCGCCTTCACGCATCGCATTCCCCAGCTCGGCGGCCACCCCGCAGCCGGCTAAACCTGTACATCACCCGTATCCGCCATGTCTCTTGCGCATCCCAGGGGTGCGGTTTACCGTGTTCACATTCCCGTTCTCTCAAGGAGACCCGTGCCTTCTCTTTCGCTGCGCCGCTTCGCACCCGGTATCCTCGCTGCACTCTCCCTCACCCTCACCATCGCCGCCCTGCAAGCGCAGGAGCGCGTGGAACCATGGAAGGCGCCGCCCTTCTCCATCGCCCCCAAAGCTCTCTATGACGCCGCAACTCTCGCTTCCGCCAGCGCCACCGGTGACGTCGCCATCCTGGAAAGCGATGAGAGCTACAGCTTTGACACCGCCGGCCGGGCCGTTCACACCAGTTACGTGGTCTACAAAATCCTCACGCAGAAGGGTGCCGACGCCTGGGACTCGGCCGCCGTGGACTGGGAACCCTGGCACCAGGCTCGGCCGGAAATCAAAGTCCGAGTCATAGCGCCGGACGACTCGGTGCACATGCTCGATCCCAAACTCATCACCGAGGCGCCCGCGCGGGACGGCGACTACAAGACCTACGGCGACGGCAAGATGCTGCGCGCCCCCTTTCCTGCCATCGCGGCCGGGGTCGTGGTGGAAGAGGAGTTCGTCACCACAGAGACTGTACCTTTCTTTGCCCCCGGCCGGGTAGGTCGCATTTATTTCGGGCGCGTGGGAGTACCCGTTGCTCACAGCGTCGCGGTGCTGCAGGCGCCGGCTTCCATGCCGCTCCGCGCAGACACGGTCAACCTGAACGGCCTGGCCGCGCAACGCAGCGAAAACCACGGCCGCGTGACGCTCACGTTTGAGCAGGGTCCCATGCAGCCGCTGGACGCGGCCCAGCCAAACCTGCCACCGGATGACTCCCGCTACGGCCTGGTTGAGTTCTCCACCGGCGCCTCATGGCAAGAGATGGCAACGAAGTACTCCAGCATCGTAGACAGCCACGCCAATCCCACAGCGGTTCAGGACCTCGTGAACCGCCTCATCGCCGGCAAGACCTCCAATGCGGATAAGGAAACGGCGATCCTCGATTATCTCGACCAGAATATTCGCTACACCGGCATCGAATTCGACGAGGCCGCTATCATCCCGCACGATCCCGCAGTGACACTGGCCCAGCGCTACGGCGACTGCAAAGACAAAGCCACTTTACTCGTCACCATGCTGCGCGCGGCCGGCATTCCGGCCTACGTAGCTCTGCTCAATGCCGGCTCGCGCCTCGATGTGCCCGTCAACCTGCCCGGCATGGGCATGTTCGATCACGCCATCGTCTACGTGCCCGGCCCGCCCGCGCTCTGGATTGACGCAACCGACCCCTATGCGCGCCTTGGCCAGTTGCCCGCGCCCGATCAGGGCCGGCATTCCCTCATCGCGCGGCCAGAGAGCACAGCGCTCGTCCTGACACCCCAGTCCACATCCAAAGACAATGTGCAGCTGGAACTGAGGACCGTGACGCTCACGGAGAATGGCCCGGCAAACGTGGTTGAGGTCACCGAGCCCACTGGAATCTTTGAAGGTGAGTATCGCGACTTCTATGCCGACAAACCAAGCCAGCAGATGCGCGAAGCCCTGCAAGGTTACGTCAAGGCACAGTACGTCTCCGACACGCTCACCAAGGTGGACCGAACGGACCCCGCCGATCTGTCCCAGCAGTTCAAGCTCACCATCGCCTGCGAAAAGGCACGCCGCGGCTACACCGACCTGGATAGCGCGGAAGCTGCCATCCGCCTGGACTCGCTGTTCGAGCGTTTGCCGTCGGCACTCAAAGTGCGCGATGATCCCGACGCCAGCAAGGCGGGCAAAGACGAGACCAAAAAGCCGCGCACCGCAGACTGGGAGTTGGCGGCGCCGTTCATGGCGGAGTGGCGCTATCGCATCGTTCCTCCGCAGGGCTTTGTGCCCAAGACGCTGCCGCCCGATGCAACCATCCCGGTTGGCCCCGCCATGGTTACGGAAAAGTTCTCTGCAGAAAAAGATGGGACGGTGCTGGCTCACTTGACCTTTGACTCCGTGAAGCGACGCTATACGGTGGCGGAGGCAACGGCTCTGCGCAACAAAGTCGCCGATCTCTTGAACGGTCCCGCCATCATGGTGGGCTTTGAGCCCAGGGCCGAAGTGCTTCTCCGGGAAGGCAAGGTGCGTGAGGCGCTGGCTTCCTATCGCAGCCTCGTGACTCTGCATCCGGATGAGGCGGTGCACCACCTGCAGGTGGCAAAAGTGCTCTTGCAGGCGGGCATGGGTGAGGCAGCTCGGGCCGAAGCCGAACAGGCCGTAAAGCTGGAGCCGAAATCCGCACTGGCGGAAAAGACGCTGGCGCTGATTCTCAAGAAGGATCTGGTTGGCCGGAATCTTCGTGCCGGCAGCGACTTCGCCGGCGCCGCGGCGGCCTACCGCGTGGCCATTCAGCTGGACCCGGACGACAAGTCCACCCAGGCCGACCTCGCCATCCTGCTCGAGTACGATCCCGTAGGAAGGCGTTACGGCAGGCTCTCACACATGAAGGAGGCCATCGCCGAGTACCAGAAACTGGGGCAGGATAAGCTCAGCGAACTCGGCCTCGGAAACAACCTTGCTTTTGCCGAATTCTACGGAGGCGACTACGCCGCAGCCTTCAAGGCCGCGCAGGAATTGAACCCGGAGCCCAACGCCCTCCTCGCGGCCAGTGAAGCCATGCTGCAGGGCAGCAAGGCCGGGCTCGCCGAGGCCAACAAGCTCACAACCGACGACAACTCGTACAAGGAGACCGCGCGCACCGCCGGGCAAATGCTGATGAACATCCGCCAGTACCCGGCGGCCGCAGACTTTCTGCAGGCTGGTGCAGCCGGCGACAATGCCGCACAAACCATCGGGCTGGCGAACATACTGCGCAACGCCAAGCGCCACGAAGACATGAAGTTCGCCAACACGCCGCAGGATCTGGTAAAGCGCATGATGCTGCTGATGATGAGCCCCAACCTGACTAAGGACCAGCTTTTGGCCATCAGCAGCAGAAACGCCGTCGCGGTAATGAAAAAGGAAGACCCTGACGAGACCAAGGAAGGACTTGAAATCGGCGAGAAGAACAACATCGAGCTGGCGCGCGAAGGCAGTTCGCTCGACGTCACGCTCGACATCATGCTCGAAAACCTGGATCCAAAGGCGGAGGGCAATGACGCGAACGGATATCGCGTAAAGATGCAAATGCCCAACGGCAACACGTCCACCTTCTTTGTGGTCAAGGAGAATGGTCAATACAAACTGTTAGACTCCGAAGACAAACCGAACTCCATCGCGCTGGAGATGCTCGACCGAATCAAAGCGGGAAACCTGCAGGGCGCCAAAGTGCTGCTCGACTGGCTCCGCGAGGACCAGCATCTTGCCGGCGGCGATGATCCGTTCGGCGGTCCCGTATTCCCGCGCTTCTGGATGAGAGGCGAAACCGCAAATGCGCATCGCATGACGCTGGCCGCAGCGTCCATCCTCGTGGGAACGAAGCCGACCGCCGCCGAAGGCATCGCGATTCTCGAAGGCGAGCGTGCTCGGGCCACCACGGAGCACGAAAAGACAATCATCGATATCGCGCTCGAGCTCGGATACACCGTTGAACACAACTTCCGCAAGGGGTATGTGGTCAGCTCAGAACTTCTCCGGCAGGTTCCAGAGTCAAAGTCGGCCTTTGACAATTGCGTGGCCTATCTCGTGGCCATGGGCCGATATCAGGAAGCTACCAGGCTGGCCAATGACAGACTCAAGCTGCTGGACGGCGACACAGACGCGCTGATGGCCAAGATGGGAATTGAAACCCAGCGCGGAGACTATGCCGCCGCGCGCACGTGGGCACAAAAGGTTGCCGACCAGGGCAAGGAGGATGCCTCGCTGCTCAACTCCATCGCCTGGCTTTCTCTGTTCACCGGAAAAGTGGAGCCTTCGGACATTGCCACCGCCATCAAGGCCACGCAGATGTCCCGCGACAACCCTGCGATTCTGCACACGCTTGCCTGCCTCTACGCCACCACCGGCCAAACCAAGGACGCGCACGATCTGCTGCTGCGCGGCATGGATAAGCTAAACCTGGTGGAACCGGACGACGACTACTGGTATGCCTTTGGGCTCATCGCCGAGCAATACGGGGAAACGCAAATTGCAATTGCCGACTACCACAAACTGGCAAAGCCCAAGGAGCCGCTCGCCATACCTTCCTCCACGTACCGGCTGGCCCAGATGCGCCTGAAGGCGCTGGGAGCGGCAGGCAGCAAGGCTGGGGATTGAGGGCTCGCTGTCAACCCCGCATCCTGACGGGAAGACAAAGAAAAAGCGCCGGCGAAGTTGGAACCTCGCCGGCGCAGTAGATTGGGTACAGGTTAGAAGTCGTAACGCATGCTGAACTGCATGCGGCGCGGCACGGTCAGCAACGATCCGGCAACGCCAAGGTTGCCACCCGTCAGGCCCGATCCAATCGAAGCTGGATCAAACCGTACGGAATTAGTCACGTTGTAGACCTCCCACGCAAACTTCAGCGTTCCGAGTTCACCGAGCTTCCAGGTCTTGTCCAACCCGGAGTCCACGTTGAAGTAGCCATCGCCACGGAAGTTGTTGCGCTGGCCGGCTTCACCCGGATAGGGCAGCCGCTCCGGCGAACCGGTCGAAAGTCCGTTGTTGATCGCATCCGGATTATCGAAGAACTGCGGATCCCCGTTTGCGTCCAAGTGGCGACGCATCTTGATGGGCGCAGTCTGTACGCCGTAGCTTTCAATCTGCCAGTCGGTCGTCCAGCCCGGCTCAAAGAAGGAGAAGGGCATGCCGCTCGTCCAGCGGGATATACCGGTAAGCTGCCATCCACCCACCAACGCTTCCAGAACGCCGCCCGAGTTTCCGAGCATCCTCTTTCCACGGCCGAACGGCATTTGGTAGACCCAGTCTGCGGTGATCAGGTGCCTGGTATCGAAGTCCGAGGGACCGCGATTCAGGTAGGGCTTCCAGGTGTTCAGGATTTCGCTGAATGCGCCTGTGTTAGCCGCAGTCGTACCGAATTCGTTGCTGCGCTCCGTGTCGGAGCCCATGTCAATCGACTTCGAGTACGTGTAGCTGAAATCCATCTGGAGGCCGTGGCTCATCGGGTGACGGAGTGTGAGCTGGCCCGCGTTGTAGTAG
>DATKTQ010000303.1:0-3179 GCA_035531055.1 Occallatibacter sp. | reverse complement strand
GGAGAGGGTGAGATTTGAACTCACGATGGCCTTTCGACCATGCCGGTTTTCAGGACCGGAGCCATAAACCACTCGGCCACCTCTCCGCGAGGTGTTCTTCGATGATAGAACAGCGCCTACCGTGTGACCTGGCTGCTAGTCTCCTGAGTCATAAATAGGTTGCATATAAATCGGAACCGGTCTATGCTGAGACATGGAGCGTCAGCGTGGTCGTCCGAAGAAGCAGGAATTGGTGGTCAGTGAAGCGCAGAGGGCGGAGCTGGAGCGGCTGGCGAGGCAGTCTCGTATCAGCCGCTCCATGGCTTTCCGTGCCCGGATCATTCTGGAGTGTGCGGGTGGAGCAAGCAACGCGGCCGTGGCGGCAAGGTTGCGCACCACCGGCTTTACAGTGGGTTTCTGGCGCAACCGCTTTATAGGAGACGGAGTGGCGGGGCTGGGGGACGAGCCTCGTCCGGGAGCGCCGCGGGAGATCGGTGACGAGATGATCGAACAGGTAGTGCGGCAGACACTGGAGAAGATGCCGAAGGGAGCTACCCACTGGTCCAGCCGTATGCTGGCGGCCAGGACCGGGTTGAGCCAGTCCACCATCAGCCGCATCTGGCGTGCCTTCGGATTGAAGCCGCACCGCACGGAAGGCTTTCAACTCTCCAGCGATCCGCTGTTGATCGAAAAGGTGCGGGACATCGTTGGCCTGTATCTGGAGCCGCCGCATCATGCGCTGGTTCTGTGTGTGGATGAGAAGTCGCAGATTCAGGCCCTGAGCCGCAGCCAGCCGGTGTTGCCTATGCGTGCCGGACAACTGGAGCGCCGCACCCCCGATTACCAGCGGCATGGAGTCACCAGTCTGTTCGCAGCCTTGGATATCGCCACCGGCAACGTACTCGGCAAGTGCTATCGCCGCCATCGTTCGGTGGAGTTTCTGGACTTTCTGAAAAGGATCGACGCGGCAGTCCCTGCCGATCTGGACATCCACCTGGTGCTGGACAACTACGGCACCCACAAGACGGCGCTGGTGCGCCAATGGCTGCAGAAAAGGCCGAGGTACTTTCTACATTTCACACCCACGCATGCTTCCTGGCTCAATCAGGTGGAACGCTGGTTCGCCCTGCTCACACAGCGGCAGATCAAGCGTGGCTCACACCGAAGTGTGCAGGAACTCGAGACAGCCATCCGCGAGTTCATCGCGGCACACAATCAGCAACCCAAACCTTTCCGATGGACCAAATCCGCCGACCAGATCCTGGCCTCCATCGCTCGCTTCGCTACCTCAACTCTCGCTACTCAGCGCCTCGCTAATAATGCAAGAAATCAATGACTCAGGAGACTAGCGGGTATGCTAATAATCCTGTCTGTCCTGCCGCTGCGGGAGGCCAGGATCAGATTGGCGCGGAGCAGGGAAACAGAATGGGAAGCCGGCTCCTTGGAAGGGAATTGAAAATGAAAGTTCTACACGTAGTTGGTGCACGGCCGAACTTCATGAAGGCAGCCCCTGTTTATCGTGCGCTAGCGCGGAGCGGGCACGAACAGACGTTGGTGCATACGGGGCAGCATTATGACGCGCTGATGTCGGACGTGTTCTTTCAGGCTTTGGAGATTCCGAATCCGGATGAAAGTCTAGGCGTGGGGTCGGGATCTCACGAGCAGCAAACAGCCGCGATCATGAGCCGCTTTGAGCCAGTTGTAATCGCGCATAAGCCGGACATCGTCCTGGTATACGGAGACGTCAATTCCACGGTTGCGGCTGCGCTTGTCTGCTCGAAGCTTGGAATTTGCGTAGGGCATGTCGAGGCAGGCCTCCGTTCATTCGATCGCTCGATGCCGGAAGAGATAAACCGTATGGTTACCGATAAACTTGCGGACTTTCTCTTTACTCCGTCGATCGATGGCGACGAGAATCTTGCCCGCGAGGGCGTTGCAAAGGAAAAGATTTTTCTTGTAGGGAATGTGATGATTGACACCCTGATTCGATTCCTGCCGAAGGCCGACGAGATATTTCCAGAACTAAAAGGCAAGCTATCGCTGGATTCTTTTGGATTGGTTACTCTGCACCGTCCGTCGAATGTCGACGAGGAATCGAGTTTTTTGCCGATGCTGCAGGTGCTTGACAGCTTGAGTGAGAAACTCCCCCTGATCTTTCCGGTGCATCCCAGGACTCGCCAGAAGTGGTCGGCGCGGCTGCAGCAGTGCGGCCCGAATCTTCGAGTTATCGATCCACTTGGATACCTTGAGTTTCTTGCTCTCCAGAAACATGCGACGGTCGTTATCACGGACTCGGGCGGTATACAGGAGGAGACCACATATCTGGGGACTCCGTGCCTGACTTTGCGTGAGAATACGGAGCGTCCGATTACAGTGACTCAGGGCACGAATGTCTTGATAGGGCGCAATTGGGAACTGCTGCGGTCGCATTTTCACGACGCCCTGAACGACGGACGCAAACTCGAAGGCCGGCCTCCGCTGTGGGACGGTAAAGCGTCGGAAAGAATTGCGGAGATCCTTGCTGGGCACTTTGCCTTGCAGCCAGCGTTTACAAGCGAGACACGTTAATGAATCTTCCTCGCCACGCGGAAATTTGGCTTTTGCCGTATCTGGAGGACAGTGTGCGGAGACGCATGCGGCCCTCGAAGCCGAAGCGCGCCTGGATTGCCATTACCGATCACTACGAACCGCTGGGTATGAGCGCTTCCATCGAAACTGCGCTTGGCCGCGTCGCGCAATGGCGCGACAAGTGGCCGCGCATTGCAGCAGACGCTCCCCGAGACGCCGCGGGCCAGTGCCCGCAGTACAGTTTCTTCTATCCGCAGGAGGAATATCGCCGGGATCTGCTCGACGGCATCGCCGAGATGGTACGCTTGGGCGTCGGCGACGTTGAAGTTCACATCCATCACGAGGATGAGAAGCGCGACTCCTTCGTTCGAAAAGTTACTGAATTTTGCGAACGTCTGACGTGTGACCATGGCCTTCTTCGGCAGCGGGAGGGGCGTACAGTTTTCGGCTTCATCCACGGCAACTGGGCTCTCGACAACTCGCATCCGGATGGCAAGTTGTGCGGCCTGAATGGGGAAATTGCGTTGCTGCGAGATCTGGGATGTTATGCCGATTTCACCATGCCATCAGCACCCTCGCCGACCCAGGGGAGGGTTGTGAACCGGATTTATTGGTGCACAAGCAACGCCGAT
>DATKTQ010000302.1:0-5391 GCA_035531055.1 Occallatibacter sp. | reverse complement strand
GGCACGGTGAAGCTCTACCGACAGGCGCGGGCGCTGGCCGGTGAGCTTGGGTTTGCGCTGGAGGAGGCGGCGACGGGCGGCGCTTCAGACGGTAACTTTACGTCAGCGCTGGGCGTGCCGACGCTGGATGGGATGGGCGCGGTGGGCGAGGGCGCGCATGCGAATCACGAGTCGATTGTGCTGGAGCATCTGGCGCCGCGGACGGCGCTGCTGGCGGGGATGCTGGCGCGCTGAGGCGGTTTCGGTCAGGGGTGGCTGAGGTAATTCTGCAGGAAAAAGTAGCCAGCGGTGAGGAAGCCGATGGCGGTGACGGACCAGCGCATGAACTGCTGATTGAGGCGGCGACTGTACTGCGCGCCGAGGTAGCCGCCGAAGGCGGCGAGCAGCGCCATCTCCAGGCAGAACTGCCACTGCACGCGGTGGGCGAGGATGAAGATGATGGTGGGAATGCCGATGGAGACGGCGGCGCTGAGCACCTTGAGCGCGTTCATCTCGTGAATGTCGTGGACACCGCAAAAGCCGAGGAGAGCCATGACGAGGAAGCCGCCGCCCGCGCCGAAGTAGCCCACATAAATGCTGACCAGTACCATGCCGACGAGGAGCCATTTGTTGTAGCGCTTGCCGCCGGAGAGCGACTGCAGCCAGCGGCCCAGAGGAAAGCTGAGCGCGAACATGACGGCCGCGAACAACAGCAGCCAGGGGAGCAGCAGGCGGAAGCGGCGGTTGCCGGTGTGCAGCAGGAGGAGGCCGCCGATTTCTCCGCCGACGCCGGAGGCGATGGCGATGGGCAGCAGGCGCCAGCCGTACTGGCGCAGAAGCTGACGATAGGCGACGAGCGAGGTGAGCTGGCCCGGCCAGAGCGCCACGGTGTTGGTGGCCTGGGCGGTAACGGCTCCCACGCCGAGGATGCTGGTGCTGGCGAGCAGAGCGGGAAGAGAAAGGAAAGACCCGCCGCCGGCAACCGTATTGAGCACGCCTGCGAGAAACGAGGCGACGGGGAGCCAGAGTTGGCGCAGCAAATGAAGGAAAAGTGCGGGCATACCCTACTGTAGCGGGCTGGCTGGGAGTGCCGGATAAAGATTTCTAAAAAGGGGAACGTCTGCCGGGCTGAAAAACGAGGCGTCAGGCGACGCCGAGGGGCAGCTCTGGCGTGGCCGCGATTAGTTGCCGCGTGTAGGCTTCGCGCGGAGCGGCGCAGAGGGCCTCGGCTTCGCCAATTTCGACCAGGCGTCCGTGCTCCATGACGGCGATGCGCGTGGAGAGGTAACGCACCAGCGGCATGGAATGCGAGATGAACAGGTAGGTGAGCCCGTTCTCGCGCTGCAGCCTTCGGAGCAGGTTCACAATCTGCGCTCCGACGCTCACATCGAGCGCGGAGACCGGCTCATCGAGGATCAGCAGGCGCGGGCGTAGGGCCAGGGCGCGTGCGATGTTGATGCGCTGGCGCTGGCCGCCGGAAAACTCGTGCGGATGGCGGCCGAGAGCGGATTCGTCGAGTCCAACGGAGGCGAGCAGTTCCGCGGCGCGGGCGCGCAAAGCGACTCGACCTTTGCCGACGCTGGTGTTCTGGTCTTGCATGAGCCCGTGAATCTTCCAGGGCTCGGTGACGATGTCGAGGACTTTCATGCGCGGGTTGAGCGCGGCAAAGGGATCCTGAAAGACGGGCTGCATCTGGCGGCGCACGCGGTGCATCTCTGCCTGAGAGGCGCGGGCGAGATGGATGCCATCGACGGTGATGACGCCGTGGGTGGGCGGGATGAGCCCGAGGATCATGCGCGCGAGGGTGGTTTTTCCGGAGCCGGACTCGCCCACGAGGCCGAGAGTTTCTCCGGCTTCAATGTGGAGCGAGACGTTGTCGACGACGGTTTGCAGTTCCGTGCGCAGCCCCGAGCGGCGGGGATAGCTTTTGGAGACCGCGTCCACCTGAACGAGCGCCATACGCAAATGGTACATGGGCGAAGCGGTGGGCTTCGCCCGTTGTGCGGGGGGATGCGAGCGGGTCAGGCCAGTTTGGGATGCAGCTTTTGGAAGCCGGTGGCTTGCTGGAAAGCGACGCCGAAGGCTGCGAGTTTTGCGTCGTGGTAGTGCCCGGCGAGGAAGGTGATGGAGACGGGCGTGCCGGGGCCGCCAATGTTGTCGTAGTTGCCGGTGTCGACCTTGGGCGGCTTGGGCGCGTCGGCTCCGCGCAGGCCGTTGGGCACGATGAGCGCGGGGTGGCCGGTGAGGTTGGTGACGACGAGCTGGATGCCGCCGGTGGGCGCGACGATGATGTCCACATCGCGGAAGAGCGCAGAGACCTGTTGGACGGCGAGCGAGCGGGCGCGATTGGCCTGGATGTATTCGACCGCCGGATAGAAGCGGGAGATGCGGAAGTCGTTGGGCCAGTCTTCCGGGCCCTGCTCGGTGAGCAGGCGGTCGCGGCCGGAGAGTGTGAGCTCGTCAAAGGCGGCGGCGGCCTCGGCGGTGAGCAGCGGAGTCATGGCTCCGTAAGGCAGCTTGGGCAGTTCAACGGGGATGAGCTTGACGCCCATGTCGCGCAGCTTGGCGATGGCGGCCAGGTCGTAGCGCTGGTCATAGGCGCGTCGCGCGTGCATCACGCGGCGCTCAGCATTGCGCTTTTCGCGCTCGGTTTTTTGCTCGGCAGTTTCTGCGGCGGGTGCGGGCTGCGGCTTGAAGGGCTGGATCAGATCGAATTCGCTTTTGAGGTAGCCGATGCGGAGGGAGCGCCAGTCGCCTGCGCCATCCCAACGGTAAGGAGCGGAGACGACGGAGGTATCCTGGCCATCGGAACCAAAGATGGCGTTGAGCACGAGGGCACAGTCCTCCGCGGCGCGGGTGATGGGGCCGAGCTTGTCCATGGTCCAGCTGAGGGCCATGGCGCCGGTGCGCGGCACAAAGCCGAAGGTGGGGCGGAGGCCGGTGACGCCGCAGCGCGTGGAGGGCGATGAGATGGAGCCGAGCGTCTCTGAGCCGATGGCGAAACCGACGCAACCGGCGGAGACGGCAGAGGCCGGGCCAGCGGAAGAGCCGCTGGAGCCTTGTGACGGATTCCACGGATTGCGTGTTTGGCCGCCGAACCACTTGTCTCCCATGGCGAGCGCGCCGAGGGTGAGCTTGGCAACGAGTACGGCGCCGGCTGCGTCGAGGCGTTGGACGACGGTGGCGTCTTCGTCAATCATCTGATGCTCAAAGCCTCCCGCACCCCAGGTGGTGGGATAGCCTTTGACGGCGAGCAGATCTTTGGCGCCCCAGGGAATGCCGTGGAGCGGGCCGCGGTATTTGCCGGCGGCGATTTCAGCGTCGGCGGCTTTGGCCTGCGCGAGTGCGCGCTCCTCGGTGAGGTTGATGACGAAGTGAAGCGTCGGATCGTAGCGCTTGAGGCGCGCGATATACATCTGCGTGAGGGCGAGCGAAGTGATTTTGCGGGCCTGCAGCAGGCTGGCGAGCGTGCGGATGGTCGCGAAGGCAAGATCTTCGATGCGCGTGGGAGCGGTGACGGAGGGATCGGGGCTCCAGCCGGCGAAGGCGTCGTGCTCCACGGTCACGCTGGGCTGCTGCTCCCTGGCGGCAGGCTGGGGATGGAAGACGAAGGCGGGCGCGACGGAGTTGGGGAGGTTGAGTTTGCGGATAGCCTTCATGGATCCGTTCTGGTCAACTAGGCCCGCGATCATCATCTTCTTCTGCTCGGCGGTGAAGGGGCCGATGCCGGCGAGGATGGCGGCCTGGTCAATCATCTCGGGCGTGATGACGGGCGGCTTGGATTGATCGGTGCCGGTGGCCTCCTGCGCTTGCGCGGCGAATGTGTAGAGAATTCCGGGCAGCAGCGGAGAAGCAATGCCGACGCGGCTGCAAGCGGTGAGAAAGCCTCGACGATCCAGATGCATGGGTGGGGTCCTTTGGGGGGCGGAGTGCCTATCCATGCACTATAGCGGAACGGAGTGGGCTAGCCGGTGGTGGGAGGAATCTTGGTAGTGGGTCAGTTTGAATTATCCCGCGGCATGGCTCGTGAAATAGCGGCCTTTACGCGCTCGCGCATTTCTCCCTTAGGCATAATCGCATTGCGGCCACATCGCGGGCTAAATAACGATCCTATGGGTTCGCCGGTCCCCAAACCCCAATATCTTGGTGAGCGCAGGCAAACGACTACCCGTTTGTCTGCCTCGGCTTGAGGAAAAAGGACAGACTGTGCCCAGTCAAGGCAAACCCTGGACGACGGAAGCGCGGCAAGCATAGGCCAGTCTTTGAATGTCTTCGACTTATAGGCACCGATATTAAGTGTTGCGACGGTAGAGCGCGCTTGTTCGTACTCTATGCCGAACTGACGAACGATCTTAGTCAACCACTTGTATGCTGAGGGGTGTTCTTCCGCGGCGGGCAGGTCGCATTCGCCTGTTCGCTGACACGCATAATAATGTCTCCCTTGCGGGGTCGCGCAATGCGCGGCATCCTCAGAATCGAGACCCGGGGACAGAAACAGCAGCACGACTGCGGCGGTACGAAGTCGACCTCTATAGGCCCCAGGTAAACAATGGGGGTCAAAATCGTGCTTGCAACGTTCAAGCACATGCCGGTCTTCAGGGTGGGCATGCGCATCTTCCGGTATTGCAGACCAAAATTGAAAAATATCTCGACTCAAACAACTACCCTCTCTTTCAACGGCCGGTTCTGCGTCTGGAGTGGCCAACCGTCCATACTGCCAGATTTCAAATTGACCCACTACCGGAATCTTCGATTTCGGCAGAACGAAGAATGGTGTGCGGAGTTGCTGCGCCGCGCTCAGGTCGTCATGCAGTTGGGCGAGATGGGACGCAGCGGCCAGCGGGTGAACTCCGTGCCGCCTTTGCCCTCGGCGGTGACTTCGAGCGTGGTGGCGCCGGGCTTGACCTGATAACAGCGCGAGGTGATGGCGTGCCTGCCGCCGACGATGGCCTCAATGACGGAAGCGTCGAGGAAGAGGCGCAGTGTGGGCTCTGCGGGGTCGAAGGCGGGCAACGTAAAAGAACGATCGCCGCACTGTGCCTGTTTGGCGGCGAAGTCGAGCTTGAGCGACCAGACGGAATTTCCATCCACGAGCAGGCGGACGGCTGCCGAGGAGGTCATGGGCGTGGCGCGGAGCATCACCTCCTGGCGAAGGTGATCGAGGCTGTGGCGCACGGTCTTGTTCTCAAGCACGGTGCGGATGCGGCCTTCGCGGAGGGATTCGACCTCCGGCGCGAACTGCATGGTGAGGTGGCCCGCGGCGTCGATGCCGAGGTGGCGCGGAAGCGACATGGCGCCGGCCCATCCGGCGGCGGCGTACTCGGCTTGCGGCCGCGTTTCCGGAATCCATCCCCAGAGGATGCGGCGGCGGCCGGGAGCAAGGAAGCTCTTGGGCGCGTAGTAAGAGCCGTG
>DATKTQ010000301.1:0-6530 GCA_035531055.1 Occallatibacter sp. | reverse complement strand
GGTGGCGAAAGCTATTTCCTCTCACCCAGGAAGCCATCAGCAAAGTCCTTCCGGTTGAAAAGCTGCATTGGATCGGCGGTTCTCACTTTGAAGGCGACGAATTCGGCGCGCTCAACGACTTCCTCGCCGCAGCGCCCACGGCAACTGCATTCGGCGCCGACGTTGGCGTCATGACATCCATCAATGACTACGCCTCCAGAACCCCTCGCGGGTTTGCCGACGGCGAAGAGTTCTCCATCGGCAATCGCCAGTTGAAGTGGCTCTATACTCCGCACGTGCCGCACGGCTGGGATTGCGGCGTCCTCTTCGACACCTCCACCAATACCCTCCTCTGCGGCGATCTGTTCACGCAGCCCGGCGCAAGAATGGCTCCTGTCACAGAATCGGAGATCCTCAGCGCCAGTGAAGGCATGCGCGGCATGATGGATTACTACGCCCACGCCACCAGCACCACGCCCATCCTTGAGCGCCTAGCCGCACTCCATCCCGCCATGCTCGCCTGCCAGCATGGAAGCGCATATCGCGGTGACGGAGCTGCAATGCTCCGCGAACTCGCCGCCACCATCGAAAAGGGAGATCCAAGGCTGTCCGCGCCGCAAGTCGCAGTCACCGCATAAGCCACGGCCGATGCGGATGGTGCGGCGCTCGTCGTCCATCCGCAATTTCCTCTTCGTGCAATGACCGCGGGCGGCAGATTCCCCCAATCTACCGCCCACCCTTCGCCGCTTCTCTCCTCGTCCGCCATAGTATGATTCCTCATCGGCTTGAGCGTTCTTCAATGCCTCCCCGGTTAGAGCCAGCAGCCCTGCCGCCTCTTCCCATTCCACGGGACCGTTGACTCGGCCGACTTGGAGAATCTATGCGTCTGCCGATCCCTGGCATGCAGCGCCGCGCTGCCGTGGCCCTTGCCTTCCTCCTTTTCGTTGCCGCGTCTCTTTCCCTCGCCTCCGCGCAGTCCATGCCTCCCCTTCATCGCGGGTATTACACCGCCCCCGCCATCCACGGCGACACCCTCGTCTTCACCGCCGAGGGCGATCTCTGGACCGTCGGCGCGCAGGGCGGCATCGCCCACCGCCTCACCTCCGACCCCGGCCGCGAAACCAACGCTGTCATCTCCCCCGACGGAAAAACCGTCGCCTTCAGCGGAGACTCCGAGGGCCCCACCGAGGTCTACACCATCCCCATCGACGGCGGCCTGCCTCAGCGCATCACCTGGGACGGCAACGCCCGCCCCGTCGGCTTCGCGCCCGACGGCCGCATCATGGTCTCCACCGCCCGCTACTCAGACCTCCCCGGCACAGAAGTCGTACTCATTGACAACAAGGGCGTCCGCCAAATCATCCCCCTCGCCCAGGCCGCACAGGCCGTCTATGACGCCTCCGGCAAATCCCTCTTCTTCACCCGCTGGTTCTCCCAGCCCAGCCACACCAAGCGCTACAAAGGCGGCACTGCCGAAAGCATCTGGCGCTATGACGGCACCGGCGAGGCCGTGCCCCTCACCGCCGACTACACCGGCACCTCCACCAACCCCTTGTTCTGGAATGGCCTCGTCTACTTCATCTCTGACCGCGACGGCGTCCGCAACATCTACTCCATGGCCCCCGACGGCAAGGACGTAAAAGAGCTCAGCCACCAGCACATCTTCGACGTCGAATCCGCCGCGCTCCACAACGGCCGCCTCGTCTACGCCTGCGCCGGAGACCTCTGGCTCCTCGACCTCCACACCGGTCACGAGCAGCAACTCCCCGTCACCCTTCAGTCCGACTTCGACCAGATGCGCGTCCACTGGGTCAAAAAGCCGCTCGAATATCTCACCAGCGTCCATCTCTCGCCTGACGGCTCCCGCGCCGTCTTCACCGCGCGCGGCGCAGTCTTCTCCATCCCCGCCAAAACCGGCCGCATCATCCAGATCGCCAACGAATCCGGCGTCCGTTATCGCGATGCCCGCTTCCTGCCCGACGGCAAAGCCATCCTCGCCCTCTCCACCGCCACCGGCGAAACCGAATTCTGGAACTTCCCCGGCAACGGCGTCGGCAAGCCCACCCAGCTCACTTCAGACGATCACGTCCTCCGCACCGGCGGCCTGCCCTCGCCCGATGGCGTGTGGCTCGCCCACACCGACAAGGACCAGCGCCTCTGGCTCTACAACTTCAAGACCAAGGTCAACAAGCAAATCGCCCAGTCCAGGAATGGCGGCTTCACCAACCTCTCCTGGTCACCCGACAGCCGCTGGCTCGCATACGCCGAAAGCGCCAACAACCAGTTCGACCAGATCAAAATTCTCAATGTCGCCTCCGGCGAAATCCACGCCATCACATCCGACCGCTACAACAGCGACGATCCCGCCTGGTCGTCCGACGGCAAGTGGCTCTACTTCCTCTCCGACCGCATGCTCAAAACGGCCGTCCGCTCGCCCTGGGGCCCGCGCCAGCCGGATCCCTACTTCAACCACACCATGAAGATCTACGAGCTCGCGCTGCTCCCTGGCCTCCGTTCGCCCTTCCTGCCCGCCGATGAGCTCCATCCCGACACGCCAGACAAATCGGACGACTCCAAACCCTCCGACAACGACAAATCCAACTCGTCCGGCAAGTCTTCCGAAAAAGAAAAATCCACAGATAAGGACAAGGACAAATCCAAGGAGGCCAAAAAAATCCCCGAAGTCAAAATCGACTTCACCGCTCTCGAAACCCGCCTCGAGGACGTCCCCGCTTCCGCCGGCAACTACGGCAGCCTCCAGGCCACCGCCAAGCGTCTCTGCTGGCTCAGCGCCGCCGACGAGTCCGAAGAGCACGCCGCACTCCAGTGCCTCGCCATTGACAACAAGGGCGACAAGCCAGACACCGTTCTCTCCGGCGTCCGCAGCTTTGAGGTTTCTCTCGACCGCAAAAAACTCCTCGTCCGCCAGAAGGACGACTTCTACGTCCTCGACGCCTCCATCAAAACCGCCGATCCGAAAGCCCTCGAAAAGGCAAAAATCGATCTCTCCCACTGGACCTGGGCCACCACGCCCCGTTCCGAGTACCACGGCATCTTCCTCGACGCCTGGCGCCTGGAGCGCGACTACTTCTACGATCGCCACATGCAGGGCGTCGACTGGGTCGCAATGCGCGACCGCTATCTGCCCCTCGTCGATCGTGTCGCAGACCGCAATGAGTTGAACGACGTTATCGCGCAGATGGTCAGCGAGCTCTCCGCCCTCCACACCTTCGTCGTCGGCGGCGATGCGCGCGGGCCTGACGACCACATCGACCTCGCCTCGCTCGGCGCCCGCCTCCAGCGCGACGAGAAAGCCGGCGGCTACGTCGTCGAGCACATCTACGCACACGACCCCGACCTGCCCGACCAGGCTCCGCCCCTCGCCCGCCCCGAATCCCTTGTGAAAGAAGGCGAGGTCATCACTACCATCGACGGTACCCCCACCCTTAGCGTTCCGGACGCGCGCGAACTCCTCCGCGGCAAAGCCGGCATCCAGGTTTTGCTTCAGGTTAAGTCCGCCAAGGGCGACACCCGCGAAGTCCTCGTCAAGCCCGTCTCCGCGCGCGAAGACGCCGACCTCCGCTACAACGAGTGGGAATACACCCGCCGCCTCCAGGTCGACCACGACTCCCACGACGCCATCGGCTACGTCCACCTCCGCGCCATGGGACCCAACGACATCGACCAGTGGGCGCGCGATTTTTATCCCGTCTTCAACCGCCAGGGCCTCATCATTGACGTCCGCCACAACAACGGCGGCAACATCGACTCATGGCTCCTCGGCAAGCTCCTCCGCAAGGCCTGGTTTTACTTCCAGCCTCGCGTCGGCAACCCCTCCTGGAACATGCAGGATGCCTTCCGCGGCCACATCATCGTCCTTTGTGACCAGCACACCGCCTCGGACGGCGAAGCCTTCACCGCCGGCTTCCAGCATTTCCAGCTCGGCAAGGTCATCGGCATGCGCACCTGGGGCGGAGAAATCTGGCTCTCCTTTAACAACATGCAACTCGACAACGGCATTGCCTCCGCCGCTCAGCTCGGCGTCTATACGCCAGATGAAAAATGGCTTATCGAGGGTCACGGCGTAGACCCAGACATCGTCGTCGACAACCTGCCCCACGCCACCTTCACCGGCGACGACGCGCAGCTCCAGGCCGCCATCCATCTCCTTCAGCAGGAAATCAAGGAAGACCCACGCCCCGTCCCGCCGCATCCGCCCTACCCGGACAAGGCCTTCCACTACCAGCAGTAGTCCCAAACCCACCCCATGCCCGCATCCGCGCAGCATGGGGTGGCCCTCCCCGCCGTGCCTTGCCTTTACAATCAGGCGTGATGACCACCCCAACCTACGCCCAGCAGCTGCTCACCCTTCTCTCCCGCGTCAGCTTCCGCCTCGGCCAGTTCAAGCTCTCCTCCGGCGGCACCAGCGACTACTACATCGACTGCCGCACCACCACCCTCCACGCTGAGGGCGGCCGCCTCACCGGCCACGCCATTCTCGATCTGTTGGACGAGCATCACATCCAGGCCGAAGCCGTCGGAGGCCTCACCATGGGCGCCGACCCCATCGTCTCCAACGTGGCCACCGCCAGCGCCTGGCGCGCGCAGCAACTTCCTTCCGCGCCTCTGCTCCACGGCTTCCTTGTGCGCAAGGCGGAAAAGGCCCACGGCACCGGTCGCCGCATTGAGGGCTTCTGCCGCGAGGGCGCGCGCGTCGTCATTGTCGACGACGTCTGCACCACCGGCGCTTCCACCATCGCTGCAATTCAGGCCGCGCAGGAAGCCGGCATGATCGTCGCCGCCGTCGTCTGCATCGTCGAGCGCGAAGAAGCCAACGGCCGCCCCGCCGTCGAAGCCGCCGCTGCCGGCGCACCCTTCCTGCGCCTCTTCACCGCCGCCCAGGTCCGCGCCGAGCACATTCGCCAGCTCCCGCCCGCGTAGTCCTCGCCGTTCCCGCCTGCCCCCACACTCCAAATATTGCACTCCAAAATAGGAACGGCCCCAGGCGTATTGCCTGAGGCCGCCTCCGGGGGGAGGGCATCCATCAATTCGGACTCTTTTGCGGCTTACCGTCCGCCGCTCTGGTTGGACGTGTCAGCCGTCTGTTCTGCGCTGCCGCTCATGTTGGAGAGCAGCTGCACTTCCACGCGCCGGTTCTTCTTGCGTCCAGCTGCCGTCGTGTTCGGTGCCACCTCTTGGTCCTTGCCAATGCCGATCAGGTAGAAGCGGTGCGGCGCAACGCCATACTTCGACGCCAAGTACTGCACCACCGCATCCGCACGGCGCTGGCTCAGGTCATAGTTGTACTGCTTGGACCCCGTCGAGTCTGTGCCGCCCGTCACTTCCAAAATGTAGCTCTTCGCTGAGCCGAGCTGCGCCGCAAACTGGTCCAGCTGCTCCTTCGCGTCGGCCGTCAATACCGTTTTGTCAAAGCCAAAGTTCACCGTCACATCCGCCATTTGCTTGTAGTTGTCCAGCCCCTTCACCACGCTGTCCAAACTGTCGGCGCGGTTCACTGCTTCGTTCGCTGCGGAAGTGGCGTCAGTCGCCGCCTTCGCCGCGCTCTCCGCGTTCTGGTTGGCAGCATCCGCGGCGCCCTGCGCCTGGTTTATGCCCGCCTGCGCCCGCTGATCTGTGTCGTGGATTGCCCGGGCATTTGCCCCCGTTTTGTCTTCCAGTTGTCCCGTGTGCTGCACAATTGGCGCCGTCTGCGTATGCACCCAGTTCTTCGTCGCGCATCCCGTCACGCCCGCCACTGCCATCGCTGTCGTTGCCATCCAAAAACCGAATCGATTCGTCAACATCGTTCCATCCTCCCGCTGCTTGTCATCAGATCCCGCCCAGAAGTTTCCGCAGCAGTCCACTTCTGTTGCCCTTCTTCATTGCACTCCCGGGGCCAAACTGCAAATTTCCTTTATCTCTCGCGGAATCCCCTACTTATCCCCATTCGCCCACTCGCTCCTACCAGCCCAAACCATGTAATTCTTACCCGCTCCGGTAAGGATTTCCCATTCCATCCCGCCGCAACTCGCCCAAAGCGCATCGCCTCCTTCCAACCGCTATGCTAAGGATGGGCGGCACTCCGCCCCGGTTTCCATGGATCTCTACGAGAAAATCCGCACCCTGCCCACCCAGCCCGGCGTCTACCTCTACAAGAATGCCGACGGCGAAGTCATCTACGTCGGCGAGGCCAACAACCTCCGCGCCCGCGTCCGTTCTTACCTGCTCGAAGCCTCCCAGGCCAACGCCAAAACCGGCTCCCTCATGCGCGAGGCCGTCGACCTCGATTACATCCTCGTCGCCAACGAGCACGAAGCCCTCGCCCTTGAAAACAACCTCATCAAGCAGCGCAAGCCCCGCTTCAACATCCTCCTCCGCGACGACAAAACTTACCCCTACGTCAAGCTCACCCTCGCCGACCGCCACCCCAAAGTCTTCGTCACCCGCCGCCTCCGCAAAGACGGCGCCGCCTACTTCGGCCCCTACTTCCCCGGCAATCTCGCCTACCGCGTCGTCGAGCTCATCCATCGCAGCTTCCTCATCCCCAGTTG
>DATKTQ010000300.1:0-4120 GCA_035531055.1 Occallatibacter sp. | reverse complement strand
TGGCCTACGATCCCGCGAAGCCCGCCAGGTACCCCAACGGCCGCGTGTTCACCGACGATGTCATCGATCACCGCCTCGCGTTCCTGTCCAAGGGAGAGATTCCCCCGGACGGTCTCAGTCCGCATGCCGACCTGCTAGGGGAGTTCCCCTACCTCGGCACGCCGCATCCGAAGAGCTAGCGAGCCCGCGACGGCCGGTCCGGGACTAGTCGGGCGGTGCCGCTACCGGAGCGCTCGCGCTGACTTGAAAAGCCGCCCGAGGGCCCCAACGCGACGGGCGGCCGTGGCAAAGCTCCTCCGAACCTGCTTGGCCTGAAGTGGTCATAGCGTCAACCGTCTCTCGATGACCTGGTGCTGGTCACTAGGATTCAGTGGCTTGGCGGGTAGGCCCAGCGCTTGGTAGCTGCACTGCCGCTGGCGGCACTGCAACTGGCGGCACTGCCGCTGGCGACAGGGCGACAGGGCGGTCGTCTAGCTGCGGCCTGCCGGCACCGGCCGCCAGGCCGATTGCAATTTGACGCGCAAGTCGCAAAAGGCAGTCAAGCAGGCGGTCCGGGAGCTGGAGGCCGCCGCGAGGATGGGCCGGGCGCTGTTCGGCGGGACTGCTACGAAGCAGGCTGCCCGATGATCTTCATAGCAGCGTTTCCGCTGGTCAAGCACAGAGCCGCCTATCGGAATCGAACCGATGACCTATTCATTACGAGGGTAATCCGTGGTGGCTGGACCTGGGGCTACACCCTCGGTGGCCAGCGGGAACGGTGCGGGGACGTCCGGGGGTGTCCGGGACGGTACGAGGCGATTGACACCCAGATAGACACCCCCCCTCATCACACTGGCCTTTGGCTGCACCAGGCAGTTGCTGCTTGCAGCGGCCGCCAGTCGGTCAACGGGCTCCTGGTCCAGCTAGACCTGGCTGGCACCGAGCAGATGTCATCGGTCAACACCGGGAGCAACGCCGGGGACGTTCACTCGCGATTCGCGCCATCGTCGACCATGCGTACTCCTCAGTAGTGAAACACATCGCCGCCACAGCGCAGTATCGCTCCTTCCTAGAGCCAGATCCAGGCTCCCCCGAGAAGGAAGGTGATTGACCTTTTCAAGCCACGATTCGCAGAGATCTTGCAAAATCAGCAGCCAGAGGTAGACTTCATGTCTGGCTAGCCATGAGGAGTCCCGTGCTTCTGACCTTCCGTGTGTCCAACTTCCGATCCATCAGGGACGAACAGGTGTTCTCCTTCCTGCATGGCTCGTCGACCCCTCCCCCGTCTCGCCCATCCGCCTTGAGGACATCCGAGGACTCCGACGCCGGGACTTCGGAGGAGATATACGAAGGCGGCAAAGTTCCAGCGTGGGAGAATAACGTAGGAACAATAGCTGGAATATTCGGCGCCAATGCTTCCGGAAAATCCAATGTCCTAAAGGCCATCTCCTTTATGGACCGCGCAGTGGGAAATTCCTACCGTTCATGGGTGCCAAAGGAATCGATCCCCCGGGAACCTTTCCTTCTAGAGCCTACTTACGCAGACGAACCTTCGCTCTTCGAGGCCGTTTTTATTAGCCACGGAACCCGCTACCAATATGGTTTTAGGCTTACATCGAATCAAGTCGTCGGTGAGTGGCTATATGCATATCCCACTAGTCGGCGCCAAGTATGGTTCGAACGTGACATTAGCGCCGACCCTGTCTATTACTTTGGCAAGTCCTTTACGGGCCGCAACAGGGTGATAGCTGACCTAACCGCTCCGACTTCGCTGTTCCTATCAACCGCAGTAGCCAATAATCATAAGATGGCTGGGCTGGTCGAGCATTGGTTTCGCTCGCACTTTCGGAGCGCATCACCTGATGATAGAACCATGCGGATCCGGTATACACAAAATCTTTCTAAAAGAAAAGATCGCTGGAATGAAGTAACTGAGCTGATGAAGTTCGCCGACCTCGGCATATGCGAAGCTCGCATTCGACAGGAGCCAATGGCCGGGGCGGAAAAAGATAGGCTAGCTAGGATTTTCCGGGCACTCGATGATGAGGGAGGGAGAGGCCCCGGATCTTCAGATATCGACAAGCTCATTGAGGAGAACGCGAACGTCGTCGAATTTGCACACTCGACAGCCAGCAAGGAACAGATTTACTTTCCACTAGTTTCGGAATCCCTTGGAACTCAAACCTGGTTTTCCCTGGTAGGTCCGATCCTAGACGCTATCAGATATGGTAATACTCTAACCATCGATGAACTAGATGCTAGCTTGCATCCACATCTCACTGCGGAAATCATAAGCCTGTTTAGAGATCCGGAGAAGAATCCCAAACAAGCTCAACTTCTCTTTACCACGCACGATACTACCCTTCTCGGGAGTTTGCTGGGCGAGAGAGAACTGGCTCGCGAACAAATCTGGTTCACTGAAAAGTCTTCCGATGGAGCCACGGTTCTGTATCCCCTGACAGATTTTTCTCCAAGGAAGTCAGAAAACTTGGAGAGAGGCTATCTCCAAGGCAGGTACGGAGCTGTGCCATATCTTGACGGAAGGATAGTCGGCGAAATCGCAAGCCAAATCAGCCTTAATTCACAAACTCGCACTGAAAACGATGGAATTCGCTCCTCCCAGGACAATGAAGAGCTTGAGTCGTGACCAGCAAGAGACTAGTGCCGCCAAACCCTATGAGGCGGCCTCATAAAAATCGGCAGCGAAAGAAGAGGTTCCTGCTCTATTGCGAGGGCGAGGTTACCGAGCCCGAATATTTTCGGGATCTTAAGAGGTTCTTGCGCAATCCTCTCGTCGAGATTGAGATTGGGGAAGGTAAGCGCAATGACCCGAAAGGATTGGTTGAACTAGCTAAAGCTCGACGAGACTCAGCACGACGAGATGCTAAACGCGAGAAAGACGATAGTCTTCTTTACGATGAAGTCTGGTGCGTCTTCGATGTCGACGATCATGCGAATCTTCGCGAGGCCATCCAACAAGCATCGGCAGTCTCGATACACGTAGCGGTTTCCAACCCACGCTTCGAATTGTGGATTCTTATTCATTTTAGGGATCAATGGGCGTATATCGACGGGGCGCAGTCTGAATCTGACGTAAGGCAGTTTATCAGTGACTACGAGAAGCGCATTGACTTTTCCAAAATAAAGAATAAGGGCCACGAAGCCATCGAGCGCGCCAGAAAAATGGATCTGCGTGCTAAGGAGAATGGGGACGCAATCGGTAATCCCACATCAGGCGTATGGCGGCTAGTGACCAGCATGTGTCGAGAAGCGAACTTTCCAACAGATAAAGTCTGAGGATCTTGCCGACACGAGGCCACTGCACGGTTGTCCGACTTCAGGCCATTCCTCACTGCCAGCTAAAGCCGGATTAAGCGCTGCGCCAGTCAATGCGGGCCCAGCCGACACGACTGATCCGAGCGCCGTCGATGCCCCAGTCGGATGCTGGGGATCGGATGATGTCGAGTCCGTGGCCTCGGGTGGGGTCGGGTACTGCTTCCGTCCAGGGACCGCCGCTGTCCTCTACTTCTATCCAGACGTAGTCGCCGGGGTGGATCTCCGCGTGAACGGTGAAGTAGGCACCGGGCACGCGGGAGTTGCTGTGGAGCGCTGCGTTGGCGGCCAACTCGGAGGTGCAGAGGATCACGTCGTCAGCTACTGGGCAGCCAGCGAGTAAGCCGCGGAGGTCTGCCCGGACGGCGGCGATCTGGTCGGCGACACCGGGGTAGGTACGGGTGGCTTGTGTTGTGTCTGGGGCAGTGGCTGGCCTGTGCATGGGTGCCTTGCTGTCGGGCGGTGTCGGTCCCTGGCCTCGGCGCTGGACGTCCCGCTGGGCGAGCTGGCCGCCGATGCGCCGATCGTCGCGGCGGTGGTCGATCCTGGAGGGCGCCGAGGCGATGGACCTCATCTTCCCTGGACCGGCCGCCGCATAGACGCTCAGTTAGACGCTCACTCACCATGAAGGCCCTCTCCCGGACCAGGGAGAGGGCCTGTGAGCTGGGAGCCGCCTATCGGAATCGAACCGATGACCTATTCATTACGAGTGAATCGCTCTGCCGACTGAGCTAAGGCGGCGTGCCGCCGTCAACACGGCAGCGGAAGGAGTCTACAGGCCGGCCGGGGCGTCTCGCGCGTCGCCGTA
>DATKTQ010000299.1:0-5657 GCA_035531055.1 Occallatibacter sp. | reverse complement strand
CGTTCTTTGCCGGTAAAACGGGGTTGGGATGGGAGCGCGTTGGTTGAACAAACTGCGGAGTGAGTCATAGCAGCAGGCCTGCATCGTAAGTGTAAACCCGGGCGCGAGAATGCCTGGTGCCTGGACTCCGCCCAGGGGAGGCTCCGGGCACGGAAATCTGTCTATGGCCGGAGGTAGAACGAGTTACTCCGTTGGGGCGATGAGGTATTGCTCGAGCTTGCCGTCGGGGTAGGTGTAGGTGGTGAGGCGGAGGGTTTTGCCGGGGTAGACGATGCTGAAGGCGCGGAAGGTCATGCCGCCGCGGAGGCTCTCGTGGGTTTGGCGGAGGGAAAGCGGCTCGCCGAGGGGGGCGAGGCTGGACTGGTAGTCGGCGAGGGCCTGCGGGGTGAAGTAATCGCTTAGGTTGGGCGCGAGGAGGGAGCGGTCGATGTGGCCCTGCTGGAGGCCGCGGTAGATGGAAAGGGCTTGCTGCTCGGCGGGCTTGAGCGGGAAGCCGGCGACGACTGGGACGGCGAGGCGGGCGATGGTGGAGGCGGCGCCGACTGCGTCCTGATTGGTGAGCACGGCAACGGCAGCGCCGTCGTCGACGAGGACGATGTTGTCGGAGACGAAGCCGGAGACCTCGCCGGAGTGCATGATGGCGCGGTGGCCGTCGAAGTCGGCGACCTGGACGCCGAGGCCGTAGTGGGTGTCTTTGCCGTCGGCGAGCTTGATGGGCGTGAACATGTCGGTGTAACTGGTGGGGCTGAGGACGGAGTGGTTGATGAGGCTGATGTCCCAGAGGCCGAGGTCGTGGGCGGTCATGGCGAGCTCGCCGGCGGCGAACATCCAGCCGCGGCCTTCGGCGGGCGCGACGCGGAGCGGGCCGAGGGCGTGGCGGTAGTAGGCGGTGGCGTCGGTCTGGGTGAGCTGGTCCTGGTCGGAGTTCCAGACGGAGTGCATGCCGAGCGGGTGGAAGATGTGCTGGGTGAGGAAGTCCATGAGGGGCTGGCCGGTGATTTTTTCCACGATGGCGCCGGCGATGACGAAGTTGGTATTGGAGTATTGCCACTGAGTGCCGGGCTCGAAGTCGAGCGGCTTTTTGGCCCAGGTGTCGAGGATGTGCTGGGCGGTGGTGGGCTGCAGCATGGGGGTCATGACGTAGTCCTCGGGCCAGAAGTCCTGATAGCCGGAGGTGTGGGAGAGGATTTCGCGGATGGTGACTTTGTCGCCTTCGGTGAGGCCGGGAACGTATTTGCCGATGGGGTCACTGAGCGAGAGCTTGCCCTGCTGCTGCAGGAGGAGGATGGCGGCGGCGGTGAATTGCTTGGAGATGGAGCCGATGGAGTAGCGCATCTGCGGCGTGGCGGGCAGCGGCGGCTGCAGGCGCGCGAGGCCGTAGGCGTGGGTATAGACGAGCTGGCCGTGCTGGACGACGGCGACCGAGGCGGAGGGAACACCCGTCTGCTGGAGGACCTGGTTGGCGATGCGGTCGACCTGGGCGCGGGTGGCGGGGTCGAGGGAGCTGACGGTTTGCGCGGAGGCGAGCGTGGCCGCGGCGAGGCAGACGAGCAGCGCAAGGGAACGGCGAAGGGGTGAAGAGAGTGGCATGGCGAGGATCTCCGGAAGCAGTACCAGCCTTATGGTACAAGGCGAAGGCGCGGGCGAACGAGCCGGGACCCGCCAGCGATGCGATAGGCTGGGACTGCGCGATATTGCAACTCGCAGAACGAGGGATGGACGATGCAGCGATTGCTGGATGGGCATAGGAAATTTCTGGCGGAGGTGTTTCCCCGGCGGCGGGGCGATTTTCATTTGCTGGCGGAGTCGCAGGCGCCGGAGTGGCTGTTTATCACGTGTTCCGACTCGCGAATTGTGCCGGACCTGATTCTGGGGACCGGGCCGGGCGACCTGTTTATCTCGCGCAATGCGGGCAACGTGGTTCCGGTGACGGGGCAGGATGTGGATGGGTGCACGGCGACGATTGAGTACGCGGTGGAAGTGCTGAAGGTGCCGCATGCGATTCTGTGCGGGCACTCGGACTGCGGAGCGATGAAGGCGGCGCTGGACCGCAAGGGGCTAGAGAACCTGCCCAAGGCGAGCCGCTGGCTGGAGCATGTGCAGGCGGCGTGGAGTCATCAGCAGCCGGTGAATCCGGCGGACGGAGCGGGGGCGGAACTGGCCTCGTTGATTCGCGGCAACGTGGTGGCTCAGCTGTGGAACCTGAAGGCGCAGCCGAGCGTGGCGCGGGCGATGGCGGCGGGGCGGCTGACCGTGCATGGATGGTATTACGACATTCTCTCCGGGCACATTGAGCAGTACGACGAGTTGGAGAAGCGCTTTGTGCCGTTGCAGGAGACCGACGGCGCGTGACGGGGATGGGTTTTGCGGGCTGACGGGCTGGATGGAACTGGTGACGTTGCGCTAATGCATGCCGGGGGGCGGGGCGGCGTTTGCGGGCGGCTTGTCAAAGAGCCATACGACACCGGCGCATACGAAGGAGAGCACGGCGGTCCAGCGGAAGATGTCGATGTAAGCGAGCAGGGTGGCCTGTTGAGCCATGAGCCGATAGACGAGGCCGTAGGCGCCGGGTTGGGCCTGGGCGCGGCCGAGAAAGTGGTTGAGATAGGCGGCCATCATGGCCGTTTTTTGCTGCAGTGCGGGGTTGGACGGCGAGAGGTGCGCGGCGAGGGTGGTCTGGTGGAGGTCGGCGCGGCGAATGAGGGCCGTGGTGGCCATGGCGATGCCGACCGAGCCGCCGATGTTGCGCAGCATGTTGAAGAGGCCGGTGGCGTTGCCCATCTCTTCCCGGGAGATGGTGGCGACGGTCATGGTGGCCAGGGGGACAAAGACGAAACTGAGGGTGAAGCCCGCGAAGACGATGGGAATGAGGAGCGTAAAGGGGCCGATATCGAGGTTGACGCTGCCGAAGATGAGCGAGCAGACGCCGAAGCCGAGGAAGCCGAGAGACATGAGGCGGCGGCCGTCAAACTTTGAGGCCAGGAGGCCAGCGATGGGGGATCCGAAGAAGGAGCCGATGCCGCGGGGGCCGACGATGAGCCCGGCGGCGAAGGCGGTGTAGCCCATCACCTCCTGGTAGTAGAGGGGCAGGAAGGCGATGGTGGCGTAGAGAGCCATGCCGAGCATGGCGATGACGACGCAGCCCACGCGGAAGTTGCGGTCCTTGAGCACGTGCAGGTCGACGAGGCCTTTGGGGTTGGCCCAGGAGCGCCAGACCCAGAGGATGAGCGCAACGACGAGGGCGGCGACGGCCCAGCGGACCCAGGTGGCGCTGAACCAGTCGTCTTCCTGGCCCTTGTCGAGGACGATCTGCAGGCAGCCGGTCCAGACGATGAGGAGGCCGAAGCCGATGTTGTCGAATGGGCTGACTTTGGCGTTTTTGATGTACGGCGGGTCGTGGACGAAGCGGGTGATCATGAGGACGGCGAGGATGCCGACGGGGATGTTGATGTAAAAAGCGTAGCGCCAGCTGTAGGTGTCAGTAAGCCAGCCGCCGAGGGTGGGCCCGATGACGGGGGCGACGACGATGCCGAGGGCGTAGGCGGCCATGGCCATGGAGCGCCTGGCGGGGGGAAAGCTTTCCAGCAGGATGGATTGCGAGAGTGGCTGGAGCGCGCCTCCGCCTGCTCCCTGGAGGATGCGGGCGAGTAGAATGACGCCCAGGGAAGGGGCCGCGCCGCAGAAGAACGAGGCGACGGTGAAGAGGATGACGCAGAAGAGCAGGAAGCGCTTGCGCCCGAAGCGGCGGCCGAACCAGTTGGACGCGGGGAGGATGACGGCGTTCGCGACTAGGTAACTGGTGAGGACCCAGGTGGCCTCGGAGTTGGAGGCCGAGAGCGAGCCGGCGATATAAGGCAGGGCCACCGAGGCGATGGCGGTGTCGAGCACCTCCATGAAGGTGGGGAGCATTACGGAAAGGGTGACCAGCCAGGGGTTGACGCCCTGGGTGAGGGGGTAGCGGGCTTGGGCCTGGGCGGTGGTCATGAGGGGCCGAACGTAAAGAGGGTAAATGATTTGGGCGGGTGGGGAGCATATCAGGTTTCGGAACGGGGGAGCGGCGTGGATGCTTTCGGATACCTTAGGAATAGATAATCAAGAAAAGTTGACACTAAGTGACTCAATCATGCATCCTACATAGTGTCAGAAATCTATAGGCAGGCAGGGAAGCAACCATGGCAAAGATTATCGGAATTGACCTTGGCACGACCAACTCGTGCGTAGCGGTGCTGGAGGGCGGCGAGCCCAAAGTGATTGCGAATGAGGAAGGTGCGCGCACCACGCCCTCGATTGTAGGCTTCTCAAAGAGCGGGGAGCGGCTGGTGGGCCAGGTGGCCAAGCGGCAGGCGATCACCAACCCGGAGAACACGATTTTCTCGATCAAGCGGTTCATGGGCCGGCGCTACGACGAAGTTTCGGACGAGATGAAGATGGTGCCGTACAAGGTGGTGCAGCAGGGCGACCACGTGGCGGTTCTGGCGCAGGGCAAGGAGTACACGCCGCCGGAGGTCTCGGCCATGATTCTGCAGAAGCTGAAGAAGAGCGCCGAGGCGTACCTGGGTGAGACTGTGACCGAGGCGGTGATTACGGTTCCGGCGTACTTTAACGACGCGCAGCGGCAGGCTACGAAGGATGCGGGCAAGATTGCGGGCCTGGATGTGAAGCGCATTGTGAACGAGCCGACGGCGGCCGCGCTGGCCTACGGGTTGGATAAGAAGAAGGACGAGACGATTGCCGTGTATGACTTTGGCGGCGGCACGTTCGATATCTCCATTCTGGAAGTGGGCGAAGGCGTGATTGAGGTGAAGTCGACCAATGGCGACACGCATCTGGGCGGCGACAACCTGGACCAGCGGATTGTGGACTGGCTAATTGCCGAGTTCAAGCAGGAAGAGGGCCTGGACCTGAGCTCGAAGGGCAACGAGATGGCACTGCAGCGGCTGAAGGACGCCGCGGAGAAGGCCAAGATCGAGCTATCGACGACGGTGGAGACGGAGATCAACCTGCCATTTGTGACGGCGGACGCGACGGGGCCGAAGCACCTGGTGCGGAAGCTGACGCGGGCCAAGCTGGAGCAAATGGTCTCGGACCTGGTGAATCGCTCGCTGGAGCCGTGCAAGAAGGCGCTGACGGACGCTGGCGTGACGACGAAGGAGATTGACGAGGTGGTGCTGGTGGGCGGCCAGACGCGCATGCCCATGATTCAGGCACTGGTGAAGGAGCTTTTCGGCAGGGAGCCGCACCGCGGGGTGAATCCGGACGAGGTGGTGGCCGTTGGCGCGGCGGTGCAGGCGGGTGTGCTGGCGGGCGAAGTGAAGGACCTGCTGCTGCTGGACGTGACGCCGCTGACGCTGGCGATTGAAACGCTGGGCGGTGTGGCGACTCCGATGATTCCGCGGAATACGACGATTCCGACGAAGAAGACGGAGACGTTTTCGACGGCATCTGACTCGCAGACCGAGGTGGAGGTGCACGTGCTGCAGGGCGAGCGGCCGATGGCGGGGCAGAACCGCACGCTTGGCAAGTTCAAGCTGGCGGGGATTCCTCCGGCGCCGCGCGGCGTGCCGCAGATCGAGGTGACGTTTGACATTGACGCGAACGGTATTTTGAACGTGACGGCAAAGGACAATGCCACGGGCAAGGACACGCGGATCACGATC